>NZ_BAABJO010000014.1:0-187933 GCF_039543345.1 Pseudonocardia adelaidensis | reverse complement strand
GCAGCCCGAGGGCGCTTCTCCTGCCGGTCGGGGGGAGCCCGAGTTCGGAGCGCACGATCTGCTGCCGTCGGGCTTTGAGGAACTCGCCCAGCTCGCGGCGACGTTGCGCCTCGCCACTCACGCTGCGGTACCCCAGTTCGTCGGTCCCCGGCCGGACGCCGGAGCGTTGCGACCGGCCGTCGGCACAGGTGCTTGGTCGGTAGGTTTGCCGGCGAGCGTTCGACGACGTGTTCATGGCCCCTCCCCGTTCCGCGCGCGTCTCGCGGCAGTTCGTACCCGAGCTGGTTGCGGATCAGCTCGCTCGGCGGGTTCCCGGCTACCGGTGCCATGCGCCGCGCGCCATCGCGAGGTCTTGTGCCACCTCGCCGGCGATGAGCTCGACGTGTAGCGCACTGCGCGACCCGGTGTTTCCACCGCCGTCATGCGCGAGCGAGCGATGGCGTCGCACGAGCCGATCGAGCGAGTCGAGCAGACGGTAGACGACGGTCTGCCGGACGGGATCGTGCGCTGTTGACAGCCTCACCACTTCCTCTCCCCCGAATGGTTTCGTGATCTCAGCTATCCCGTTCCGCGGTGCTGCCGCAGCGTCTGCTTCAGGACCTTGCCGGCCCCGTTGCGCGAAAGCTCCGGAACGAACACCAGCGAGCGCGGGAGCTTGTACGAGGCGAGTCGGGTACGGCAGTAGTTCAGCAGATCGTCACAACTGGGCGGGACGGCACCGGGGACCACGAACGCCTTCGGCGTCTCTCCCCACTTCTCGTCGGGGACGCCGACCACCGCGACGTCGGCGACGCCGGGGTGCTCGCCGAGGACCCGTTCGAGCTCGGCCGGGTAGATGTTCTCCCCGCCGCTGATGATCATGTCTTTGACGCGGTCGACGACGAAGAGGTAGCCGTGCTCGTCGAGCCGGCCAAGGTCGCCGGTTCGCAGCCAGCCGCCGGGCAGCAGGACCTCGGCGGTGGCTTCGGGTCGCTTCCAGTAGCCCCGCATGACCTGACTGCTGCGCAGCAGGACTTCGCCGACCTGTCCGCGGGACAGGAAGGAACCTGTGTCGGGGTCGGCTATCGCGATCTCCACGCCGGGCAGCGGACGCCCGGCCGAGCTCAGGTGCCCTGCTTCGCGGGGATGCTGGTGGTCCTCATCGATGAGCGCGGTCGCCGCGCCCGAGATCTCAGTGGCGCCATAGACCTGGAAGAAGCCGGCGGGGATCGAGTCGAGGGTCCGTCGCAGCAGCGGCAGTGGCATGGGCGCCGCACCATAGGTCAGCGCTCGCAGCGAACTGAGGTCCCGGTGCCCGAGACGCGGGACCTCCAGCATGTCGGCAAGCACGCGGGGCACGACAAAGGCGTGGGTGACGCGGAAACGTTCGATCAGATCCACGAGCTCGGCCGGGACCACGTCCCGCGCGAGCACGAGCGGCGTGCCCCGGTACACCGCGATGAGAGCCCAGGCCAGTCCGCCGACGTGGTATAGCGGCATGGGGGCCATGTTGACGCTTTCGTGGGTGAACCCGATCCGGGTCCCGAGTGCCTCGGTGTGTGCTTCCAGGTTGCGGTGGGTCAGCTCAACACCCTTGGGAAAGCCCGTGGTGCCGGACGTGTAGATCTGCAGGAAGCAGTCCGCCCCGATGCCGGGATCGCCGAACGGCGGGGTCTGACGCAGCAGCACCTCGTAAGCATCACCGAGCCTGATGACCTGCACGCCGGTGTCCCCGGCTTCGATCTCGTCGGCGTAGCGCTCGCCGGCGATGACGACGGCGGTGCCCGAGTCGTCAAGGATGTAGGCGATCTCGGCTGGAGCGAGTCGGTAATTGACAGGCACGGTGACGGCGCCCAGCCACGCAGCCGCAAGCACCAGTTCGATCGCCGCGGGGTGGTTCTTGTCAAGAAACGCCACCCGGGTGCCGGCGACGACACCCCTGTCGGCCAGCGCGCGGGCCAGCCGGCATACCCGGTCGTGGAGCTGTTGCCACGTCCAGGTCCCGCCCTGGTACCGCAGCGCGACCGCATCCGGCTGCTCGATGGACCAGCGCCGCAGGTTCGCAATGAGCTTCGACATCAGGCCGCCGTGATACGAGCGCGTTCAACGATGGCGCGGGTGTCGGCGGTCGCGGAGAGCGTGCCGTAGGCCTGACCACTGTCGCCACCCAGTCGGGAAGCGCAGAAGGCGTCCGCGACCGCGGGCGGGCTGTACCGGACGAGGAGCGAGGCTTGCAGGGTGAGCGCGGCGTTTTCCGCGAGCCGACGAGCACCGGAGAACAGCACGTCCTCGTCCCCGCAGTGGACGGCATCGGTGAGGTCGCGCCGCAGTCGGGTGAGCTGCTCGTCGTAGCGCCGGTCAGCGCCGCGGCCGCGATCCAGCTCGGTGAACAGGGCCGTGAGAGCGCTTTCTTCCCGCCGGAGTGCACGGACGACGTCGAGTGCGGCTACGTTGCCCGAGCCTTCCCAGATGGAGTTGAGCGGTGCTTCACGGTAGAGACGCGGCATTCCCGAATCTTCGACGTACCCGTTGCCGCCCAGGCATTCCAACGCCTCTGCGGCATGCGCGGGAGTCTGCTTGCAGATCCAGTACTTGGCCAGCGCCACCCCGATGCGCCGGAACGCCGCCTCCTCGCCGTCGCCGCGTACGGCGCGATCGGTGGCTCCGGCCATCCGCATCACGAGGGTGAGCGCCGCCTCGCTCTCCAGCGCGAGGTCGGCGAGCACATTGCGCATGAGCGGCTGCTCGATCAAGTACCGGCCGAAAGCCTTCCGGTGCGCGGCGTGGTGCAGGGCGGCCGTGGTGGCGGACCGCATGACGGCCGCGCTGTCGCCGGCGACGACCAGCCGGGTGACGTTGACCATTTCGAGGATGGTGCGCAGCCCCGCGCCCTCCTCACCGATCAGCCAGGCCACGGCCTCGTCATACTCCAGTTCGGACGATGCGTTGGCTCGATTACCGAGCTTGTCCTTGAGCCGCTGCAGGTGCATCCGGTTCTGTTCACCGTCCGACAGGACGCGCGGGAGCAGGAAGCAAGACAGACCGCCCGGCGCCTGGGCCAGCACGACGAACAGGTCGCACATCGGGGCGGAGGTGAACCACTTGTGCCCGGTGAGGCGGTAGCTGCCGTCACCGGCCAGAACTGCGCGGGTGGTGTTCGCACGGACGTCGGAGCCGCCTTGCTTCTCGGTCATCGACATGCCCGCCGTGACCCCGCGTTTGGCCGGGGCCGGCAGCCGTCGGGTGTCGTATTCACTGCTGGCGAGGAGACCCTCGTAGGTGCGCGCGAGTTCCGGCGCGTGCCGTAACGCGGGCACTGCGGCGTAGGTCATGCCGACCGGGCACATGTGGGCGGTCTCCACCTGCTCCCACGCGTAGGCGGTGGCGGCTCGCGCCACGTGCGCCCCCGGGCGCGCGTCCAGCCACGGACCCGCCGTCAGCCCGAGTTCGACCGCCGTACCGAGCAGGTGATGCCAGGCGGGATGGAACTCGACCTCGTCCACGCGGTGCCCGGTTCGGTCGTGGGTATGGAGCACGGGAGGATGACTGTCTGCCTGGCGGGCCCATTCGCGCGCCTGTGCGCTGCCCGCGAGCTGCCCCGCGGCCCGCACCTGCTCCTCGGCCCAGCCGGCTCCTTCTCGATGCAAGGCATCAAGCAGCACGGGATCGTCCACCGTGTCGGTCTCACCGACCGGAGGTACCTGGTTGAACACTTCATGAGTGACGGGCATCAACAACTCCTCGGATCACTGGCGTTCGAGGCATCAGCACTGCACCGACCACGCCGTGACCCCAGTTGACCGCACCAGAACCTCGACCGAGCGGCGTTTCCTACTCAGCGTGCAGGCATTTCCTGCTTCCGGGTCGCAGGAGCGGATCCCGACCGCCTGTGCGCACAGCGGCACTCGCGCGGCGTCATCCCGTACCGCCGCCGGAACGCCCGCTCGAACGTCCTGAGGTCGCGGAACCCGACGACGGCCGCGATGCCCGACACCCCGAGATGGGCGTACCTCGGGTGTCGCCCCAGCAGGCGATGGGCGAGGAGGCGGGCCCGCCATCCGACATGTTCTCCTCTACTGCCGTGGGGGTTCGCGGCCACCGGGCGGGGCCCGTTCGGGACGAGCGAGACCCCGCTCGCGCGGTGAAACGTTCACCGGGTTGGCGACACGCCGGGCAGCGTTTCGGGCGGGTTCGGCGCATGTCGCCGAGGTCGAGCATGACGCCGCAGCGACGGGCAAGCACTGCTCGTGCTGGTGGCGAAGGAGCGAGGTGAGCGGGTGGCGCGACGTTCGGGATGTAGAGCGTGGCTGTGGGTGCAGCGCGGCGGCTCGACGTGTCGGCCGCAGGCCATCGACTAACTCATGGCGCCTCCTCGCGTCACTCGTAGCCACCTCGTCAGGAGGCTCTTGCGGAGGCGGCGGCGGGCGTGCCGCGCCGTTCCGTGATACGGCGGGACGGCGGACCTCAGCCGCTCTCTGTGAGATCAAGATTCGCGGCGAGTGCGGTCACGATGTCGAGGAGCCGGGGCAGGACGGGGTTGCCGTTCCCGGGTAGCCAGATGACGTCCGTTTCCGCTTCGGCGTTCCGCAGGGGGACGAACACGACGCCGGTGCCGCGCAAGGTCCGTGTCGAGCGGGCGAGGCGGGTGACACCCACACCCGCCGCGACCAGCCCGAGCAGGTTCTGGATGCTGGGCTCGGTCTGGACGACGTACGGGGTGAACCCCGCCTCCTGGAAGTTGTTGTCGAAGACACGGTGCCAGGGCGGCCACGACGAGGGCGGGGTCGTCACCCAGGCTTCCTCTGCGAGATCGCGCAGCTCCAACTCGGCGTGCTGGGCTAGCCGGTGGCCCTCCGGCAGCACGGCGCAGACCGGCTCGCGGGCCAACGTCCTGGACGCGATGCCGTCAACGTGGGGCGGACGGGTGAAGGCGGCGTCGTACTCCCCGCTCCTGACGCCGTCGACGAGGACCGCGATGGTCGTCAAGTCGGTGGAGATCCGCACCTCGGGCAGCTGGTCGCGCAGAGCGCGCACGACGGGAGGAAGCACGTGGTTCGCGACGGTGACGAGAAAGGCGAGGCGCAGGCTGCCGACCTCGCCCCGCCGGGCGCGCTGGAGAGTAGCCAGGGCCTGCTCGGCCCGGTCCAGGACGGCCCGTGCCTCGGGGACGAACGCCGCGCCGACGGCGGTCAGCCGAGTGCCCCGGCTGTCGCGATCGAACAGCCGGACGCCCAGCTGCCGCTCGATCGCGGTGATCTGCTGGGAGAGCGACTGCTGGCTGATGCGTAGGCGCTCGGCGGCCCGGCTGAAGCGGAGCTCCTCGGCGACCGTCAGGAAGTAGCGCAGTTGCCGCAGCTCAGGGGTGGCCACAGGCGCAGACTGTAGCCCCGCCAGGCAGCGAGTGTTGGCTCATGACGGCGTCCACCGGAGACCATTGCCGCAGGAAGCAGTTGTCAGACCGGGGAGCCCAGCGGCCCCAACCGGAAATTGGCCGGCCCGCGCGACAGAAGGAATCTCGAAATGAATACCGGACGATCAACCGGGATCGCGGACGTCGCTCTGCGGATCAACGGGGTGGCGTTCCGCGGCGCGGTCGACGGCGGGATCACCCTCCTCGACCTGCTCCGCGACCACCTCGAGCTCGTGGGCACCAAGAAGGGGTGCGACCAGGGCGCGTGCGGCACGTGCACCGTCCTGCTGGACGGCAGGAGAGTCGTGTCGTGCCTGGTCCTCGCTGCCCAGTGCGACGGCCGGGAGGTCACCACGATCGAAGGGCTCGCGCCGGAGGGCGGGCTGCATCCGCTGCAGGAGGCGTTCATCCGCCACGACGCGTTCCAGTGCGGTTTCTGCACGTCGGGCCAGCTCATGTCGGCGGCGGCCCTCATCGAGGAGGGGCGCGCAGGCTCCGACGCCGAGATCCGCGAGTACATGAGCGGCAACCTCTGCCGCTGCGGCGCGTACCCGAACATCGTCGCGGCGATCCGAGACACCGCGCGGCAGGTGGTGTAAGCCGATGAGCACGGTCGAGTACGTGCGCGCGCAGGACGTGCCGGGCGCCATCGCGCTCGTGGCCGCGGACGTGGCCGCGGCCTACCTCGCCGGCGGCACGACGCAGGTTGATCTGCTGCTCAAGGACGGTGTTGGCGAGGCGACCAGGCTCGTCGACATCGGGCGGCTCCCGCTCGCCGGCACCGAACAGGTCGGCGACGTGCTCCGCGTTCGTGCGCTTACCACGATGGCCGACCTCGCGGAGGACCCCGTGGTGATCGCGCGCCTCCCCCTCGTCAGGGAGGCGCTGCTGGCCGGAGCCTCGCCGCAGCTGCGGAACATGGCCACCATCGGCGGGAACCTCCTGCAGCGGACCCGCTGCCGGTACTTCCGCGACCGGAGGGTGACGGCCTGCAACAAGCGCCGACCCGGCTCCGGCTGTGCGGCGGTGCACGGGCCCGCCCGCATGCACGCGATCCTCGGGGCGAGCGAGAACTGCATCGCCCTGCACGCGTCCGATCTGTGCGTGCCGCTCGTCGCCCTCGACGCGGTTGTGCACCTCCAGGGCACCGGCGGCTCGCGGACCGTCCCGCTCACCGCCTTCTACCGGGTTCCGAGCCAGCGACCCGACGTGGAGAACGTTCTCGAGCACGGCGAGCTGGTCACGCACGTCGACGTGCCCCTGCTGCCTTCGGGCATGCGCTCGGCCTATCTGAAGGTGCGGGACAGGGCCTCCTACGAGTTCGCGCTGACGTCCGCCGCGGCGGCCCTGTCGGTCGAGGACGGCACGATCCGTACGCCCCGGCTCGCGCTCGGCGGGGTGGGCACGATTCCCTGGCGGGCCCGGGAAGCCGAGGACGTCCTGCGGGACGCCCCGGCCACCGCCGACACGTTCCGCGCCGCCGCGGAAGCCGCCGTGCGTGACCCGTTCACCGTGCCCGGCACCGAGTTCAAGGTCGAGCTCGCCAAGCGCACGATCGTCCGGGTCCTCAAGGACGTCTCGGGAGTCCCGTCATGACCACCGTCACCGCCAACAAGATCATCGGTGAACCCGTTGATCGGATCGACGGCACGCTCAAGGTCACCGGTGCCGCCACCTACCCGTCCGACGTCACCTATCCGGGTATGGCCTACGCCGTGCTGGTCGGGTCGACCATCGCCGTGGGCAGGATCCGCGCCATCGACACGGTCGACGCCCTCGCCGCGCCCGGCGTCCTGACCGTGCTCACCCACGAGAACATCCCCTCGCTTCCAGACGCCCCGGCCAGTCCGTTCGGACCGCCGCCGCGGTTCCCGTTGCGGGACGATCGCGTCCTGCACCAGGGGCAGCACGTGGCCGTCGTGGTTGCGGAGTCCCCCGAGCAGGCGCGGAACGCGGCGCGGTTCGTGCGGGTCGATTACGAGGAGACCGTCCCGGTGCTCGCGATCGACGACCCTGCCGCCCCGATCAGGAGCAACCCGTTCGGGACGGACGCCGAGCACGGCGACGTCATCGCCGCGCTGGCGTCGGCGGAGGTCGGCTACGAGGAGACGTTCCGCACGGCGCCGGTGACGAACAACCCGCTCGGGCTGTTCGCCACGGTCGCCTGCTGGGACGACGAGCGGCTGGTGGTGCACGAGTCCACCCAGTGGCCGATGCAGGCCCGGCGGACCCTCGCCGGCGTGTTCTCCCTCGCGGAGACGGCCGTGCGTGTGCTGGTCCCGCACCTCGGCGGTGCGTTCGGCGCCGGCCTGCGCACCTGGCCGCACACGATCCTGACCGCGCTGGCGGCGCGCCTGCTGGACCGGCCGGTCAAGCTGGTGCTGACCCGCCCGCAGATGTTCACCGCCGTCGGGCACCGCCCCGAGTCGGTGCAGCGAGTGCGGCTCGGTGCCACGCGGGAGGGCCGGCTGGTGGCCATCGACCACGAGGGCACTGCCCCCGTCGCGGCCGAGGAGTTCACGTTCGACCGCATGACGACGGGGACGCCGGATGCGTACGACTGCCCGAACGTCGCCGTCCGGGACCGCCTTGTCGCGCTCAACATTCCCAACCCCGGGTTCATGCGTGCTCCCGGGCACGCGGAGGGCAGCTTCGCGCTCGAGTCGGCGATGGACGAGCTGGCCTTCCGCCTCGGAATCGACCCGGTGGAGCTGCGGCTGCGCAACTTCGCCGGGACACACCCGCGAACGGGCCTGCCATGGTCGAGCAACGCCCTGCGTGAGTGCTACCGGCTCGGTGCCGAGCGGTTCGGCTGGTACGTCCGCGACCCCGTGCCGCGGTCGATGCGCGACGGCGAATGGCTCGTCGGTTGCGGAATGGCCGGGGTCACGTACCAGTGGTACGTGACGCCGTGCCAGGTGAGGATCTCGATCGGCCGGGACGGCACCGCGCGTGTCGCCTGTGCGGGTACCGACATCGGCACCGGGACGTACACGATCACGGCGCAGCTCGCGGCCGAGATGCTCGGCCTCGACGTCGAGCAGGTGCACGTCGAGCTCGGTGACAGCGACCTGCCGCCGGCCCCGCAGTCCGGCGGCTCGGGGCTCGCGACCTCGCTCGCCGGGGCCGTCGAGGACGGCACCCGCAGGCTCCTCGACGCGTTCCTCGACCTCGTCGGCACCGACGACCGGTCCCCGCTGCGCGGGCGCACCCGCCGTGAGGTCACCGCCAACGCGGGTCGCCTCCACCTCGTGAGCGATCCCGATGCCGGTGAGCCGTACGCGCACATGCTCGCCCGCCACGACCTGGACGAGCTCACCGTGATCGGCGAGAAGATCCCCGACCCGCAGGCGCCGGGGCTCGACATGGCCCCCTCGGGAGCGTCCGCCGCACAGTTCGTCGAGGTCAGGGTCCACGAGGAGCTCGGCATGCTCCGGGTGAGCCGGCTGCTCTCGGTCATGGACGCGGGCACGGTGCTCAACGAGAAGACCGCGCGCAGCCAGGTGAGCGGAGCGTTGGTGATGGGCATCGGAATGGCCATGCTCGAGGAGACCGTCTTCGATCCCGCGACGGGCCGCATCACCAACGGCACGTTCGCCGACTACCTGATCCCCACCCATGCCGACATCCCGGACGTCGACGTGGTCTTCGTCGGTGAACCGGACCGCGTCAACCCTCTCGGCGCCAAGGGCCTCGGGGAGGTCGGCCTGGTCGGCCTACCAGCGGCGGTCGCCAACGCCGTGCACCACGCCACCGGAAAGCGAATCCGCTCACTCCCGATCACCATCGAGAAACTGTTCTGACGAGGCGATGATCTGCGGCTCGGGGGACGTGAAAGGGGGCCATTCGATGGCCTTGTGGAAGAACACTTGGCGTTGGGGTGCAGGTTGATGTTGTGGCCGTTCGCGCGCACGACCAGGCCAAGCAGCTGTCCGACGTTCCACGAGCAGGGGATGGGCTAGCAGAAGGCAAGTTCGTCGTCGCCCATCACGGAGCTCCGGCCTGCGGAAGTCGGGTGTGGAGAGCAGCGGTAGCGCGCTGGTGACGTCGACGGTGAGACGGATCATGCTGGTCAACCTACCGCGGGACCACTCGAGGGCTTCGCCGTTCGACCACTCGGCAGCACAGCCCCCGTGTTCCGGGTTCCTGCGGCGTGCTGATGGGCCCGGACGTGGTGGGGTCGACGCGGATGGTCCACTCCGGCACCGACGCAGTCGTCCTCGGCAATACCTCATCATGATCACTAAGCATTCAAGATCACTTGCAGGACATGCCATGGACGAGTTGCTCGTCTGAATGTTGCCCGATGCGATGAAGGTATGACCGCGTCCGCTGATCGCGCGATGCCGTGACACGAGGATCTGGCACCACGCGAGCCCATCTCTATGCGGCGCGAGGAGGAGTGCTTCGCAATACCCACGAACTGTCCGCCAGGGTCTGAGGAAGACGCGCAGCTCGTGGCGGTGTGGCTCGCGCGGTCACGCCTCCCGGGCTGTTAGCGCCACTGCTAGTGGCGGCGCCGTCTTCGCCCTGGGCCATCAGGATTGGATGGTGGGGCGTACCAGAGCCGACATCACGAACCGTCATGCGGCACCCGCCTCGATGGCCGAAGGCAGCCCGCGCAGCCAGGGACATCAGGGACATCGTTCGCCTCGACGAGCCGCCATTTCGCCTCCTGCCCGTTCCCGGGACGTGGTCGGCCTCGCCGAGGAACTTCCCTGCCTCGCACAGCGGGAGCTGACGAGTAGGCCGGCGTGAGCAGATCCACCGACCTCGCGGAGGGTGGCGGTGTGCCGTGTCGTCGACGGAGAAGACCTCGTTCCAGACCGCTGGCGGTGCGTCGGGATCTATCCCGCCCACCGGGCATTCGTCCCGCCCGCGCGGCCCGGACGGGCGCAACATCCGGCCCCCCTGCACGACGACATTCCGTTGGAGCTCGGGGTCCCAGCATGCTCACCTGACACGACCCGCGCGACAACCGTGGGCGCTGCAGGGAGATAGAAGATCACCGGGGGACATCATGGAAGAGTTCGATGTCGTCATCGTCGGAGGGGGCCATCAAGGCCTCGTCGCCGCGACGGATCTCGCTGAGGCTGGTATCTCCACAGCGGTGGTGGAGGCGGCGCCGGAGGTGGGCGGCGCGGTGCGGAGCGCCGAAGTGACGGAGCCCGGCTTTGTCCACGATCTCTACGCGACGAACATGAACCTGTTCCTGGGTTCGCCGTTCTTCGGTCGCTACGGCGACGAGCTGGCCTCGGGCGGCCTGCGGTTCGCACGGTCCGAAGCCCCGTACGCCTCGGCCTTCCACGGTGGCTCGTCACTGCGCATCGCGAGCGACGAGGCCGCCACGCTCGCCATGTGGAAGGAGCATTCCGCCGCTGACGCGGACGGATGGATGCAGCTTCGCCGCGTCTTCGACGGTCTGGTCGCCTCGTACCTGCCGCTGTACACCAGCCCGCAGCCGTCGTGGACGACGCTCACGTTTCTTCGGGCGGTTCGGCGCAACCGGCGCAGCGTTCCCCTCGGTGAGTTTGCCGCCACCCTGCTCTCCTCCACCCGAGCCCTCGGTGATCGCTACTTCTCGACCCCGGAGGCCAAGTCGCTCGCTGCGGCGTGGGGCATGCATCTCGACTTCGGCCCCGACATCGCCGGTGGAGCGGTCTTCTCGCTGCTGGAGATGTACGCCGACATGCTCAACGGGATGTCAGTGGTCGAAGGCGGAGCCGGACGCCTGCCCGAGGCGCTGGCGGGCCTGGTGCGCCGCCGCGGCGGCACCGTCCTGACGGGGGTTCCGGTCGCCCGCGTCGACACCGACTCGACGGGTGCCACAGGAGTGACACTCGCCGACGGACGTCGCCTGAGAGCTCGCCGCGGGGTGGTGTCGACAGTTGTCCTGCCCCGCCTCGTCGGAGACCTGCTCGCCGACGCCGCCGTGCCCGCCGACATGCGGGCGGCCGCCGACGGATACCGGTTCGGTCCGGGTACGTTCATGCTGCACCTAGCCCTCGATGGGCCCGTTCCGTGGCAGGACGAGCGGCTCGCCTCGTGTGCGTACGTTCACGCGGGTTCGTACGTGGACGACATGGCGCGCACGTACCAGCAGTCGCTGGCCCGGCTTCTGCCGGACGAACCCCTGCTGGTCGTCGGGCAGACGAGCGTCGTCGACCCGACTCGGGTGCCGGTGCAGGGCCGGCACCTGGTGTGGGTGCAGGTACGCACGGTGCCGGGCTCGATCAAGGGCGACGCAGGTGGTCGAATTGCGGGTACCAGCTGGTCGGATGTTCGGGAGCCCTACGCTGACCGCGTCCTCGACGTCCTCGAGGGGTACGCGCCGGGGCTGAAGGCCGTCGTGCGCGCTCGCGCGGCCTTCTCCCCGGACGATCTGCAGCAGCAGAACTGCAACCTTGCCGGCGGGGACTCGGTCGCCGGTAGCCATCACCTCGACCAGTTGTTGATGCTGCGTCCGAGCCTCGCGCTCAGCCGGTACCGGACACCGATCCCCCGGCTGTACCTCGCAGGGGCCGGCACGTGGCCCGGCGCTGGTGTGAACGCGGTCTCGGGGGTTCTGGCGGCCGAGACGCTGCTTCGAGACGCAGGGCGCCGTCGGCCTCCTGGCCGCGGTCGGCGCCTTCGCGGCACGCGGTAGCTGCTTCGAATCGTCTCAACTACCGGTCTTCAGCCACCCACGGACCGGCTCGTACGGAGTTGCCGTCTCCGGCGACGGGGCAGGAAGATGCCGACCACGTTCTTCGATGATGGGGCTGCTGCTGTGTGCGCCGTGGGGTTTGCGGTCCAGCTTCAGCTGCTGGACGTTTCTGCGCTGATCTCGGACGTCGCCCCGCGAGAGTGCCGGATTGAAAGGTGTTGCCGGAGCAGACTTCCAAGCGCCTGCGATCTTAGGGCTCGATTCACTACGCCTCTGCCTTCGGTTGGCCTGCTGGCCGCTGGTTCGCGACTGGTAGCGCCACTACTAGTAGCTACACCGTCTTTGCGTCCGGCGGTCTGGGACGGAAGGTGGATGTATGCCCCGTACGAGATCTGCGGTTCGTTCACAGGAGGAAGACGACGTCCGCCTTCGATCGGTCGAGTCGCCGTTGTCGTCGAGTTGAATGGCATCTTGCGCTGATGGTGGATCTTGACGTTGCGGCGCAGCGGTGGTCGTTGTGGTCGTGCTTCGCTGGTTCGAGCACCCGACCGGGGGTTAGAGGTGCTGTGATCCCGGTGCGTAAGCCATCGGTCAGCCACGCCGAAGGTTGGTGTGGCTGAACCGTACCGCCGGTCGGTCACGCGCTGGGGAGCAGCGTGACCGACCGGACCCCGGTGGACGGGGGCTCGGTGCCACTCGCGTCCCGGTCATCGTCCGTCGTGTCGGCGATCGGCTGATTCCCCCAGTTTTCCTCCAGATGATCAACTGCTTTCGTGACGGGGACGATAGCTGCTTGCGACTCGGTCCGTTGCCGCAGGGCGTCGGCGGCGGTGTTGAACCGGCCGCTGCGGGCAGCCGCCTCGACCAACTCGACAGGTGAATGGTGGTGATCTCTTCGCGGCTCACGTTCAGCGCTTGAGTCCTCGGACGACCACGCAGACGCCCACCGGGAATCCTTACAAAGCGACTGGAATGGTGAGTGCGCTCGTCGGATTCCTCGACTGCGTGCGTGACCACGTCGGCGAGGTCGCCCGCGTCCAGGGATCCGCGCCGCTCGTGCCGTCGACCTGACTTCACGCCGCCAGGGTGCCGGACCGGCGTCGTGACCTCTGCCTTCGAGTACGCAGACCACTCGGCCGTCCGTGGTGGCCCGTTCGGCCACGTCCACGAGGACGTAGATCACGGGAATCCTTGCCGTCGAGGCGATCCCGTTCGCCCTCCCTGATCGACGCGCGCAGCGCCTCGACCATGGCCGCGCCGGACACCGGTGCCGGCGAGCCCGGTCCGCACGGCCTCGAACAGGCGGGCGTCCGCCCCGTCGTCGAAGAACGCCCCTCCTGGACAGCGATCGCGGACACGCCGCACAGGGGCAGGAAGACCGTGGCCGGCCCGGTGACCTTCGCGACCTTGCGGGCCAGCTCGGCGCCGAGCGCAGTGCGCTCGTCCCCGGTGGTCCGCATGAGCGTCACACACGAGTTGTGCTCGTAGAGTCGCCGGTTGCGGAAACGCACGGGCACGGTCGGCAGAACGAGGTTCGGTGGCTCGCCGCCGGTGGCTCCACGAGCTTCTCGACGTGCCGGCGGCCCCGGCCGCGGCGGGTGCCGACGGGGCCGGGGCCGTGACGGAGCGGACGACGGTTCGCCGCCTCAGAGGACGGCGTCGGCCAGCCGCGAGATCTCGTCGGGGTCCGCGATGCCCGGTCCGAGGACGAGCTCATCGGCGCCGATGTCCTCGAACGCCTTGACGGTGTTCCTGATGGCCTCGACGCCGCCCGACAGGTTCCCCGCGACCAGGTCGGCGACCTCGGTGCCCGAGGCGCTGTAGTAGTCCCAGACGTTCGCGCGGCCCTTGTCCACGTCCCCGATGGCGAAGTAGGCGATCGCGACCAGCCGCGGCGCCTCGGTGCGGTCCGCCTCCGCCCACGCCTTGCGGGCCACGTCGAAGGACTGCGCGACCATCCCGGGCGGCATCGAGGCCCCGATGAACCCGTCGCCCTCACGGGCCGCCCGCTTGAACGCGGCATCGCTCATGGCGCCGAACAGCAGCGGGACCTGTCGGGTTCCGTCCGGAACGGCCGGGTTCGGCCCACCGCCGACCGGCTCGCCCTTCCACACGCTGCGATAGGTCTGCAGGTCGCTGTCCAGGCGCTTGCCGCGACCGCGGATCGAAAGGCCGTCCACGACGAAGTCGTCGTCGCGCCCGCCGATCCCGATGCCGAGCGTGAGGCGCCCGCCGGAGACACCGTCGATGCCGGCGAGCTCCTTGGCCAGCAGGTACGGGGGCCACGTCGGGGCGAGCAGCACGTGGCTGAGCAGCCCGATCCGGCTCGTCGCGCCGGCGGCCGATGCGAGCGCGACCGTGTCACTCACACCCGGATAGGCATAGCGGCCGACGGTGCCGAGCGTGGAGAACCCGGCCTCCTCCGCCCTGGCCGCCCACCGCGGAATGACGGTGGGGTCGAGGTTGCGGACCTGGTTCGGAAGTCCGATTCCGATTTTCACGGCATTTTCTCCCTGGTTTCGGGCACACGAAAGGGACGTGACCGCGCGAGGACCATGCCGGCCGCACGCCACGTCGCAAGTTGAAACCTAACAGGTTGAGCGCGCACACAAGTTCGTGCTGAGCCTTCACCTCCGACCGTTGTGCCTGGTCATCAGGCGCCGCACCCCGTTCGGGGGCATTTACTCGGCGACGAATGGTCGCCACGAATCGGGGACCGGTCACGGCGCGGTTCATGCCAATCGCGACGGCCATCATGAAAGGCACGTTCGTCCGGTTGGCCTGGTCGAGTGGGGCCACGCTGTCGTCGCGCCCTCGGTCGCCGACGGCAGGACGAATCCCGAGGTCATCGACTCGTCGACCACGATCGCGCCCTCCGGCAGCGCCGCGCCGATCGCGGCGGCAGCCTTCGGCGGTCAGCGCACCGGTTGGCCGTGCCGGGTTGGCGGCCGGGGCGAGGAGCGGCGGTGTCCGGCGCCAGCTCGTCGGCCAGCGCGACCAGAGCCTCGGTCGCCGAGCCGGTCGGTTCGGTCAGCGGGTGCACCTGACAGCCCTCCGGCACCAGGTCGCTGGGCTTGCCCCGGGTAGGCGAAGAACGTCGCCGGTGAACGAGCGCCGGCCAGCACCAGGTGCTCGGCGCCGTCCAGCTGGATGCTGGCAATCTCGACCAGGTAGCCCAGCCGGCCCACCACTGGTCGGCCAGCGCCGCGCTCCAGCCCTGCCGGGAAGGTCTCGCAGAGCAGCCTCGCCCCGGTGGCCTGGGCGATCCGCGCGGCGGCGGAGAGGCCCGGCTCGCGGTGGCGTCGCCACCGATCAGCACCACACCCGGCTCGCCGCAGCGCAGTGCCTTGGCCGCGCTTGCGATCGCCTCGCCGGACACGCTCGGCGACGCCGCCGGCGCCGGGATCGGGCAGCCGCGCCGGCGTCCGAGCTCCACGACACGTCCGCCGGCAACGTTGCCTGGATTGGCGAAGCACATCTCGTCCCCGCCGTCGACCAGCGCGTTGATCAGCGGCCGCGCGCCGTTCATGCGCTCTCCCTAAGGTTGATCTTGCCTCGGTTGATGCTGCTATTGCCCAGCGCGATGGGGGTGTGGCTGATGCGTCTCTGCCGCACTGTGGCTTCGAAGGAATGGCCGCCCCGTCGGTCTGGACGACCTGGCCAGTAATTCAGGTCTGATGCGGGTCGAGGCTGTTGAGACTCGTCCTGGCCGCCACAGGGTCCACGCTGGGCGCGGCCGCGCAACGGTCGGGCCTTCGCATCCACCGCGCCAGAATTCCTCGTCTCGTCGGCTCGACACGATCACTCAGGTCGATCGAGCAGTACCCCAGGATTGAGGATGCCGTGCGGATCGAACGACTGCTTGATCCGGCGCATCAGCGCAACCGTATTCGGGTCGGTCAGCTCCAGGAAGTATCGCCTTTTGGCTTTCCCGATGCCGTGCTCCCCCGAGATCAGGCCACCGAGCTTCATGCCCGCCTCGAACAGCTCCCGCAGTAACGCCGACCGGACCAGGTCATCCGGCTGGAACACCGCGAAGTGCACGTTCCCGTCGCCGGCGTGGCCACAGCCGAGCACGGGGGAATCATACCGCTGGGCGATCTCGGCCGAGATGCGCAGGTACTCCGGAACGGAAGCTCTGGGCACCACCACATCGACGCTGTCATCTGCGCCGGCCGCCTTGGCGGCCCAAAACGCCTTTTCCCTCGCCTCGAGCAATCGGCGCGCGGCGGACCCGGGCAGCACGTACATGTCGACCGCGCCTAGTTCCGTGAGCAGCGTGCAGAGCCGCCCGGTGTCCTCCTCCAGCCGCTCGGTGCAGCTACCCTCCAGCATCACCAGCAGGTACGCCTTCGCGCTGTCCTTGATCTCGGCCGAAATACCCAGGTCCAACTGCTGAGACTGGGTAATTGCGGCCATCATGAACTCGTCGATGTACTCCAGGATCAGCGGGGCAAGACCGCTGGCCAACACCGGTGGCACCGCCCTGGCCACCTCTTCCACAGTGCGGAACGGGGCCAGCACGGTGGCCTGGTGCGGCAGCTGCGGGGAGAGCCGCAGGGTTGCTTCGGTGACCACCGCGAGGGTGCCCTCCGATCCGATGATCAGCTGGGCAAGGTCGTAGCCAGAGCTGGCCTTGGCCAGCTTGCCGCCGAGGCGGATGACCTCGCCGGTGGGCAACACCGCTTCCAGCCCGAGCACCTGGTGGCGGGTCACGCCGTAGCGCACGGCGCGCATCCCGCCCGCGTTGGTAGCCATGTTGCCGCCCACGCTGGAGCTCTGCTCGCCCGGGTACACCGGGTAAGTCAGCCGATGCGCCGACGCCGCCTCGTCCAGCTCGGTGAGCGTGACCCCTGGCTGGACCACCGCGACGTGGTTGTCTACGTCGATCTCCAGCACTCGGCTCATCCGCTCGAACGAGATCACCAGCCCGGCCGGCTCCGGGATTGCGGCACCGGACAACCCGGTGCCGCTGCCACGCGCCGTGACCGGCACATCCCACGCCGTGGCGATTCGGAGCACCTCCGAGACCTCCGCCGAACTGACCGGACGCACCACCACGGCGGGCGGCTCGGAGAGCATGGACAGTGCCTCGTCGTGCCCGAAGTCCTCGCTGATTCGCTCACCGGTAAGCACATGTTCCGCGCCGACCACCTCGGTCAGAGCCGTCACGAACTCGCTCATCGCCACTCCTCCCGTACCCCGGATCGGCAAGCCTCTCCCCAGGTTCGGTCGCGGGTGCCAACGTCGCGTAAATGGTTGATGAGCGGCAACTGCGTCCGTACGCCGGCACGGCGGTCCGGCTCGTGATCAACGTGCCGAAGGCGGGGCCTCTGCTCGACGGACCCGCCCCCCGTGTCGATCTCGGTCAACGATGATCCTTCGTGGCCAGAGCCATACTCCGGCTTGCCGGATCACCATCTCTCACACGATCTCGACCTGTGCCCAGACATGGAGCGGGCCGCGAGTTCGCTGCATGATTCGCCGCGTTCCGGTACCGCCGTCCGACGTCGAGCCTGGACCCGCTGGCGCGGTGCGCCCGCCGGCGGGCCGGCGGGTCGGGAGAGCCCAGCGCTGTTGGCGGTACTAGAACCAGAAGCACCCCCCCGGCGCCCGTCCCGCCAGGAGAGTGGTGGGTATGCAGGTGCCGCGTTGGAGTCCTACCGCTACGAAGGCGCGCGGAGATGTCCGCACCCCGCCTCAGTGGTCGAAATGCTTCCCGGCCGGAGGTGCCGGGGACGGGAGTCCGCACGTCGTACCGACGGGCCCGCCGCCTTCGAGCCAGGGACGGGTGTGATTTCTGTGACCTTCCGGTTTGAGCTGTTGGGGCCTATTCAGGCTCGCAACAACGATCGGGAACTGAACTTGGGAACCCCGCAGCAGTGTGCGGTGCTGGGCTTGTTGTTACTCGCCGAGGGCCGGTGGGTTTCTTTGGAGCGGATGATCGAGGCCCTCTGGGGGATGTCTCCTCCGGAGACGGCTTCGTCGGCCGTGCGGACGTACGTGTCGCGCTTGCGGGGATTACTGTCGGTGTGCGGCGATGAGTGTCGCATCAGGTCGGGCGGTGGCGGCTACCAATTGCCGGTGCCGTCCGACGCGTTGGATCTGGTTGAGTTCGACCGACGAGTCCGGCGCGGACGCGCGTTGCGTGAATCCGGCGACCGGCGCGCCGCGGTGGCGGAGTTGCGTCGGGCGCTCGCGCTGTGGCGAGGGGAGGCGCTGGGCGGGGCCCGTGGGGAATATGTCGAGGCCGAGCGGGACCGGCTGGAACGGCTGCGGCTGCTGTCGTTGCAGGAGCGGATCGAGCTCGATATCGAGCTTGGTCGGCATGCCGAAGTCCTACCGGATCTGGCGATGCTGACGCGGTCGCACCCGCTGCAGGAGCGGTTGCGTGAGCTGCAGATGCTCGCGCTGTATCGGGCAGGGCGGCAGGCCGAGGCGTTGCGGGTGTATCGGGACGTGTGGGAACTGCTCAATTCTCAGCTCGGTGTGGAACCGGACGCGGACTTGCGCAGGCTGCATGCCCAGGTGTTGCGTGCCGACCCGGCGTTGCGGCCCTGCGAGTCGTTGGCGGGGCGGTTGGAAATGGCCCGCCAGGACGGGGTTGGTGGGCCGTGAGCGGAAGCGGGCGCGGTTCGCAACCACGTTGCGCGACGGTTGTTCTCGCACGGCTCGGCCAGCATCGGCAGATCGACACTGCTGCGTCGGTTGGCCGAAAATGCGGCAGCGGTTGGGCGGCGCGTCGTCGCGGTGTCGTGTCCGCTCGTGGGCTCCTCTCCGGCGCTGGTCGGCGAACTCGCGCGGGTGCGGGCGCGAGCGGGGCGGTCGTCATCCTCCTACTGCCCTGCCGTTCCCATGCGAATGGGCAGGTGGTCGACGCCGCGGATGCCGTTGGCGGTGCCGATGGCCTCGGTCCAGACCGGTTCGCCTGCCGCCACCAGGTCCGGAAACCTGTCGTGGATCATGGTCAGCACGATGCTCATCTCGGCCCGCACCAGCGCCGCACCATTGCAGTAGTACGGGCCGTACCCCATGCTCAGCGTCGGCCTGTTGTCCCGCGACGGATCGAAACGATCCGGATCCGGGAAAACCGAAGGATCCCTGTTCGCCGCCGCGATCACCATCCGCGCCATCGCCCCCGCAGGCAACATCCGATCCCCGAACTCGATGTCGCGGGCCGCGATCCGCGGAATCGGCGTCAAGAGGATCACACTGTCGTACCGCAACACCTCCTCGACGAAAGCAGCCGCCTGCTGGTCGTCGCCACGCAACCAGTGCAGCTGGTCCGGATGATCCAGTATCGCCTGCATGCCACGGTCCAGCCCCGCCGCTGAACTGTCGAAACCGGTCATCCAGAGCACCCACAACAGCCCGAGGATCAACTTGTCGTCCGGACGCTCCAGATCGGTGTCGTGTGCGGCCACCAATGCCGTCATCAGATCGTCTCGAGGCGACCGGCGGCGATCAGCGATCACTCCGCGGAAGTAGGACTCCACCCGCTCGCTCGCTGCATCCGCCGCCTTCAACGCCTCCTCATCGACCGCCTCCAGGCCGCCCGCCACCTCGAGCACGTCCCGAGAGACACCGTGACGCTCGTCGCCATCCACCCCGAAGAGCTCCGCGAACACCTCGAACGTCAGGGGTCGCGACACCTCCTGGTGGAAGTCGACCGCTTCGCCGTCGTGCAACCGCTCGGCCATACCATCGATCAGCTGGGCGCACCTCAGCCGGATGCTCTCGCCCACCTGTGCAACGCGAGTGCGCGCCAGATCCCGGCTCATCATCCGACGCAACGAGGTGTAGCCGGGCTTGCTCTTGGCGGCGAAGCCGTCGAGCGCGACCTCCATCGCCGGATGACTCGCGGCCGCAGGGAACTGCCGCGCCAGATCCTCTCGGTCGGGGACCACGAGCGCATCCCCCGTGTTCCCGAGCGCCCAGTGCGCATCGGCATGCCGGCTGACCAGGAAGAATCCAGCCTCCGTTCGATGCACCGGCTCGTTCTCCCGCAACCAGCGCAACAACGGATACGGATTCCTGCGCGACTCCGGCGCCGCCAACCGTTCCAGAACATTCACTCCCGACGACTCGCTCACCGCGTGCCACCCATCCGGATCGGAAACCGGTCGAGCCCGCGGATGCCGTTGGCGGTGCCGATGGCCTCGGTCCAGACCGGTTCGCCTGCCGCCACCAGGTCCGGAAACCTGTCGTGGATCATGGTCAGCACGATGCTCATCTCGGCCCGCACCAGCGCCGCACCATTGCAGTAGTACGGGCCGTACCCCATGCTCAGCGTCGGCCTGTTGTCCCGCGACGGATCGAAACGATCCGGATCCGGGAAAACCGAAGGATCCCTGTTCGCCGCCGCGATCACCATCCGCGCCATCGCCCCCGCAGGCAACATCCGATCCCCGAACTCGATGTCGCGGGCCGCGATCCGCGGAATCGGCGTCAAGAGGATCACACTGTCGTACCGCAACACCTCCTCGACGAAAGCAGCCGCCTGCTGGTCGTCGCCACGCAACCAGTGCAGCTGGTCCGGATGATCCAGTATCGCCTGCATGCCACGGTCCAGCCCCGCCGCTGAACTGTCGAAACCGGTCAACCAGAGCACCCACAACAGCCCGAGGATCAACCGGTCGCCCCGACGGTCCACGTCTTCGTCATGAGCCGCCACCAACGCCGTCATCAGATCATCCCGAGGAGAACGTCGACGATCAGCGATCAACAGGCGGAAGTAGGACTCCACCCGCTCGCTCGCTGCATCCGCCGCCTCCAGCGCCTCCGTACTCACGGCTTCCAATGCACAGGCGGTCGCCAGCACGTCAGTCGCGACACAATCGCGTTCGACCTCGTCGATACCGAACAGCTCGGCAAACACCGCCAACGTCAGTGGCCGCGATACCTCCTGGTGGAAGTCGACCGCCTCGCCGTCGTGCAACCGCTCGGCCATACCATCGATCAATTGGGCGCCCTTGACCAGGATGCTCTCTCCTACCCGCGCAACTCGCGAGCGGGCCAGATCTCGACTCATCATCCGACGCAGCGCCGCATAACCCGGCCTGAGCATCGCACCGAAGATCTCGAGCGCGGTCCCGATCGCCGCATGGTCGCCAGCCGCGGGGAACTGCCGCGCCATTTCCTCCCGGTCCGGAACGACGAGTGCATCACCCGTCCGACTCAACGCCCATTGCACATCGGCGTGGCGACTGATCAGGAAGAACCCCGCCTCCGTACGATGCACCGGCTCGTTCTCCCGCAACCAACGCAACAACGGATACGGATTCCCCCGCAACTCCGGGGCCGCCAACCGCTCAAGAACATCTCTATCTGACGTCTCATTCATCTGATCCGCACCCCTCCACTCTTTCGATGCCACCCGCGGGAGCAGTCGCCACACCCATTGCTCACCGCTATACCCGCACCCGCGCCCGCAGTGGAAATCGAACTGGGCCGTGGAAGATGATGTCATTGCCGTAACACACCGGTTCATCGGCGCGACTCATCTCGGGCATTGCTTTCAACAGTGCCGCCAGCCCGATCTCCGCCTCGGTCCTCGCCAGATTCGCGCCGAGGCAGTAGTGGATGCCGGCTCCGAACCCGCTGTGCCGGCCGACCGCACGATCGAGACGGAGCTCGTCGGGATCCGGAAAACGCAGTGGGTCACGGTTGGCCGAGCCAATGACCGGCACCACCTTGTCGCCCGGGCGGATGGTCTTGCCACCGAGCGAGAAGTCCCGGTATGCCCACCGGCTGACCATCTGCACCGGGGGGTCGTATCGCACGAGTTCGTCGACCACCACCGGTAGCAACTCCGGCTCTGAGCGCAGTCGGTCGACGAGGTCGCGGGCGTCCAGCAGGATCAGTACCGATTTGCTGATGAGGTTGGTAGTCGTCTCGTGACCCGCGGTCAGCAGGTGCACGCACGTGCCGACGATCTCCTCGGTCGTCGCCTCGCCGCGCTGCTGCGCTCCCGCCATCAGCGAGACCAGGTCTTCGCGCGGGTCGCCCCTGCGCGCCTCGAGTTGCTCGCCGAAGTACTCCTCGAGATCGTGAGCCGCCTGGTCGGCCCGATCGACACCATCGGCCCGATGGCCGATACGGGCCGAGCTCGCCTCCTGCAGCCACATCGCGCGCTGCCGCAACCACATCCGATGTTCCGCCGGCACGCCAAGCAGCTCGGAGATCACCAGAACCGGGAACGGGGCCGCGAACTCTTCGACGAAGTCGACCATCGGTGTGCTGCTTATGTGAGCGACCAGTTCGGCGGCGATTGCGGCGATCCGACCCCGCAGGCCCGCGACGACCGCTGGCGCGAACTCCGCGCTGACCATTCTTCGCAGCTCGGTGTGTCGCGGCGGGTCCAGGAACACCAGCCAGTTCTGCACGATCCGATGCAAAGCTGCTCGCTCCGGATTGACCGGCGCACCGGGGCCACGTCCGAAATCCGGACTCCGTAGGACGGTGTCGACGTCATCGAAGCCGAAGACGTACCAAGCGTCGCCGTCCCCGCGTTGAACCGGGTCTTGATCGCGATAACGCCGATACACCGGGTACGGGTCGGCCAGATCATGTGGCTGCCACCCCCGAATGCTGAACATCAGGCTGCCCCGCGCACCACATCGGCCAGCTTCCCGGGGTCATCCGGCGCACGGTCACCGCGCCACGCCACGTGCCCGTCCGGCCGCACGAGGACGAAAGGAAAGCGGTATAGTTTCGCGATCTCCGCGTCCTCGCACCTGGTGACCTCCAGCGGAACCCGACGTTCGGCGAACGCGCGCTCGACGCCGTCGAGGCGGTCGCTGCCGTCGAAGCACAGCAGCACGAACCCACGACCGAACAGATCGAGCGTGGAGACCCCCGGCCGAACCCAAGCATGGGCGGCGCGGAACCCAGGATCGCTGCCCGGCCGCCAATCTGCCGAGATGTCGACGCTCTCACCGACCACGAGAGGCGAGGAGTAGCCGTGCCCGAAATGCACGTTCGGCGCGTCGAACTCGCTGCGCGCGCCACCTTTCTGCAGTCGGCTGGCCATTTCCGCGCGGGCCTGTTCCCCTTCCGGGGTTGCCGCCCGCAGATCGGCTGGAAGCTCACGATTCATCGTCCGGCGCAGGTTCGTGTTGGCCGCCTCCAGGCTCCTGAGCGCGACGGGCCGGCGCTCGGTCTCGTAGCTGGCCAACATCCCGCTCCCAGCCCAGCCTGACAGCTCGGCGCCGAGCTTCCAGCCCAGGTCGGCGGCGTCACCGATACCCGTGTTCAGGCCGAATCCCCCGGAGGGGGAGAGCGTGTGCGCCGCGTCACCGGCGAGGAGGACCCGACCGTGTCGATAGCGGTCGGCCACTCGATGGGTGAGGTGCCAGGTGCTGTCGGACAGCAACTCGGTCGGTGTGTCGAACGCGATCGCATCCTCGACGAGGGACGCGGGGTCGTCGTCGCCGGAGACCACCATGTTGAAGGTGTCCCTGCCGTCGAGAGAGCGCAGTGTGTAGCGCAGGGCGGCCGACAGCATCAAGAAATAGACCATCGCGGGCCGGCGGCCCTGCGCGGCCAACTGCCTCGGCAGTTCGGGCGCGCGGAAGAGGATGTTCCGGAACACCTGCGCCTCGTGCCGCGCCGGAGCGTCAATACCGCATGCCGTGCGTATCGGCGAGGCCGCACCGTCACAGGCGACGAGGTAGCTGGCGCGGACGGTGAACGACTCGGCGGTCGTCATGTCGGTGATCGACGCGGTGACTCCGTCGTCGTCCTGCTCGAAGCCACCCACCCGGTGACCCAGTCGTAACGGACCGTCGGGATACGTCCCGACAGCCCTCATCAGAAGAGGGTTGAGCCAGTGCGCCGGACAGATCTGGTCAGGCTCCGGGGTGTGCCTGAGCTCCGGCCGAGTGTCCGCGGTGCCCCGTTCGAACCGATAGATCTCGTACCCGCCGACCTGGGTCACCCAGGCGACGTCCAGCGGGTGGTCGCCCGGCCAACCGGCACTGCGGATCTCACCGGCGAGACCCCAGCGGCGGAACAGCTCCATCGATCGCGGGCCGACCGTGCTCACCTTCGGGTGGCGCACCTTCCCGTCGCTGGCGTCGACAACCATGCAGTCGACATTCCGCTGCGCGAGGTCGAGTGCGAGCGCCATCCCCACCGGGCCGCCGCCGACGACCAGAACCTGGGTTGTCTCCTGGCGTAGGCCTGTCAATCCATTCCCCTTTCCTCGGCATCCGCTCGGAAGTAGTCCGGTTTCCCGCCGAAGTGCTGAACCATCAGCTGCCGCATCATTGAATAGCAGTCGTTGAACAGATCGTGCGGTTCGCGCGCACGATCTCGATGACCACATCCCTGCCCCGCGCCCGTAACCAGGTCGAGCTCCCTGATGTATCTCAAGGTGTACCGATGCCTGGTCGATATGCGCATGGCACCTGGCTCGGCATAGGGCGCCGACGACCCTGATCCGAACCGATGGGTATGAATACGGCCGCCGCGCCCCGGGTCCGTGAAGGTGTGCGTCGCTCCCAACTCCCGGGCCTTCTCCAGCTTGAACGGCACGGGGTCGACCACGACGACGTTCTGCGCCCCGGCAGAGAACGCACCCTGCACCGGGTTGGCTCCGACGCCCCCGCAGAACCGGAAGCTGTCGTCCAGCAGCATGCCACTGAACGCCGTTGCGGCCTGCGTCACAGAGATTCTGGCGGCCTTCCCCCGTGAGACCGGCGGAGCACGACGGCCTCGCCCAGCTCCTGACCCGCCAGACGCCAGCGGAGGTCCGGATGCGCCCGGAGGATCCGGGGTCCAGAACTCACCGGCGACGTCTTTTAGCTCCTCGCCGGAGAAATCGTGAACCTGCACGACCCTCTCCTGCGCTGCCATGCCGCCACGATTCATTCCGCGTCACCGGGGGCGAAAGACGGCGCTGCCACTAGCAGCCGCACCACCAGGCCGTGTTCCAGCCTGCGAGCTGCCTTTTTACTGGACCAGGCGTGCGAGCGTGGCTGGATGAGTTCGGGCCCGCGGACCCGGACGACCTCCCGCCCAATCCACGAAGAGCCCTGACGAGGAGCGATCGATGCTCGCCCGCACGAGCGATTTCAAGTAGTCGCGCTCGGCGCCGGTCCCCGTGACCCGGACAACTTGATCGGCCCGCACACCCGCGTGCTCGGCGGCTTGGGGACCACCGTCCTCCCTGCGTTCGTCAACAGCACGATCACCTGATGATCACCGACCGCACACGCGCTCCCCGTGCCGGTCTCACCTGCCCCTACGACCGGCGAGCTCGTCGCGGCCGTCCGGGAGCGCGCCCGGCCGACGCCCCGGGCGAACGGCTCGTCATCGCCGGTGACGGGCACGAAGCACACCTCGTCGAGTGTCGGATGCCGACCGGGGTGAACTCGACGCGGCGACAAGCGACCCTTCCGTGCCAGCCATCCGCAGCCCGTAGTGCGCAAACCCCTCCGGCCGGTATGTGACCTGGGGTTCAGGTGCGGTTCAGCGGCTCGTCGGTACTCGTTGATCATCCGCCGCCGTCGGCAAGCAGTACCGCGCAATTGGTCAGGACCCGGCCCGGCACTTTCGCGCATTCAGGACCGTGTTTGCCAAAATCAAGTCCCTACTGGGACAGCCGGGCCAACCATACGGGTTCAGCTGTGGTCACGGAACGAGCTCTGATCGGAGGCTGGGTGCGGCGGGTCAGATCATTGTGCGCACCTGCACGGCGTGAATGGCCAGCTGATATGCGGACTGGCCCCGACGACCGACTGCCACTTCCGAGTGACCTGCACGTCTCGCTCGACCGCGACCTGGGGATCGCCGACACCTACCCGTCGTCCTCGTCGCACCGGATGAGATCGAATGAACGGGAGGAGGAACTCGCGCGCCGCTGGTAGCGCGGCTACTAGTGGCGGCGCCAACTTCGACCTCGGCCGTCAGGGATGGACAGTGAGTGCATGAAAAGAAGTGGGATCACGAGGACGCTGACGGAGGACGCGGTACTACGGGCGGCTGCATGCCGGCAGTGATCGCTGCCGTGGGTGCAATCAGGGCGCGTCGCCAATCCGGTCCCACCATGTGCGCCCGCACATCGTTCACCTGTGGCTCGCCCACGAATCGAAAGCCGGTGCGATGACAACGTTTGACCTCGAACTGATCGAGAACCTGGAGCGCGCGTCCGCGCTCGTCCTCTCGACCTAGGGCGAACATGACGAAAGCGGAAGGCTGAGCCCGTTCGACTCGGTGATCCATCAGCCCGGACTTTTATCCGCGGCCCGCGCTCTCCCCGCTCGCACCCCCGAGGACGTGCCGGCACTCAGGCCGTGACCGCGAAGTAGCCGCCTGTCATTTTTTGAGATTTACCTGACCTGCGAAAAGGTGATTCTGACTGCCGTTCGACACCGACGACGAGGCCGTCGCGCTCGCCAACGACTCCGTGCACTGCCTGGCCGCCACATTGTGGACCAACAACGTGGACCGGGCCCACCGGGTCGCCCAGAGTCTCGACGTCGGGTTTGCCTGGGGTGAACACCTGGAGGCCGCGCGACCTGACCAAGACGACCGATCCAACGATCAACCGGAGCCGCACGTGACCGCCCCGTACATCGTCCGCATCGACAACGCCGGGGGCGCCGACGCCGACCTGCTTGGCGGGAAGGGCGCGAGCCTGGCCCGGCTCACCGACGCCGGCCTGCGGGTACCGCCTGGTTTCGTCGTCTCGACCCAGGCCTACCGGCACGCGGTTCTCGACGGTATCCGCGACCAGCTCGATGCGGCCGTCGCGGCCGTCCCGGCCCACGCGTCCTCGGACGAGATGGACGCCGCGTGCGCCCGGGTCCGCGCGCTCGTCGCGGCCGTCGAGCTCGACGAGGCGGTCGCCGAGAGCATCCACGAGGCGTACCTGGCGCTCGGCGACGACGTCGCCGTCGCCGTGCGGTCGTCGTCAGCTGTCGAGGACTCCGTCGAGCACAGCTTCGCCGGCGAGCACGACACCTACCTGTGGGTGCGCGGCGTCGACGAGGTCATCGCGCGGGTGCTCGACTGCTGGGCCAGCATGTTCACCACGCGCGCGATGGAGTATCGGCGCAAGGCGGGCCTGTCCGGCGGTGGCGACGCGATGGCCGTCGTCGTCCAGGAGATGGTCGAGGCCCGCGCGGCCGGCGTGTTCATGACGCTCGACCCCGAGAACGGCGACCGCTCCAAGATCGCGGTCGAGGCGATCTGGGGCCTCGGGGAACCCCTGGTCTCCGGCACCGCGACGCCCGACAGCTTCAAGATCGACAAGGTCACCGGCGAGGTCGTGCACCGGTCGGTCGTCGACAAGCCGATCGAGATGGTGCGCGCCGAGCACGGCACCGGGACGGCGACCGTCGAGGTCGCGGCCGACCGCCGCGAGACCCAGTCGCTCACCGAGGACGAGCTCGCCGAGCTGCTGCGGCTGGCCCGGATCGTCGAGAAGCACTTCGGCTGCCCGCAGGACGGCGAGTTCGCGATCAAACAGGGCGGCGGCGCGGACAGCGTCTATCTGGTCCAGTCCCGCCCGGAGACGGTCTGGTCACATCGTTCCGTGGAAAAGGCGTCGACGGGGGCGACTCTCATGGATTCGATCCTGTCCCACCTCGTTCCCGACCGCGACGCGAAGTAGGGCTTCGCGAGTTATCCCACCTCTCCCGCCTCACAGGAGCCGAACGATGAGCGACAACAAGTTCCCGAGCCCGTTCGAGATCGAGACACCGCCCGGTGCCGAGGGCTGGCAGAAGATGTACAACTGGTACCACCTCTTCGGCGAGGAGCGCCGGGAGCTCGACGAGAACCGATTCTGGTTCGCCGACCGGCTGCACCACCCGGACGTCATGCACCCGTACGACGAGATCCAGTGCGAGTGTTGGTGGCAGGCACTGGGTGCGTTCAACACCCGCATCTTCGCGATGCCTCCGGCGCACGGTGTCGACCAGCGGATCCTCAACGGCCGGCTCTTCATCACCGCGGTCGCGGCGCCCGCGGAGGACATCCCGGCCCGCGCCGAGGAGTTCGCCGGCCGCGCGTCGCACTACTACGAGAACTGGGAGTCCATCTACATCGGGTGGAAGGCGAAGGTCACCGCCAAGCTCCACGAGATCCGCGCGATCGAGTTCGCTCCGCTGCCGAACCTCGAGCCGGTCGAGACCGTCGAGCAGCACGTCGGCCACAGCGCCGGTTTCCGCATGGTACGTGATTTCGAGCGTCTCGTTACCACGATGTACGAGACGTACCAGTACCACTTCGAGATGCTGAACATCGGCTACGCCGCCTACCTGAACTTCTTCCAGCTCTGCAAGTCCGCGTTCCCGGGAATCGGCGACCAGTCGATCGCCCAGATGGTCGGCGGTCTGCAAGTCGACCTCTACCGACCGGACGACGAGCTGCGCCGATTGGCCAAGGAGGCCGAGCGGCTGGGCATCGCCGAGACGGTGCTCGACGGGTCGATGAACGTCGAGCAGCTGTTCGAGCGGCTGTCGGACGACCCGAACGGCAAGGCGTGGGTCGCCGACTGGAACGCCACGTCCGACCCGTGGTTCGTCATCAACACCGACCCTGGTCACCCCGGCGGCTACCACACGTACGACACCTGGGCCGACATTCCCGACATCCCGATGGTGTCGGTGCGGGAGTACCTGCGTCGGTTCCGCGGCGGCCAGAACATCGACCGCGACACCGCGGGCGTGCTGCGCGAGCGTGACCGCATCACGGCCGAGTACCGCGACCTGATGTCGACCGAGGACCACGCGGCGTTCGACCAGGCCGTTGCGCTCGCCCGGCTCGTGTTCCGCTACATCGAGGAGCACGTCCTCTACATCGAGCACTGGATGTGGGCGACGTTCTGGCGGAAGTCGAAGCAGCTCGCCCGCACGATGGCCGCGATGGGCTACTTCGACGAGGCGGAGGACATGTTCTTCCTGCGCCGCGGCGAGGTCACCGAGGCCATCTACGACCTCGTCGTCGGCTGGTCGGTCGGCACCGCCCCGCGCGGGCCGGGCTACTGGCGGCCGATCATCGAGGAGCGCAAGGGCATCTTCGAGGCGCTCAAGGCCTGGGAGCCGCCGCCCGCCCTGGGCCCGCCGCCGGAGGAGGTCAACGAGCCCCTGACCGTCATGCTGTGGGGCATCAACAGTGACCTGGTCCGCGAGTGGGGCCAGAACGACGAGGGCGACGGCAAGACCCTGCGCGGTGTGGGCGCCTCGACGGGTGTCGTCGAGGGCCGGGCGCGCGTGCTCAAGCACGTCAGCGAGATGAGCTCGGTGCAGTCGGGTGAGATCCTGGTGTGTCCCGCGACCTCGCCGGCCTGGGCGCCGATCTTCACCCGGATCGCGGCCACGGTCTCCGACGTCGGCGGGATCATGAGCCACACCGCGATCGTCTGCCGCGAGTACGGGATACCCGCCGTCGTCGGCACCGGCAACGCGGTCGCGACCATCACCACCGGCCAGCGCCTGCGGGTGGACGGCAACTCCGGGGTCGTCACGCTTCTGGACTGATGCCCCCGGACCGGCCACACGGGCCCGAACGCCTGCACCACGTGGACCGACCCCGACTGACGTTTGCCGGCGAGATGCTGCTCGCCTCGGTGTCGGACTCGACTCAACCCGACAAAGCACTACTGGCGATCCGGACCAGCCCACGGTCGACTAGCCCCCGTGGTTATCGCACCCATGAGGTCTCCGGTGGTGATGGTCAGCTCGCCGACTAGTAGCGCCGCCGCTCTGGTAGCAGCACTGCTAGTTGCAACGCCCTCTTGGTCCGCGGCCATACGGCGCGGAGGATCGAACGTGGACACCAGCCCGTTCACGCTATCCTCCGATCAGCGGGTGCAGCAGACATAAGCATTTCGGGTGGCGGGCAGGCGTGCGGAGGACAGAATGAGTCGAACCGTGATCGCCGGGGCCCGGGTCTTCGACGGCCAGGACATTCTCGGAACAGTCGACATCCATGTGGAGAACGGAATAGTCACCGCAGTCGGGGACGCGGGCCATGAAGGCTCCGAAGTCGTTGATGCCGCTTGCGCGACCCTTCTTCCGGGCTTGATCGACAGCCACAGCCATACCGCCGATGATCAGTCGCTGCGTCAGGCCATCCACTTCGGAGTCACGACCGAACTCGACCTGGGAGCTCTCCCCGAGCTCATGGTCGCGCTGCGCCGCCGAGCGGCCCGGAACACCGAGATGGCCGATGTCAGGAGCGCGCTCATCCCGCTGACGCCGCCCGGCAGACATCCACACCGGCTCCGGAAGAACCTGGACGATCCCGATTGGCCGACGGCCACGACGGCCGCGGCCGTGCCCCGATTCGTCAGCGAGCGGGTCGCCGAAGGCGCCGACTACATCAAAGCCGTCGTCGAGGACGGTCATGCGCTGAATACGCCCGTTCCCGCCCTGCCCGAGGAACTGATCAAGGCGGCCGTCGTGGCAGCCCACGAGCAGGACCGGATCGTCATTGCGCACGCACTTGCCCTCCACGCCGCCGTCCGAGCGGTGAACGCCGGAGTCGACGGGTTGTCGCACCTCTTCCTCGACCGACCGCACACACCCGAGCTGATCGCAGAGATCGCATCACGGGACATCTTCGTCATCCCAACCATGACGGCACTCGCCTCGATCGCCGGGGTGCCCGCAGGAGCGGAGCTGGCAGCACACGAGCGGGTCCACCCCCATCTGACCGCGCCGCTGCTGGAGAACCTCAAAGGCGCTCGGAACGCCCTGCCGAAAAAGCACTTCGATTACGCGCTCGCCAGCCTCGCCGCACTGCGAGAAGCCGGGGTCGACGTGCTGGCCGGAACGGATGCGGCCAACGCCGAGGTCCCCGGTACAGCGCACGGCGCCAGCATGCACGACGAGTTGAGGCTGCTCGTCCTCGCGGGATTCTCCACCATCGAGGCCCTGCGCGCGGCAACGTCCTTGCCTGCGCATCGGTTCGGGTTGGACGATCGAGGACGCATCGCCCCTGGCATGCGCGCCGACCTGCTCCTCGTCGACGGCGACCCCGTGACGAGCATCGGGGACACCTTGACAGTGCGGCGCGTCTGGCGGGAGGGCGTGGCACTGTCAACCCGGGCCGGACGGTGAGGGGCGATCCCGTTGAACGGCACGTGGCGCGTCACCGCCAGCCGCACCGCCAGCCGCGTCACCGATCTCCGTGGAACTGACAGCTAGTGGCTCGACACGCGGTGTGTCGACAGGCAATTGATCTGGCCTGCTGGTCTCGGGAGGCTGCCGCACGTCGAGTGCGGGAGGTGGTCGTGGCGCGCAGACCGAGCGTGGTCGCGCGGCCGTTGTCGATGGACGAGGGCCGCAAGCGCTGGATCGAATTCCTCGACCTGCTCAAGGCGCTGCGCGCCCGCCGGCCGGGCGAGACGCTCTACGTGGTCTGCGACAACTCTCCCCGCACCGCCACGCCCGTGTCCGCGACTCCTGCGTCCGCGACTGGTGCGCCGCGAACGCGGTCGAATTGGTGTTCCTGCCAACCACGGCTCGTGGTCGAACTGGACCGAGGCCCAGTTCGCCGCGCTGCGCTACTTCGCCCTCGACGGCACCGACCACCGCGGCCACCAGGAGCAGAACGCCGCCGTCGCCAGCTACGTCCGCCGGCGCAACGCCCGCGCACAACCCAAGACCGGCTTCGCCGTCAACTCACCAATCCGGGCCTGGACGAGTTACCCGGTCAAGGCTGCGTGACAAGCCACTAGCTCGACGCGCGCTACTCGTCCCGGGTGCCGTCGGCTTCGTCCTCAATTCCAATCAACCGCCGCAGGAGTCCCTTCGGCTGCGCTTGCTCACTCGGAGTGAGGCGGGCGAATACGATCTCTTCGGCGAGACGCGCCTCGGACATCGTTTCGCGGACGAGCCCCAGGCCTTCGTTGGTGATCGTCATCAGTTTGCGGCGACGGTTGTGCCGTTCGTCATCCCACGTAGATGTCGACGGAGGGCCGTAGTTCAGCACACACGCGCAGCACGTCGTGCAGGACGTGGCCCTCGAAGGCGTCGAAGGAGGTGCGGTCGACCGGCTCCTTGCTGTCGATCGCGGGGTAAGCCTGCTGGGTGAGCAGGTAGTCGAAACGCGGTGCCCATTTGCGGGCGCCGAGCCGTGCGGTGGTCGAACAGTTGTCGACCATGTAGGCCACACCGCGCGCATGCATGTACGGGTTGAGTGAGTCCACGGCCTCGATGACCGATTCGTTCGCGATCTCCGAGTAGGGGTGACCGAACTCGATCAGGGTGTCGACCTGGGCCATCATCACCCCGCAGAACACTCCCGCGGTGAACGGGTCGAGCGGTATCTCCGAGGGCACCCGGTCGGCCCTGACCTTCTGGCCGACCTGCCACATGGTGGCATCGTCGATCTTGCCCATCGGGAATCGGGCCAGTCGCCGGCCGGCCATGACGACGCCGCTGATCTCGTTCCCGGATCGCACCTCGTCGTAGATCTCGTGGGTCAGCTCGAGCCCGACCGGGTAGGCCGCCGAGTAGGCGTCGGCGAAGACCTCTCGCCCGTCGGCGTCGAGACTGCGGTACAGCCCGTCCAGGCCGCTCTTGGAGATGAGGGACGAGATCGGCCCGGTGACCGACTCGGCGGAGTGCCGGAACGCGTCGTGCTCGCTGAGGCCCTGGTCCCGGTACCGGCGGTAGAGGCTCTCCACGATGCCGTGCACGCCGGCGAGCAGGACCGCGCGTTCACCCGAGAGGTCGGACAGGTACTCGGAATGCAGGGTGGTCTGGAACGTGTACGGAGCGCCCAGCGCGACCGACCAGCCCAGTGCCCGGTCGGTCGCGTGCCCGGTGCGGTCCTGGTGCACCGCGAAGCTGGCGTTGATCCCGGCGCCGTTCACGTCGGCCCCCTGCACGTACAGTGCGCGGACCGACGCGCCCATGCCCTTCGGGCAGACGGCGATGACATCGACGTCGGTCGGGAAACCGGCACCGATCTGGGAGAGGTGGCCGAGCAGGAACCCGTGCGAGAGCCCCAGCGTGGTACCGGGTCGCAGCGCGGCGAACACCTGCTCGTACAGCGTGGCGAGCGCGGAGTCTGCGATCAGTAGGAGCACCATGTCGGAGGCGGCGATGACCTCGTACATCTCGCCCAGGGTGCCGTCCTGCTCGCAGAACCCGGCGGCGCGCGCCTCCTGCATCGAGCTCGACCCCTCGCGCAGGCCGACGGTCACCCTGACGGTGTTCCCGAGCGAGTCGCGCAGGTTCTGCGCCTGCGCGGAGCCCTGCGGGCCCCACCCGATCACGCCGATCTGGCGGACGCCGTCGAACGCCTGAGGAAGCCGTTCGAACAGGTGCCGACCGCCGCGCACGATGGCCTCGCGGCGGTCACCGAGCGTGATGTACTCCTTGTCGAAGACCGAGGTCTCGAAATCCAGCGTCTGGTCCTGCATCGTGCTTGCTCCACTCGGTTGTGCGCGAGAGCGCCGGTCACAGGTCGGTCCATCCGCCGAACATGGCGGCCTGGCCATGGATGTTGGTGTCGCGGTCGAGCACGTTCCAGACGACCGCCTGCTCGATCCGGAAACGCCTTCCAGATTTCGTCACCCGCACTCCTGAGTAATCCTCGGAGAACCCGTAGCGCCGCACGCGCTGCATGAATGTGTGCCGTTCGTCTCGGTTCGGCGCCTCGGCCGACAGTCGTGAGGGCATTCCGACGAACTCGTCCCAGCTGTACTCGAACCGCCGCTGGGCGGCGCGATTCGCGTAGCAGAAGAGGGGATCCGGCGACGTGTCATGGGCGAGCAGACAGAACGGTGCATCCTCATACAACCAGCGGCTCGCGGCATGGCCGCTGAGACCGGCCGTCGGCAACGGTGTGCCGAGCAGCCGAAGGTAGCTGCCGCTCAGCATCTCGAGGAACCGCAGGTCATGCGGTGAGCGGACCAGAATCACAGTGCCATGTCCGCATCAAGCGGTCGTGGATGGGCGAAGCGTTCGACATTCTCCCCAGCGCGACCGATAGAGCGGCACGGCCTGGCCCAGCCCCTGAACCGCCACCCGCCCGCCGAGGTCCGGATGCGGCCAGACGATCTGTGGCGTGAAGAACTCACTGGCGACGTCTTCCAGCTCCTCACCGGAAAAATCGTGGATCTGCACGACCCCGATGTTAGCTCCGGCCATCCACCCAGGTGGGGTGCTCTGAGCACCAGGTGGTGACACGGCCGCCGCGACGGGCAGAGGCTCGGCCGCAGACGAGCAGCCCCCATCACGTCCAACGGTGCTACCCGCCGACGCGCCCGATGGCCACCTCCGCGGAGGTGGTGTACAAGATCCTTCCCGCGTGATCTTGGGAAGGTCATGCGGGGATTGCCTCGGTTGTCACGGGCAGCTCGCTGGCGGCGGGGTCGGGTTCGGTGGCGACGATGCGGATGCGGGACTTGGCCAGCAGTTCCATGCCCGAGTAGCGGCGGCCTTCGGTCCACTCATAGCTCTGCTCGGCCAGCACGGCGCCGACGAGGCGGATCGGGGCGTCGCGGCCGGGGAAGATCCCGACGACATCGGTGCGGCGGCGGATCTCCTTGTTCAACCGCTCCTGCGGATTGTTGGACCAGATCTGGCGCCAGATCTCACGCGGGTAGGCGGTGGAGGCGAGCAGCTCGCCGCGGGCGGCCTCGAGATACCCGGCTGGGCCAGGTCCGCGACCGGATCGGCGAGCGACGTGGCCGCAGCATCGGCGTGGTCGCCGCCGCCCGCGACCCGACCACGCTGGTGTTCCACGGCCTACGCGATCACCACATCCGCTGCCTGCCCGCCCGAACCGCGTGAGCGGCCCGCAGACCTCGCGCTGGACGCAGATCGTGCTGGTCATGACCCTCGGTGCCGACACCGGACCGGCGCGGTCGTCGCTTCTGATCGATCTCGTTCACCGCGAACCCTGTCGCAGCCCACCATGCCGGCCACCACACGCGGCGAAGGGATGATCGACACCCCCCGCAACGGGCCTGTCCACCAGCCGGAACGACATGGCACTGGAACAGCCACCACGCCCACAGCCGGCCAAACACCGGAGCCGCTCACCCGTCTTGATCCTCCGCCCGTGAACAGCATGCGCCGACCGGCGTCGGCGTCACGGACCAAGCGATCGCGGCCCACGCCGCCCTCGCCTCGATCTGCTCCAGCGCGGCCCGGAACGCGTCCGGTTCCACCGCGGACTGCACGGCCGCCGCGTCCAAGTGGGCGAGGTGCGAGGCCTGGTCGGCGATCGTCCACCCTGCGGCCGGGGTGGCACGCCGCCTCGCCAGCTCGTCGAGTCCGACCAGGATCTCGCGGAGAACGGCCGACTGGTCCTCGGCCAGCACCGTCATCGACACCGGCACGGCTGAATCCTCGTCCTGGCCGAACCGCCGCCAGACTCACCGCGAGCCGCGGCGCCGCCGGCCACTATCCCAGGTGGACGCGCTTCGGCCCCGCGCGCGCAGCGCTCCTTTGCGGACCTTCTCCGTTGACGTCTTGGGAAGCTCCGAGAGGATCTCCACGAAGCGCGGCACGGCGAAGTAGGCGAGGCGCGGTGCCACAAACTCGATCAGCTCGGCGGGCTCGAGTGGCTCGGGACCCTCGACGACGACGGCGGCCATGATGTCGTCCTCGCCCATCTCGCTCGGCACCGCGTACACCGCGGCCTCCGCGACGCGCGGATGCGCGAGGAGAACCTGCTCGACCTCGAACGCCGAGACGTTCTCACCGGAGACGCGCATCGCGTCCTTGACCCGGTCCACGAAGTGAAACCAGCCGTCGGCGTCCTGAGCCAAGAGGTCGCCGGTGTGGAACCAGCAGTTGCGGTGTGCCTCCCACGTATTGTCGGGCTGACGCCAGTACCCGAGCTGCCCGACGAACGGTTCCAGCGGCCGGGTCACGAGCTCGCCGGACACGTCCGCCGCCACTGGTTCATCGTGCTCGTCGACGAGGGCTGCCTGCCAACCGGGCGCCGGGACGCCGCACGAGCCAGGGTGGCGCTCACCGTGCGGGACGCCGAGGGGGATGCCGGTGTCGGTCGACCCGTAGAGCTCCGTGATGCGGCAACCGAACCGCCCCTCGAACTCCTCGTGGTAGTCGTTCGGGAACGGGACCAGCATGGCGAGCCTCAGTCGGTGCGCCTGCTCCGCCGGGGAGCGTTGCTGCTTCCAGAGGATCGCGCTCATCGCACCGAGCATGTTGGTGACAGTCGCACCCGACTCCCCGACCTCCTTCCAGTAGCCGGCGGCGTTGAACCGCGCCGACACGACGATCGACGCACCCTCCTGCAGCCCGGCGAGGAAGGCGGTGAAGAGCGCGTTGATGTGGAACAGCGGCAGGCAGGTGTAGACGACGTCCTCGGCGTCGTAGCCCATGACCCAGGTGGCGTTGTCGGCGAACCACCCGGCCATCTTGTGGCTCCACATGACGCCCTTCGACCGTCCGGTAGTGCCCGAGGTGAACAGGATCGATGCCAGGTCCCATGGCTGCGACGGGTGGTCTGCGTCCAGCGCCGGACCGGGCAGCAACTCCTCGAACCGAACGGCCCCGTCCGGAGTGGGCACCGATCCGGTGGGCACGCACCACAGCCGTTGCATTCCGCCGGCCGCGGCGACCGAGGGGACGACATCCGCCGCCAGGCCACTCTCGAACACGAGCGTGGCCGGGCCCACCGCCTCGAGCATGTAGGTGAGCACGTCGCCCCGCAGGGCGGTGTTGAGCGGCACCGAGACCGCCCCGAGCATCGAGACTGCGAGGTACGTGGTCAGGAACTCCGGGCGGTTACCGAGGATCATCACGACCCGGTCGCCGGGACGAACGCCCGCGCGGCGAAGGCCGCCCGCGACCGTGCGCGCCTGTGCGAGCAGTTCGCTCCGCGAGAAGGCCGCGCCGCCTACGAAGGAGACTGCTCGGGCGTTGGGGTCGTCTGCCGCAGCGGCCTCCAGGACTCCGTGGATGGTGGCGGAGCGGAAGGAGCGGTATTCCATCTGGTGTGGCGTCCTTTCGTTCAACCGGCAACAGGTCTCACCGGGCGGATTCCGGCGGATTTCTCGCGCTCTCCGAAGGCCAGGACGAGAGCCTGCAGCCAGGCCGGGTAGATGCTGCTGCGCACGGGGAGCATCGGCGCGAGCCTGTCGAGTTCGGAACCCTTCTCGATCCCGGGGTGCCGCCGACCACTGCCGGACTGAGCGCGACGAATCTCAACTCCCACGGGCGGTCGATGGCTCGTTCGCCCCTGGGGTGAACTCGGCACGAGAGATTCGGCCGGCTCTGGCCGGAGACCGGCAGGTGGCCCCTATCGCCCCGAGGTGAGCTCGGAGCAGGTCGGCGGCGACGAGATCAGCCATGACACCGACAGTCTCGTCGACCGGGACCGTCGGATCTATTCGCGCATAGTAGAGAAGATCGATGGTCTCGACACCAAGTCGGCGTTGGCTGTGCCTCACAGGCGGGCTTGACATACTCGGGTCGGCCGTCGATGACTATACTCGTCTGGCTGTGAGGCGACACGCAGCGTTGCGACTGATTCCGAATCGTCCGCCGGCCCGTACATCTGAGACATTCCCATAGCCCCAAGGCCAACCGGGCGTACGGACAGGCCAGAGCCGCCGAGCCGAACCCGGTTCAACCCAGCGATGCCTCCGCGAGCGTAGCTGCGATTCACTGTGTACCTCCGGGATGTGCTGGCCCAACTGCTCAATGACATCGGCACGGAGGCGGAGATTTGGCCCAGCTTGCGCGATGTTGGCTACGCCGTTACTGTCCACCATCAGGCTTGAGTGCCGTCCGTTGTCACGATCGCCACAGATCCTGATCTGGCGCAGTACCAGCGCATCGCACACCGACACGTAACGGAACAAGTTCGTCGGCTGGGCGCGACACCGACCACCGGAGGACATTCTCCGAGCGACAGTTCTCGGCGAAACGGCTGGCGCTGTACTGGTGAGCGCCTTGCATACATGGCAGCCCGGTTCTCCGTACACCTTGGCGCGCCCCCTGATTGCTTCAGAACCCACGGCGCGATCACTGCCGGCGAACGGCCGCGCGTAGGACGGCGTCCGCCCGTGATCGTCCTCGTGATCTCATCTCCTTCATGCCTCACTGTCCATCCCTGACGGCGAGGTGCGAAGTCGGCACCGCCACTAGCAGAGGCACTACCAGTGCCATGGAAGTTCCTCCTCCCGTACATCGATCTCGTCCGGCGCGAATCGGTGACGGATGCGACCTCGATGCCGAGGACCTCAACGGAAGTCGTGGCGTTGAACCGTGACCATGCTTCAGTTCGACGAGAACAGTACGCGGCGTATCGAGCGAATGTATGCAAGCCCTGATGTTGTGGCGCAGCGGGAACGGGTGCTGCCACTGCTCGCGCCACGGCCCGGAAAGCGTGTGCTCGACATCGGCTCCGGGGCCGGACTACTTGACGGCGTCGATCGGCGAGGCAGTGGGCCGGACGGGTGTATGGCACGGTCTGGATCCGAGCCCGGCGGTGAACGCGATCGCCGCCGACCGCGCCGGCGAAATGCCGTGGGTCCACATCGACGACGGCGACGCCGTCGCGCTGCCCTACCCCGGCCCTACAGGCGGCTTGACACAACGCCGCGCTCCACATTCGCTAGGAGGTATCGGCCAGCGTCTTCAGACCGTCGATAAAAACGGTGAGCCTACGTTGCCGTCGGCAGGAATAGGTATCGATTCATGCTGAACACGTAGTCGCCCTCGTCGGCGCGCCCACGAAGGTTGGCGAGCCACGCTTCGGCGTCGGCCTCGGTCAGGGCGAGTCGCCCGGTGACGAACCCGGCGACAGTGTGCATGTGGATGGCGCTGAGCGAGTCCGGCGTCAATTCACGATTGAATATCACATACACCTGCGGATCCGTGACGCGGAATCCGGCGCGGCGCAACAGCCCGGCCAGCGTCGGGGCAGGCGCGGGTGCACGAGGTGCCCCTCCTACGCTGCGTCGACTCGTCGGTGCAGTTCCCGGTCGGCTGTGTGCCACACGAGTGAGTCCGCGTCCGTGTCGAGGATCAACACCCGCCCGCCGGGTCGAAGGACCCGCCGCCGCTCGCCGAGCGCTCCCGGGATGTCGGCGACGTGCTCGTAGACTTGGGTCGATACGGCGGCGTCGAACCGGCTCCAGCAGCCGCTCCAGCAAGGGCGTGGCCGCCGCCGATCCGACGCAGCACGCTCAGCCGGGCCGGACCGACTAGTGCGTTCACCACATACGTTCGCCGGGTTTGATCATGCGGCGCATCAAGAGCACGACTGCTTCGAAGACTGCCGCGCGGTGAGCACCGTCGCGACGAGCGCGTCGACCTTCTATCACTGGCGACGAGGACAGCCGATACGTCGACGCGCCTGAGGCGACGCTGACGTGGTCGCATTGGCGACGCCGCACCCTACGCTGTGACCCCTTTACCCAGACTGGGACGCGAACGGCGTGGCCAGGCGAGCCCTGCCGGCCGACCTGTACCGACCCGAGCCGACCCGTGGTACCAGAACCACACGTCGACCTGGAGCAGAACCTGACCCCATTTCGGCCTCGCCCGACGCCGTGCTCCAGTTTTGCTCCAGTTGGGCATGAATCGGTGCCTGCCAGACCAGGATGCAAGATCAACACTGGCGGATAGGTAGGATCAACAAAAGCCTGTTTGCGCACCGTGGCCTGCTCAGTCCACTCACCGACCCGGTTCCACGAGATTCCCGCGGTGGACGCCACGGGGCGAACGGAATTGCTGGTGCGCCGGACGCTAGTGACGCCCTTACTCCGCGACGTCGTTGCGCAACTGGCCGATCTCGCTGATGTCGACGGTGACCACGTCTCCTGGCGACAGCCACAGCGGTGGCTCGCGGAACGCTCCGACACCTCCGGGCGTCCCCGTCAGCAGGAGGTCGCCGGGGCCGAGGGCACCCGTGTTAACGTCCGCGGCAGATACCCCCTACTGGTAAGGAGTACCAAGCAGTGTCCACTTCTGCACCAGCGCCCGCACGCCGCCGGCTCGGGCTCCTGGTCATCGCCACCGCCCAGTTCATGGTCATCATGGACACCTCGATCATCGGGGTCGCCCTGCCGAAGATGCAGGCCGATCTCGGCTTCTCCCCCGAGGGCCTGTCCTGGGTCTTCAACGCCTACGTCGTGGCCTTCGGCGGCCTGCTGCTGCTCGGCGGCCGGCTGTCCGACCTGTTCGGCGCCCGCCGGCTGTTCGCCCTCGGTTGGGCGGTCCTGCTCGGCGGCTCCGTCCTCGCCGGCGCGGCCGGCAACGCGACCTGGGAGCTCACCGGCAGAGCGGTCCAGGGTGCCGGCGCCGCCCTCATCGCCCCGGCCGCCCTGACCCTGCTGATGATGCTGTTCGGCTCGGAGCCCGAAGAGCTGACGAAGGCGCTGGCGCTCTACGGTGCGGCCGCACCGGCCGGCGGCACCGCCGGCGTGTTCCTCGGCGGCGTGCTCACCGAGTACCTCAGCTGGCCGTGGGTGTTCTACCTCAACGTGCCGATCGCGATCGCCGTCCTCGCGATCACGCCGTCGGTCATGCCGGCGGGCGGGCAGCGCCGCGGCTCGGTGGACCTCGTCGGAGCGGTCACGGTGACCGCCGGGCTCGCGCTCGCCGTGTACGGCATCGTCCGCGCACCGGACGCGGGCTGGCTTGCCGCCGAGACCGTGCTCGCCGTCGGGGCCGCGCTCGTGCTGCTCGCCGCGTTCGTGGCCATCCAGGCCCGCCGCCGCGACCCGCTGGTGCGCCTGGGGATCTTCCGCGCCCCCGACCTCGCGGCGGCCAACACCGCGCAGCTGCTGCTCGGCGCCGCGTGGATCCCGATGTGGTTCTTCCTCAACCTCTACCTGCAGCAGGTACTCGGCTACACCGCCTTCCCGAGCGGCGCCGCGCTGCTGCCGATGACCATCGTGATCATGATCGGGATGATCGCGCTCGCGCCGCGGCTGATCGGGCGATTCGGCCCGAAGGCGCTGACCGTCACCGGTCTGGTGTTGCTGGCCGTCGGCATGGCGGGGCTCGCGTTCGTCCGGCCCGACGGCACGTTCTGGGTGGACGTCCTGCCGGCCTCGATCGTGGCCGCAGCGGGCATGTCCCTGGCGTTCATCCCCAGCCTGGGCACGGCCCTGTCGGCGGCCCGACCGGAGGAAGGCGGCCTCGCCTCCGGCATCGTCAACACCAGCTACCAGGTCGGCTCCGCGCTGGGGCTCGCGGCGATCGCGGCGCTCGCCGCGGTCAACGGCGCGGACGCGCTCGGTGACCCGGTCACACTGACCAGCGGCTACTCGGCCGCGTTCGCCGGCGCCGCCATCGTCGCCCTCGCGGGCGCGGTGCTCGCCGCGGCCACCCTCCGCAAGGCCCCGAAGCCGGCGAGCGAGCCCGCCGAGGCCGGCGTCTGACCCATCCATCGAACGTTCGCCGCGCCGGCCGCCACCCTGCGCCGGCGCGGCGAACACCCACCCGAGGAGCCAACCATGCGCCGCCTCCACCCCTCGACCCCGAACAGGCCACCTCGGCGGCGAACACCCTGCGAATCCGTATCGCCCGCCGCTTCCTCCAGCTCGACGGGCGTACGGCCGCGACATGGGACGATCCGCCGACGCCGCCTGCGGGAGTCACGTTCGAGCGCTGACCCGACCGCGACGCCGTGACCCGGACCCGCCGGCGGGTGGCGAGCAGGGCGCGGCCCGGTCAACGCACTAGCGAAGCGGGGCGAGCGATGGTCGACCATGCGGGGTACTTCACCTGGACCTCGGGGCGTCGCAGTGGCCGTCGAGCACGTCGACCGTTCCGCTCGCGCCGGCTTTTCCGAGGCGCGGCCGCCGATCGCCGGCGGGGGATGTCGTGGACGGCGAATCCGGAGATCGCACGGGGGTTCGCGCGCTACCGTCAGCCGCCCGGGGTCGATGATGACGGGCAGGTCCGGGTTGGGGTGTTCGCGCCATCGCGGCTGCTCGCGTACCTGGACTACGACGCTGCTGGCGTCGACGCCCAGCCGTGGTCGCTCGACGACGGCGGCGGCTGGCACGCCGCCGTTGAGGCGGGTGAGCTGACCGGTACGCCGATCCCAGGAGCAGCCTGCCTTGTCGACGGTCATACGTAGCCTCTCCGGCTGTGACGCGCACGCCGCACCGGGATCTGATCAGCACCACGACCCGCGGGCCGTTCCGCGACTTGATGACGGACGTCCCGGTCGGTGCGATCACTACTGCGTTCCAGGACGAGAGGCTACGACCTCGAGGCGGGCGAGATCACCGGGACCGGGGCTCGGCTGTCCGGTGGGCCTCTGACCGGGTTGCGCGATCCCGCGGCGATCCTCGAGCGCATCCAGCGGGCGATGCAGCACGATCCCCCGCTGGTTGTGGGCCTGCGAAGGAGCTCATCGAGAGCACTGCGAAGACGGTGCTCGGCGAGCGTGGCCTGCCCGTCGACGACAAGGCCGACGTCCCGGCTCTGGTCTTCGTCGAGCGCAGGCTCGGTATGCGCGCGCAGCCGGGCCTACCGTGGTGCGGTGGACCAGCTGGTGGGTCAGCGCTCGTTTGAGGCGTACGGCCCTTCGCATTGGGCGGTCTTGGTTCTCTTGACCGCAGTTGCGGGGGTGCTCGCCTGGCTCGGACCCAGGTACGGCGGCACGCGGACCGCATTGGCGGTCGGGCGGATTCTCGCCGTGGTGCTGGTCATCGTCCACGTTCCGCTCCTGATCTACGACCTGTCCCCAGCGGGGTTCGATATCCAGCATTCGCTTCCGTTCCACATCTCGGATCTCACATGGATGACGGCCGCATACGCGTTGTGGTTCAGGCGGCAATGGGCATTCGCGCTGACGTACTACTGGGGGCTCACTCTGGTTCCCCAGGCGATCATCACACCTACCTTGGCCGGACCTGATTTCCCCAGCTTCGACTTCATCAGTTTCTGGGGTCGGTACGTGCTGGTGGTGTGGGCAGTGGTCTACCTGACTTGGTGGGTCGGGATGCGCCCGAACTGGGGCAGCTTCGCCTTCGCCGCGACAGTCACCGTCGGATGGGGGCTTCTGGTACTGGGCTTCAATGCGGCGGCCGGCACCAACTACATGTTCCTGAACGGCAAACCCGACAATCCGTCGCTCCTGGATATCATGGGGGAATGGCCCTGGTACCTGGGGGTGGCGCTCGCCATCGGGCTCGTCGCATGGGCGCTGCTGACGTGGCCATGGACCCGGCATCAGGACAAGGGCGGCGACCGGGCGGCAGCCTAAAGTACCTGGTCAAGAGCTCGCGCCGGTGAACCGTTCCGGTCCCCGTACGAGGAGTTCGCCGCGCTCCCCCGTGGCACCGCTGCCCCGTCCTCGTCGACGATCTTCAGCTCGGTGCCCTCCACCGGCCGCCCGTCGGTATCGGCGCGCCGGTCGAGATCGGCGCTGTGCGTCAGCCCGTGGACGAACGGCGTGGCCGCAGTGGTGAAGGTGCAGCGGTGCCGCTCGACCAGCCGCAGCGCCTCCGCCGGCTCCCAGACGTCCTGCAGGACGACCGCGCTGCCGAGCATCGCCGGCAGGTGAACGCCGTAGAGCAGACCGGTCACGTGCGTCAGGGGCGACGGGATGAAGATCCGGTCCGCCCCGGTCAGGCGGGCGCGTAGGCGAGGCGTCGTCGATCGGCTTCAGGCGACCCGATGCCTTTTGTGCATCCTGCGGCGCTGCAGGCTAGGTCGGACCAGTACCAGCACGATGAGCAGGATGATGACGATCGAGACGGGGCGCGTGACGAACTCCAGCCACGGTTGCCCGCCGGAGAGCTGGACGACGCGGGAGAGGTTCTCCTCGGCGATGGGCCCGAGAATGAGTCCGAGCACGAAGGCGACCGGCGAGTAGCCGAAGCGCACGAGCGCGAAGCCGACGAACCCGAGGACGACCGCGGACCAGATGGTGGCGGGGCTCAGTTCCTCGGCGTAGACGCCGATGAGGGACAGGCACGTGACGACGGGGATCAGGATCGAGAGGGGGATGCGGCTGAGCAGTGCCAACGGCCGGGCGAGGCCGAACCCGAACAGGAAGGTCAGGACCCCGCCGACGAGGACGGTTCCGATGATGACCTGCACGAGGACGAGGTCCTCCTGGAACAGCTGCGGTCCGGGCCGCACGCCCTGCAGGAGCAGGGCGGTGAGGATGACCGCGGTGCTGCCGCTGCCGGGGATGCCCAGGCCGATGGTCGGCACGAGGGCGGCCCCGATCACGGAGTTGTTGGCGGCCTCCGGACCGGCGATGCCGGCGGGATGCCCGGTCCCGAAGCGCTCCGGTTCCTTGCTGGCCTGTTTCTCGGCGGTGTAGGCGAGGAAGTTCGCGACCGCGCCGCCCTGGCCGGGGATGGCTCCGACGAAGATGCCGATCACACTGCCGCGCAGCATCGAGCGCCAGTGCCGCATCGCGTCGGTGAAGCCGTGGCGGCTGCTGCCGGAGGCGGTCAGCAGGTTCGACGTGATCGCTTCGCGCTGCGCGGCGAGCCGCAGCATCTCGGCCAGGGCGAAGATGCCGATGAAGGCCGGGGTGAGGCTGATGCCGTCGTACAGGTACGGGTTGTCGAAGGTGAACCGGGGCGCGGCGCTCAGGGTGCTGACGCCGACGGTCGCGATCAGGGCCCCGAGCGCCGCGGCGATCGCGGCGCGCCGCAACGACCCGTCGACCGTCGAGACGATCGTGGCGAGACCGAGCACGGCGAGCAGGAAGAACTCGGGGCTGCCGAACGTGAGCACGATCTGGGCGATCGCCGGGGCGACGGCCAGCAGGAACAGCCCGCCGATGAGGTTGCCGACCCCCGACGCCGTTGCGGATATCCCGATCGCCCGCGCCCCGAGGCCCTGCTTGGCCATCGGGTAGCCGTCGAGGACGACGGCGGCGGACGACGGCGTCCCCGGCGTGTTGATGAGGATCGCCGGGATGCTGCCCGAGTACTCGCCTCCCACGTAGCAGCTGATCAGCAGGATGACCGTCTGGGTGGGGGTGAGGGTGAACGTGAACGGGATCAGCAGCGTCATCGTCAGGACGATGTTGATGCCGGGGATGGCGCCGCCGATCGCGCCCACGACGAAGCCGAGGATTGCGTACCCCAGCGCGGTCGGCCCCAGCAGTTCGATCAGGAACTCGGGCATCTCACTCCCTCTCGGTCGCCGGCGGTCACCAGATCGGGATGCCGGCCAGCTCGGCGAACAGGAGGTGGAAGGCCACCACCACTCCCGCCGTGACCAGGCCGATCCGGACGATGCTGCGGCTGCCGGCGGCCCACTGGTAGACGGGCAGGAAGACCAGCGTCGCCCAGCCGAAACCCGCGGTCAGCGCCGTGACGGCGAGCCCGAGTAGCCACGCGGCGTAGAAGGCGCGCCGGCGCGCGGCCGTCCCGGGTGCACGGCCGGCGGAAGCCCCGTCCGGCCGTCCGGCCCGGCGGGAGACGAGCACCCGCCGGGCCTGGACAGCGGCTTCCCAGAGCGTCAGCACGAGCAGGGTCACGACCAGCAGCCACGGCCATGTCGCCGACCGCCCGGAGATGTCGCGCGCCGCGAGCGCCGCCACCACGGCCAGCCCCACAAGACCCAGCACGAGCAGGAGGCGCGCGAGGTCGCCCGGTTCCCGCTCGGATGCCCCGACCGCTGCGCCGGTCCCGGGCTCGACCGGGTCGCCGGAGCGGGGCGTCGGCGGCGCCCCGGGGCGCCCGTCGTCACTCACCCGAGCCGCCGGGCCAGCTCGCGGACGTCGTCGACCGAGTCGGCGTCCAGCACCATCGCGAGCGCAGCCGCGGCCATGTCGGCGGGTATCGGCCGGGCGGCGTGGCGCAGCCCCTGGTGGTAGACGGCGATCATGTCCTCGCGGGTGAGGGGGTTGTCGGGGTGCCCCTTGCCCGCGGTCACCTCGTCCGACGTGGTGGTGCGTCCGGCGGAGTCGACGACCTCGAGGACGACGCCGCTGCGGTCGGCCTCCATGACCACCTCGACGTGCTGGGCGAGGCGGCGCAGGTCTTCCCCATTGAGCGCCTCAGGCCGGAGATGGTCGAGCCGCAGGTCTCCGTCGCGCAGGACGCATGCGACGACCCAGGGCAGGCTGAACTGGGCCTGGATCGGGCTCACGGGGTCGCGCTTCGCGTCGATCGGCTCCGACATGATGTGCAGGGACCGGGTCCCGTACACCCGGATCCGCGCGACCCGCGTGAGGTCGACCGCGTCGCGCACCGCCCGGGCGGCGTCGAGGACGGGATGGGCGACGACACCGCAGGGGTACGCCTTGAACCCGAGGCGGGCACCGAGGAGCTCCCGGCCCAGGTCGCGGACCAGCCGGTCGAGGTCCACCTGCGCACCGGGGAAGTGCAGGTCGTAGAAGCCGTGCTTCCCGCTGATGAACTGGCGGGCGCCGTCGATCCCGCGCTGCGCGAGCCCGACCGCGGTCAGCCCGTTGCGCACGACGAAGCCGGCCTGCAGGCGGATGCCCAGCACCCCCTCCATCTGCCCCTGGAAGTTGCCGCACGCCTGCGCGTGGGTGAGCCCGAGCGCGTTGACGAGCTGGTCGCGGTCCAGACCGGCGACCTTCCCGGCGGCGACCGCGGCCCCGTAGTTCGAGAACAGGTAGGTGGGGTTCCACGGTGTGCGGGTGGGGCTCAGGGTGAGCGGGTCCGCCACGACGGCTGCCTCGAGCATGCGCGCCTGGACGTCGGTGGCGAGCGCGACGGCGGTGAGCAGCGTCCGCCCGTCGGCGCCGGCCGCCCGCTCGGCGGCGCCGAGCGCGGCCGCGACGACGGCGTACCCCATCGCGTAGCCGCCGCCCGGGCTGAGCCAGTACTTGTCCTCCCACTCGTGGGCCTTCGCGAACGCAGCGTTGGCGAACGCCGCAGCCTCCGGTGAGGTCGTCGTCCCGGTGCCGAGGATCGGGGCGTCGCCGCTGCCGCCGAGATCCGCGGCGTAGGCGGCGATGGCGTCCGATCCCGGCGCGCCCGAGCCGGCGACAGCGGTGGCGAGGAACCACAGGAGCGCGCTGCGCGCCGCCTCGACCGCGGCGTCCGGCAGGTCCGCGAACCCGGTGCCGGCGATGTGGTCGACCAGCGCGCGTTCGAGCGCCGGGGCCTGCGCGAACGCGCCCGCCGCGGGGGTGTCGTGCGTGGTGTCGTGCACTGCGGTCATGGCTGGTCCCGTCGCGTGAGGAGGGAGGCGAGCACCGACACGTCGTCGACGCGTTCGAGGTCCTTCGCCGCGGTCAGTGCCTCGGCGTACCGGCCGGGTCCGATGCGGGAGCCGAGCAGCTCACGCCATTTGCCGTCCAGGTCGTCCCAGGTGACGGGGCCGCGGTGGGCGTGCCCGCGGGGGTGTTCGATCCGCACGCTGTGCCGGGACCCGTCCCCGGTGACCACGTCGACGGTGGCGCCGCGAGCGTACGGCGGTGCCTCGTCGATCCCGGGGTGGCGTTCGATCGACACCCGGGCGGCCAGCGCCGCCACCCGCGGATCGCGACGCAGCGGCTCGGAGTGGGCGTCCTCGAAGCCGAGCCCGCCCGCCACGAGGGCGACGCCGAGCATGTGCTGCAGGTTGATCGTCGGCATCCGCCTGCCGTCGACGATGTCGGCGGTGCGCGCGGGCAGGTGGACCACGACCGCGTCGATGTCGGCCGTGGCGATCCCGGTGTCGGCGACGATGCGCAGGGCCGCCTCGACGGGGGCGTGGATCGGGTAGCCGGCCGAGTAGAACTTGACGTGCGCGCCCAGGACGGCGTGGTCGTCGCCCAGACCGCGGGTGACGCGATCGCGCCGTGCCGGGTCCGCCCACGCGTCGAGCACGCCGCCGGGAGCCTCGAGGACGCTGTCGTTGCCCTCCAGCCCGGCCTCGGCCATGAACGCGCCGGTCACGCCGGCGGCGGCCGCCTGCCCGTTGGCGAGGGCCTTGCTGATGTGGCGGTCCTCCCCGAACAGCGCCCGCAGCCCGATCGCGTGCCCCGCCGTGAGCGCCGCGGCGTGCCGGTGCCGCCCGGCGTCCAGCCCCAGGAGCCTGGCGGCGGCCGACGCCGCGCCGTAGGCGTGCAGGAAGTCCGAGTGCAGGTGGTGGACCGACGCGATCCGACCGGCTCCGCCGACCGCGTCGACGAGGCGGGTGCCCACGTCGTAGCCGAGCACGACCGCGTTGATCAGCTCCGCGCCGCCGCGGCGCAAGCGCTCCGCGGTCGCGAACGCAGCGGGGACGATCACGGCGCCCGGGTGCCCGCCCGTCACGTGGACGCCGTCGAACTCGTCGGCGTGCCCCGCCGTGCCGTTGGCCAACGCGGCGAGCGGCGCGGGCAGCCGGTCGGCCGTGCCGAGCACCGTGGACTCCGGCGCACCTCCGGACCGTGCGACGTAGGCGGCGACGAGCACACCGGGATCGAGCTCCCGCCCGAGTACGGCGCACGCGAGCTCGTCGAAGACGATGATCTTCGCCCGGTCCACGACCTCGTGGGGCAGCCGGTCGTACGCGGTGCCCGCCGCGTACTCGGCGATCCGGGCGGTGGGGGACTCCGTCATCCGCGTGCTCCCGTCACGAGCCCTGCAGGATCTCGGCGGCTCCCGGGATGGAGTCGATGTCGGCGAACATCTGGTCGATGAGGCGGTCGACGTCCGCCGGCGGCGAGTAGTCGAGGGCGACGGCGTTCTCCGCGGCCCACGCCGCCGCCTCTGGGCTCGTGAGCGCCTTCTCGAAGATCTCGACGAGCCGGTCGCGCAGCGCGGGGTCGAGCCGGGACGAGGCGACGATGAGCCGGTGGTTCTCGCCGGAGCCGGTCGCGGGCAGGCCCGTCTCGACCGCCGACGGCACCTCGGGTACCTCCTTCGAGCGCTCGCTCCCGAGGGTGAGGATCGGGACGGCCGTCCCCGCCGCGAGGGCGTCCGCGGCAGAGGTGTCGGAGACCGCGCCCGCCGGCACCTCGCCGCGCGCGATCGCGGCGAGCAGGTCCGCACTGCCGTCGTAGGCGACGTACTCCGTCCAGCTGAGCCCGTAGTCGGCCTTCATCCGGTGCGCCGACAGCTCGGAGCTGCCGCCCGGACTGGCGCCACCGATGGGGAGCTGCTGGGCCTGGTAGAGCGCGGCGAGGTCCTCGATCGTGTGCACCCCGAGGGCCGGGTTCACGACGAGGACCGCGGGCAGCCGGCCGTAGCCCGCGATCGGTGTCATCTCGCGCATGTCGACGGCGGCGTCCTCGCCGCGCGCGTACTGCGCGTAGAGGGTCGTCGTGTTGACGAAACCGATCACGGCCTCGTCGGGGTCGGACCGTTCGACCGTGCTGAGCCCGAGCAGGCCGGCGTCGCCCTCGTCGTTGCGCGTCACGAGGGTGGCGTCGGTCTGGGGGCGGACGAACCGGTCGAGGATCGTGCGGGCGAGCACGTCGGTGCCGCCGCCCGCGCTCTGCACGATGATCGTCTCGAGCTGGTCGAAGTCCGCGGGGTCCGCGGGCTCGCCGGCACCGCCGCAGGCGGTCACCGTGCCGAGTGCGACCAGGCCGGCGACGGCGGCGCGCAGCGTCCGCTTCCTGGTCCGGACGGGGAAGGTCGTGCGGGTCAGCGTTGACATCCACAGCTCCTGTGCGTATATACGACCGCTGTGTCGCAGATGCGAACGGACTGTAGCCAGGCCCTCTGAGGCTGTCAACGCGCCCCCTGTTGGCTCGGGCGGCTTGACACGACGTCGAAGAGCAGGTGTTCTGTTCGTACATCCGCATAGTCAGTCGTATATACGAACAGGATCCTCGATGGCGAGATCTGCGCAAGCGGCTCCGGACAGGCCGCCACGCGGCACCACCGCGATCACTGCGAGAGGTGCCAAGTGACGGACGCTCTGGCCGGCCTGACCGTTCTCGAACTCGGCCAGATCTACAACGGGCCGTACTGCGGGCTGCTCTTCGCGCAGCTCGGCGCCGACGTGATCAAGCTGGAGCCGATCGGCGGCGAGCGGCTGCGGTTCCGCTCGACGGCCGGCACCGAGACCCACGAGTTCGTCATGTTGAACTCCAACAAGCGGTCCGTGACCGTCGACATCACGCATCCGCGGGGGCGGGAGGTGCTGCTCGACCTCGTCGACGGGGTCGACGTCGTGATCGAGAACTTCGCCCCGGGCACGATGGACCGGCTCGGGTTCGCGCCGGAGGAGCTGTGCCGCCGCAACCCGCGGCTGGTCTACGCCAGCGGGAAGGGCTACGGCAGCACGGGCCCTTATGCGGGGATGGCCGCGATGGACATCACGGTGCAGGCGATGGCGGGAGTGATCGCGTCGACCGGGTTCCCCGACGGGCCGCCGGTCAAGACCGGTCCCGCGTTCATCGACTTCCTCGGCGGGATCCACCTCTACGCGGCCGCCGTCACCGCGCTGTTGCAGCGCACGGTCACCGGGCGCGGTCAGCTCGTCGAGGTCTCGATGCACGACACCGTCTACCCGACACTCGCCTCCGCGCTGGGAGGGCTCTTCAACGACCCGGACAACCGCCCGCCGGAGCGGACCGGGAACCGGCACAGCGGCCTCGCCATCGCCCCGTACAACGTCTACCCCGCCGCCGACGGCTGGCTCGCCATCATCTCGCTGCACGAGCGCCACCTCGCGGGTGTCCTGTCGGTCATCGGGCGCCCGGAGCTGATCGACGACCCCCGGTTCGCCGACCGCCACACCCGGCGGACGAACGTCGAAGCGCTCGATTCGGCGATATCCGCGTGGACCTCGCAGCAGCTGCGGTGGGACGCGGTGAAGGCGCTGGACGCGTCCGGCGTGCCCTGCGCGCCGGTGCTGGGTGTCGCGGAGGTCGCGGAGGATCCGCACCTGGTCGAGCGCGGCATGATCCGCACGGTCGAGCACCCGCGTCTCGGCGCCGTCCCGGTGCCGGGCTGCTCCCTGCGGCTGAGCGACTCCCCCGGCCCGGAGCCCGCCGCCGCGCCGACACTGGGGACCGCGACCGACGAGGTCCTCGCCGAGCTGTGCGGCTACTCGGCGGACCGGATCGCCGCCCTCCGGGGCGCGGGAGCGGTCGCGTGACCGCCCGGGACCCTGCCGGCACGGACGTCGGGGGCGGGCTGCTGCGGCGGTACTGCGACGCGATGCGCGCACGCGTGGGGGAACGCGCCGACAGCGCGATCGGCGTCGTGGACGCGCGCATGATCGCTCGCTACGCCCGGGCGATCGGCGCGACCGACCCGATCCACTACGACGCCGACGCGGCGCGCGCCGCCGGGTTCGCGGACGTCGTCGCGCCGCCGAACATGATCACCGCGGTCGTCGACTGGGGGGCCGGGGCCCCCGAGTCCGAGCTGGGCCCGGACGGCACCGCGGCCGGCACCGCCGTGCCCGGCCTGCGGATCATGGGTGCGGGTGACGACGTGCGTGTGCTTCGCCCTCTCGTGGCCGGGACGGACCTGGTCGAGGAGCGGGTGGTGGCGGAGGTGACGCTCCGGCACGGGCGCAGCGGGCCGTCCGCTTTCGTGACCTTCGCCCACACGTTCCGCACCCCCGCCGGTGAGGTGCTCACCGAGAACCGGCGGACCATCGTGGTCCGGCCGCTCCCGGAGGACCGGCGGTGACCGGGGCGGGCGACGATCGCCCGGTCGCCGGTGCACAACCCGCGGAGCTCGTCGTGGTGCCCACGGCTCTGCAGCTGTTCCGCTACAGCGCCGTCACCTGGAACAGCCACCGCATCCACTACGACCCGGCCTACGCCGCCGCTGAAGGCCACCGCGGGGTGCTGGTCCAGTCGCACCTGCACGCGGCACTCGCCCTGCGGGTCATGACCGAGTACCTGGGCCCCGCCTGGAGAGTGACCGCTTTCGGCTACCGGATCCGGCACCCGGCGGCTCCGGGCGACACGCTCCGCTTCCGCGGCACCGTCGTCGAGGCCGACGACGACCACGTGCGGGCGGAGCTCACCGAGCACAACCAGGACGACGTGAGATGCCTGGAGGGCACCGTGGAATTGGAACGCGTGGAGCCGGAACGCATGGATCCGGAGCACGGGAGATGAGCGGCCTTGCGATCCGGGCCGGGTGGCAGAACCTCGACGCCGCGGCCGCCGCGGCCCTCCCACCAGCCACCGGGGTGTTCGAGATCGAGCGGGGCGGCGCCGTGACCCACATCGGGTACGCGGGCGCGCGCAGCCGCTTCGGGCTGCGCGGCGTGCTCGGCGAACGGGTCGCCGAGGAGCCTGGCGCCCGCTTCCGGGCGGAGTCGACCACGTCCTACCTGTCCCGGTGGCGGGAGCTGCTCGGTGCGCACCTGGCCGCGCACGGCGCGCTGCCGCCCGGCAACGCCGAAGAGCCCCCTGCCCGGCTGCGCCCCATCGGACCACGAGGAGCGACCTCGCGATGATCGACTTCACGCCCACCGAGGAGCAGCAGCTCCTCATCGATACCGTCCGCCAGTTCGTGCGGACCGAGATCGTCCCGCTCGAGGACGAGCTCGACCCGGACGCGGAGAGCCTCCCACCGCCCGAGCGGCGCCGGCTCGCCGAGCGGGTCGAACAGATGGGGCTGCGGGCCTGGGACGCGCCCGCCGAGGTCGGCGGGCCCGGCCTCGACGTCGTCACGATGGCGCTGCTCGCCATGGAGATGAGCCAGCACCGCGCCGGCCTCTACGCCCCGTGCTACGGCGTCTTCGGCGGGGCCGGCCTGGCGCACCTCTACGAGGGGACCGAGTACCAGAAGCAGCGCTACCTGTACCCGACGCTGCGCGGGGAGCGCAGTGGCTTCTTCGCCCTCAGCGAGCCCTCCGGTGGCTCCGACCCGGCGCGCGCGATCAGGACGACCGCGGTCCGGGACGGCGATGACTGGATCCTGAACGGCCACAAGCTGTGGATCTCCAACGCCGACCGCGCCGACTACGGCATCGTCGTCGCGCGCACGGCGCCCGGCCGCAAGGGGATCACCTCCTTCATCGTCGACGCGGACTCGCCCGGCTTCACCGTGGACCGCATCGTGCACACGCTGCGCTCCGCGCACCCCGCCACCGAGCTGTCGTTCGACGATGTGCGGGTACCCGACCGCAACCGGCTCGGCGCGGAGGGAGAGGGCTTCACCCTGGCCGCCGCCCGGCTGGTCCGGCAGCGGATCCCCTACGCCGCCGGCTGCGTCGGCGTCGCCGTCGCGGCCCACCGGATGGCGGTCGACTACGCCAAGATCCGCGAGACCTTCGGGAAGAAGCTTGCTGAGCAGCAGGGCATCCAGTGGATGCTCGTCGACAACGAGATCGACATCCGGACCGCGCGGCTGCTGGTCCTCCAGGCTGCGCACCGCGCCGACCGCGGGGAGGACGTACGCACCGACGCCGCGGTCGCCAAGCTCGTCGCCACCGAGGCGGCCTCCCGCGTCGTCGACCGCTCCATGCAGATCCACGGTGGTCTCGGCGTCGCCAAGGAGCTCCCCCTCGAGCGCTGGTACCGCGAGATGCGGATCCGCCGGATCGGCGAAGGCCCCAGCGAGGTCCAACGCCTGATCATCGCCCGTGACGTGCTCGGCGGCGCGGCGTGACCGCACCATCCCGGCCGATCCGCATCGCCAACTGCTCGGGCTTCTACGGCGACCGCCTCGGCGCGCTCGCCGAGCAGGTCCGCGGCGGCGAGATCGACGTCGTCACCGGTGACTACCTCGCCGAGGTGACGATGCTGGTGTTGGCGAAGGCACGCGAGAAGGATCCGTCCGCCGGCTACGCCACCACCTTCCTTCGGCAGCTCGAGCCGGTGCTGAGCGAGGTCGCCGAGCGGCGGATCAAGGTCGTTGTCAACGCCGGCGGATTGAACCCGCGCGGCCTCGCCGAGGCGACTCGGGCCCTGCTCGCCCAGCACGGTGTCGCGTTGCGCGTCTCGTGGGTGGAGGGCGACGACGTCCACGCGATGATCGCGGGACCGCACGCCTCCGATGGGGAGTTCGCGCACCTCGACACCGGCCGGCCGTTGTCCTCATGGGGACACGACCCGCTCACGGCGAACGCGTACCTGGGCGGGTTCGGCATCGCCGCCGCCCTGAGTGGCGGCGCCGACATCGTGATCACCGGGCGGGTCGCCGACGCCTCGCTGGTCGTCGGCCCGGCCGCGTGGTGGTGGGGCTGGACGCCCGACGATCACGACTCGCTGGCCGGTGCCGTCGTGGCCGGTCACGTCATCGAGTGCGGGGCGCAGACCACCGGAGGCAACTTCTCCGGGTTCACCGGCCTCACCGACCTCGTCGCCCCCGGCTTCCCGATCGCCGAGGTCGACGCCGACGGCTCTTCGGTGATCACCAAGCATCCGGAGACGCCGGGCACCGTCCGGGTCGACACGGTAACGGCCCAGCTGCTCTACGAGATCGGGGCGCCGGCGTATGCGAACCCCGACGTCGTCGCTCACCTGGACACGGTGCGGCTGACCACCGCAGGCACCGACCGGGTCGCCGTCACCGCCGTTCGCGGGTCACCACCACCAGCGACGACCAAGGTCTCGATCTGCGCCATCGGCGGGTGGCGCAACTCGGCGACGTTCGTCCTGACAGGTCTCGACGTCGACGCGAAGGCGGCCCTCGTCGAGCGGGCCGTACGCGAAGGGCTGGAACGCGACCCCGGGGTCGGAGAGCTGCGGTTCCAGCGCATCGGGGTGGCCGTGGCCGATCCGGACGACCAGTTCACCGGATCCTGCCTGCTCGTCGTGAGCGCCACCGGCGAGCGGGCATCGGTGGGACGGCCCTTTTCCTCGCGGCTGGTCGAACTCTCGCTCTCCAGCTATCCCGGCATCTACGGCGTCGGCGCGCCCGGACTCGGCGGCTCCTACGGCGTGTACTGGCCCACCTTGATCGCCCAGGCCCGGGTGGAGCACGTCGTCGTCCACCACGATGGCCGCCGGGAACCCGTGCCCCCACCGTCGCGGACGGTGCCCACCGTGGCCCCGCACACCGGTCCGCGGGCCGGGCCTGCGGTGACGCCCCCTGCTGGGGCGACCCGGCGCGTGCCGCTCGGCGCGATCGCCGGCGCCCGATCGGGCGACAAGGGGGGAAACGCCAACGTCGGGGTCTGGGTCGGGTCCGACGAGGCGTACGGGTGGCTCACGACGACGATGACCACCGAGCGGCTCCGCCTGCTCCTGCCCGAAACGGCGGCACTGCCCGTGGAGCGCCACCTGCTGCCGAACCTGCGCGCGGTGAACTTCGTGATCCGCGGTCTGCTGGGCGGCGGCGCCACCGAGACGCTGCGGTTCGACAAGCAGGCCAAAGCGCTCGGCGAATGGCTCAGGTCGCGGCACGTCGACATCCCGGTCTCGCTCCTGCCCCCTGCCGGGTGAGCGGCAAGGCACCGCCGGCGAAACGTTTGCCAGACTCTGGCCACCGCGGCCACCACGACGAGGACCGCAGCAGGGAGTGAGTACGTGCCCGCACGCCATCACCGCACGGTCGACCGGATCACGCAGATCCTCGAGCTGGTCAGCTCGCGCCCGGAGGGGATGACCCTCACCGAACTCACCCGTGCGCTCGACGCGCCGAAGTCGTCGGTCCTGGGCTTCGTCAACGGCCTGGTGGCCACCGGCTACGTCGAGGAGATCGAGCGGCGCTACACCCTGGGGCCGGGCCCCTACGTGCTCACCCTGCGTGCCAACCGGGGCCCGGCGGGCACCGTCACCCACGGCGATCTGGTCACGCTGGCCGAGGAGTCCCGGTGCAGCGTCCTGTTCGGCATCCGGGTCGGCGAGTCCGTCGTCTACGTCGATCACATCGGTGACTCCGCCCGGCTGCTCTACGTCGCCCAGTCCCGGCGGCGGCGCCCGCTCCTCGAGACCGCCGCCGGGAAGGTGCTGCTGGCGGAAATGGATGACGAGTCGCTGTACCGCTACCTGGACGAGCATCCGCGGCGCGACCTGGTCGACGACTACCTCGCCGAGCTCGCGAGCATCAGGTCCACCGGAATCGCGATCAACCCGCGCAGCCCGGAGTCCGCCACGGGTGCGATCGGCTGCCGCGTCCGCGACCGGCACGGCCGTGTGATCGGCGCCGTCGTGCTCGCCGCGATCGAGGATGTCACCGCGCACCAGGAGCCGCTGATCGCGCTGCTGACCAGCACGACCGAGCGCTGGGCATCGCGGGACACGTTCGTGTGAAAGGGCCGAGCACCCGACCCGGCGTCTACGTCCAGTGGATGGTGCCGCGTGGCCGGTAGATTCTCGTGCGACGTTCCCCCAAGGCTGACGGCTTTTCGAGCCATCCTGCGTGGATTGCGCGTCGCTGATGCACTCAGAGCGGGCAGCGGAGCCGAGTGTGCGGGCCGGGCCGGCGAGAACGCGGACGAGTGCGGGACGTCGAAACCGAGAACAATTCCGTCATCCGATCGGGCCCTGCACACCGCGCGAAACCCCCAGTGATCCGTCGCCCCCTTGTCCCTCCGATCACGTGGGCTCGTCCCGTCGCCCCGCGGGGCTCGGGAGCGCCTCCTCGGCGATCGACAGCACTCGCCGCACGGCGTTCGATGTGGTGTCGGTGCGCCAGGCGAGAAGCAACGGGATCTCGATGGGGTTGCCGGCGATCGGACGGACGGCGATGCCGGCGAACCTCCTCGCGGACGGCGCGGTCGTCAGCAGCGTGACGCCGATGCCTGCCGCGACGAGCCCGCACATGGTGTCGGCGTCCCCTGTCTCCTCGACGATCCGGGGATGGAAGCCGGCCTCCTGACAGGACCTCAGCAGAGCCTCCCGCACCGCCGACCCGCGCATCGCGGGAAACGTGATGAACGGCTCCGCTGCCAGGTCTGCCACGGCGATCTCATCGCGGTCGGCGAGGGGGTGTGTGTCCGGCACCATCGCCGACAGCGGGTCGAGACGGACGATCCGGGCGCTGATCTCGGAGTCACGAGGGGCGTCCCTGACGAACGCGACGTCCAACTCATCGGCGCGCAGAGCTGCGAGACCCTCGGTCGCCTGCACCGATCCGTGCAGGTCCAACCGCAGGTCCGGCTCCTGCTCCTGCACCGCCCGGACGAGCCGCGGCATCATGTCGGGGGTGCTGGCCCGGGTGAAGCCGATGGCCACGGAGCCCGACGCCCCGCCTCGGGCGGCTGCGCTGCAAGCCAGGGCGAGCTCGCGGAGGACCCGTTGGACCGGGTGGTAGAACGCTTCACCAGCCTGCGTGAGGTGGACGCTGCGCGTGGACCGGTCGAAGAGCCTCACCCCGAGCTCCCGCTCCAGATGCATGATCTGTTGGCTGAGCCCCGGCTGGCCGATGTGCAGCCTATCCGCCGCGCGGTGGAAGTTGAGCTCGTCGGCGACTGCGAGGAAGGCAGTCAGGTGCCGTAGCTCGATGCCACGCCATTCCCTCGGCCGTCCGGAGCGATTGCGTGCGCCTATCACTGTGAGTCCGAGGCCGTATTGGACACCATCTTCCGCCCCTTGCCACGATCAGTACCCAACAGACGGGCGTTTTCGTCGCCATTGTGCACCGCGGCCGGGTCAACAGGCGGTGCAAGGACGGCCCGTCGGAGACGGAGGACGGCCATGCGATGGAGCAAGGTCACGTCGGTCGGAGCGATGGTCTGCGTGGCCGGCATCCTCGCCGGCTGCCAGAGCGCCGGCAGGGACGGCCTCGAGACGGCGAGCTACCCCGCCGAAACCCTGGAGTTCGCGATCCCGGGTGGGCCAGGTGGTGGTAATGACATCATGGTCCGCACGCTGGTGCGGATCCTCGAGGACGAGGGCCTGTACGGGGAGACGATCAACCCGACCAACCGCCAGGGTGCCGCGGGCGGCACCACGGCCTACCAGGACCTCCTGGCAGCGGCGGGAGATCCCTATCAGATCTCGTCGACGTCGTCGTCGTTCATCACGACGCCCCTGGTGAGCGAGGTGGGATGGACGACGGCCTCGTTCACCCCTGTCGCGCTCCTCGCGCAGGACGACTCCCTCATCGTGACGAAGTCCGGTGAGGGCCTCGACACCTGGCAGGACTGGGTCACCCACGCCACTGCGAACGGCTCGGTCACGGTGGGAGGGATCGCCACCGGAGCAGATTTCGTGCGGCAGGTGAGCCTCGCCGAGCAGGCGGGCTACGAGATCGACTACGTCCCGTTCAACGAGGACGGCGAGCTGATCAACGGCCTGCTCTCGGACTCGGTCGACGCGATCATCGCGAGCCCCGGTGACATCGTCGGGCAGGTCGAGGCAGGGAACTTCGAGGCCATCCTCTGGACCGGGCCGCACCCTCTCGCCGACCTTCCCGACGTGCCGTCGGCGAACGCCGCGGGCCTGCACGGCCTTCCGGGGACACCGCGGGGTCTGATCCTGCCGCCGGGCGTTCCGGCCGAGGTGGTCGCCTGGTGGGAGCAGACGATCAAGATAGTCGTGGAGACCGAGGCCTGGGCGGTCTACCTGGCGGAGAACCGGCTCACGGCCGACGCCCGCTACGGGGACGACTTCGGCGCGTTCCTGGCGGAGACCTCGGGCGAGTTCGAGCGGATCATGCGTGAGCACGGGGCGCTGTGACCAGGCGGCTCGAGTCGACGGCAGCCCGGCCGGCGCGGGTCGTTCTGGCGCCGACGGTCGCGCTGGTCGTCGCGCTCGTCGGGTTCACGGCCTACACCGTCGAGGCGTTCCAGCTCGAGTGGCTCACGGCCCGCGGCAACATCGGGTCCGGGAGCTTCCCCCGGTTGATCGGCATCGCCGGCATCGTCGCCTCGGCCACCGCCCTGGTGCAGGGGCTGCGCCGGCAGCATGCCGGCGGCACGAGCGGGCAACCCGACCAGGATGACCACGGCCCGCGGGCGCGGCGGGCCACGCTGGTGGCAGTGGCGTCGTCGGTACTGCTCGTCGCGATGCTGGAGGTTCTCGGCGCTCTCGTGGCCGGCTTCCTCTTCCTCCTGGTGAACCTCGAGTTCCTCGACCGGGGACGGCGCATGGTCAACCTCGTGGTGGCCATCGGCTTCGTCGCCGGGGCCTACGGCCTCATGTCCGTGTTCCTCGACGCCCCCTGGGCCGTCGGCCTGCTCGGCTTCTGAGCGGGCCGGGCCGACGAGACCGAAAGGTGCAGAGCCGACGATGGACACCTTGTCCCTGCTCTGGGACGGCATCCTCACCAGCGTGACGCCGACGAACATCGGCCTGCTCGCGCTGGGTGTGCTGATGGGCATGGTGGTGGGCGCGGTGCCCGGCATCGGGCCGTCGGCGGGTATCGCCATCCTGCTGCCGATCACGATGGACCTCGACCCGGTCGCCGGCATCATCATGCTCGCCGCGGTCTACTACGGCGCCATGTACGGCGGCACCATCACCTCGGTGCTCGTGAACGTGCCGGGCGATGCGGGTTCGGTGGTCGCCACCTTCGACGGTCATCCGCTGGCGAAGCTGGGGCGGGCCGGCCCGGCGCTCGTCATGGCGGCCGCGGGCTCGTTCGTGGCGGGCACGGTCGGCACCGTCCTCATCGTTCTGACGGCGCCTCCGCTGAGCGCGCTGGCGTCGCGCCTGGGACCGGCCGAGATTTTCCTGATCATCATCACGGGCCTGCTGACGATCGTGGTGGTGCTGGGTCGCAGGAAGCTGCTCGGGTTGATCTCGGTGCTGGCCGGGTTCGCGATCGGGACGGTCGGCGTCGACCTCGGAGGGCAGCAGCGGTACACCTTCGGCCTGCCCGACCTCACCGGCGGCATCGATCTGGTGATCGTGGTCATCGGGGTCTTCGGCGTGGGCGAGATGCTGCACTCCCTGTATCGGGGGGATCACGTCGGCCCGGTCGAGCACATCAGGTTCACGATCCGCTCCCGATCGTTCTGGCCCACCAGGACCGACGTGCTCGAGTCGCAGGGACCCATCGCCCGTGGCTCGATCCTCGGCTTCGTCGTCGGTGCGATCCCGGGCGCGGGCGCCGTGCTCGCGTCGTTCATGTCGTACGGCGTCGAGAAGGCGGTGTCGCGCCGGCCCGAGACGTTCGGGAAGGGGGCACTGCCGGGCCTGGTGGGGCCGGAGACCGCCAACAACGGTGCGTCGACCGGCGCACTGGTGCCGCTGTTGACGATGGGCATCCCGGGCTCCGGGTCGACCGCGGTCCTGCTGACCGGCTTCCTCATGTGGGGGCTCCAGCCAGGGCCGCTCCTCATGGAGCAGAACCCCGAGTTCGCCTGGGGCCTGATCGCGAGCATGTACGTCGGCAACGTGATGCTGCTCCTGCTCAACGTCTTCTGCATACCCCTGTTCGCCAACATCGCCCGGACGCCGCTCACGGTGATCGCCCCGGCCGTGATCCTGCTGTGCGTCCTCGGGACGTACGTGGTGCACGGGAGCCTGTTCGAGGTCGGGCTCATGCTCGCCTTCGGCGTGCTCGGACTGGCCATGCGGATCTACGGCTTCTCGGCGGCCGCACTGGTGATCGCGCTCGTGCTCGGCGGAGAGGCCGAGCACGCGTTCCGCCAGACGATGGTCATCTCCGGGGGCGACCTCGGCATCTTCCTCGACCGGGCCCCGTCGCGCGTCATCCTCGCGGTCATCGCCGCCCTGCTGGTCGCGCTGCTCGTGGTCGCGCTGCGCAAGCGGCGGCGTGCCGCCGAGCCGGCGAGCGTCGACGCCGCAGCCCCGGGCGACTAGGCCGTCGGTCGAATCACCGCTCACGAGCCCATGAAGAGGAAGAGAAGACCAATGGACACCATCGGGGCGGCTCCGCCACCGCCGGCCACCACACCGGAGATCACCGCGACGCTGGCGGAGTACGTCGCCGCCAGCCCGACCCGGGCACTCCCGGAGGACATCGTCGAGAAGGCGACTTTGCACGTGCTGGACACGCTCGCCGCCATCATCGCCTGCCACGACCTCGAGCCGGCCCGGGTCGCGCGGGCCTACGCCGCACGGAACTCGGGTGCCCTCACCACCCCCATCCTCGGAGCCACGCAGACCGCGTCGCTCACCGACGCGGTCTTCGCCACGGCGATGACCGCGCACGCCGCGGAGATCAACGACTTCTGCCCCTCGTCCTATGTCCAGCCCGGCCCCGCGGTCGTGAGCACAGCGCTCCTCCTGGGGCGCGAGCAGCGGATCGACGGGGTCCGGCTGCTGCGTGCCGTCGTCGCCGGGTACGAGGTGGCGTGCCGGCTGCCGAAGGCAATCGGCGCGGAGGCGATGCGCGGCACCGGAGTGGCCAACCACGGGATCGGCGCGATCTTCGGGGCCGCCGTCGCCGCCGCGTCGGTTCTGGGCCACAGGGCCGGCGAGGTCGAGCACCTGCTGTCGCTGACCGCCCAGCAGGCCTCGGGTTCGTGGCAGTGGTTGCTGGACGTCGAGCACGTCGAGAAGGCACTGGTCTTCGCGGGGATGGGTGCCCGGTCCGGGCTGCAGTCGGCACTCTTCGTCGAGGCGGGTTTCACCGGCGTGCCGGGCAGCTTCGACCACGACCGGGGTTGGCTGCGGTCCACCTACCTGGCCGGTGGCCCAGCGTCCGCCGACCACGACTACCTCGTGAGGGACCTCGGCACCCGGTTCGAGTTACCCCTCGTGGGCCTCAAGCAGTTCCCGGTCGGCGGACCGACCCAGCCCGCTGTGCAGGCCCTGCTGGACGTGGTGCCCGACGTGCAGGTGCCCGACGTCGCACGGGTTCTCGTCGAGCTGCCGAGCCACAACAGCCGTGCATTCGCCGAGGCCGGGATGCCGGCGCTCAACGTCCCGTACCTGACCTCGATCATCCTGCTCGACGGGCGCCTCGACTTCGTGGCGGCCCAGTCGCTGGCCCGCATGGCCGGTGACCCCGAGGTCCGAGCGCTCATGCGGAAGGTCGAGGTGCGTGCCGACCCGGCGCAGAACGCGATGCCACGGGTCGAGTCCGCCCGGGTCACGATCGTGCACGAGGACGGCAGCTCGCGCACCCGGTTCGTCGAGCACGTGAAGGGCTTCCCGAGCCATCCCATGTCGAAGGACGACGTCGTGGCCAAGGCGAAGTCGCTCGTTCAACCGCACCTCGGCCCCGCACGCACGACCGAACTGTGTGACGCGGTCCTCGGTATGGCAAGGCTCGAGCGACTCGACCCGCTGATCGATCTGATGGCCCGGGTCTGACGCGGCCGGCGCCCCGCGCCGTCAACCAGAACCTGAACGTCGTACACCGCACACGGAGGCGAGGGTGGCTGTAGGACCGGCTGGTTGATCCATGCCTGCTCGGGCAGGCGTGGCGGGCGGGGCCGGCGGGTGAACCGTTCGGGGTGCTGTGCGTGAGCGCGGTCGAGGTGGCCTGACGGTTGGCGCGGATCTCGGTCGAGGTGTCCTGGTACTCCAGCCGCACTTCGTTGTTCAGTGCCTGTCTCCGCTGGTAGTGGGCTTGTTGGGTGCGGTATTGATGGCGGCGGCGCCAGTGGGACCAGGTCCAGGTCGCGACGCGTCCGGGGAGCGTGGTGATCAGGTGTGCCAGAAGATCTTTGACCTCGCCCAGTGTGACTGGGATGAGGCTGCTGCCAGTGCTCTTGGGGTGATCGCGGCGGTCACGGCGAGGTAGGTATGGGTGAGCATGGCCAGGGTGATGTGTCGGTACCAGGCGTCGTAGCGGCGGACTCGGTAGTGGTCGAGCCCGACTTCGGTCTTGGCGGACTGGACGCAGTCCTCGATGGCCCGACGGCGCCCGGCGACGCGGGTGAGGTCGTCGTCGGTGGTTGCGGTGGGGGCGCAACCGTCGGCGGCCCGGGCCTGTCAAGAAGTCTGTGTAAGTCGATCTAGAAGTCGGTCAGGTCAGGTAGGGGTTGATGCGTTCGGGGTAGGCCAGGGCGAGCGAGCCGAGGGCTTGTTTCCAGCCCTGGACCACGGCGCCTTCGACCAGCCGGCCCGGGGCCTTGCGTTCGTTGGCCGGTAGGCCCTTCTCCTTCGCCCGGGCGCGTTTGTCCTCGATGTCGCGGATCGCCAGCCACGACAGCTTGATCGCGGCCTCGTCGTTCGGAAAGCGCCCCCGGTTCTTGATGATCTTCCGCAGCTGGTAGTTCAGCGACTCGATCGCGTTCGTCGTGTAGATGATCCTGCGGAGCTCGGGCGGGAACCCGAGGAACTCCGATGATCCGCTCCCACGCGTTCTCCCAGGCCATCACCGCCGCCGGGTAGCGGCGGCCCAACTGGCGCGCCGGCGAAGGCGTCCAGCTCGAGCCGGGCGGCCTCGTCGGTGGGCGCGGTGTAGATCGGCCGCAGCGCGGCCGCCACCCGCTTGCGGTCTTGGTAGGAGACGAACCTCATCGCCGCGCGCAGCAGGTGCACCGTGCAGGTCTGCACGATGGTCTGCGGCTTGATGAGGGTGTAGATCTCGCGGGCGATGTAGCGCTTGAGGCACCGGATGGCCTCGCGGCGGGTCTTGCCATCGGCGAGGCGTCGTTGCAGGTAGTCGGGTGCGAGGGTCCCAGCGCAGCCGGGACAGGGTGATCCGGTAGAGCGCGGCGTTGGCCTGGCGGTCGCCGCCGCGGTTGAGCCGCAACCGGTGGGTCTTCCCGGACGATGCTTCGACCGGGCTGGCTCCGCAGAGCGCCGCGTAGGAACCCTCGGCGCGCAGTCGCTCGGGGTCGTCACCGGCGGCGATGAGCAGCGCTGCGACGCTGTCCGGGCCGACCCCGCGGCGCTGCAGCAGCTTGGGGGTGTGCGGTGAGCAGAGTGCGCAACTGCTTGTGCAGCTGGTAGGCCTCGGCCTTGAGCGCCACGATCCGGGCGGCCAACGTGCGCAGCGTGAACACCACCGTCCGGTCGACCTCGCTGGCCTCCAGCGCGGGCTCGGGCAGCTGCGCGCAGCGGCGGATCGAGGTGGCCGGTCCGAGCCCGGCCAGCGACTCGCGCAGGGCGGGATCGGCGCCGACCAGGACACGCTGGTTGTCACGTCGACGCGGGCTGATCCCCCTCGGGCGAAGCCTTGGTCTTCCGCCAAGGCCAGGGGTTGTTCCGCCAGTTCCGGGCGTGGATCAGACCGACCACGAGCACACCCGCCGCCGCGGCGGCATACCCCGGCATCGGATCGGCTGGCACGACGGCGAACTGCCAGCAGATCATGGCGACGACGAACATCGCCGATCCCACCACCACGTTCAGCACCGCGGACTCGCCGAACGGCCCGGGGTTGCCGCCGTCACCGGTGCTGCCCGCCACGAAATACGGAAGCCCGTTGCCCGCGCAGAACCCGGCGGCGAAGGCCAACAGGACCGTCGTCAATACGTCGCTCAACTCGCTTCTCCTCCTCCGCGGAGCAGGCCGCGTCGCCCGCGCCAGGGGTTGTTCCGCCAGTTCCTGGCGTGGATCAGACCGACCACGAGCACGCCCGCCGCCGCGGCGGCATACCCCGGCATCGGGTGGGCGGCCACGTCGGCGAACTGCCAGCAGATCGCGGCGACCACGAACATCACCCACCCCACCACCACGTTCACCACCGCGGACTCCCCGAACGGCGTCGGATTGAGCCCTCCGGTACTGCCGAGGTTGTAATAGGGAAGCCCGTTGCCGGCGCAGAACCCGGCCGCGAGCGCCAGCAGGACCGTCGTCATCATGAGACCCCGCCTGCCCGGTGACGGAGTAGCGGCAGCAGCACCTGGTCGACGAGCTCGATCAGGAATGCGTCGTCGAGCGGCCGTCCGGTGACGAACGCACGCGAGAACAGCATCGCCGACGCGACCTCCGCGAGCAGTTCGCGGCCGGTCGCGGCAGGCAGCTCTCCCCTGGTCACCGCTCGGTCGATCACCGGGTCAAACGCCTGCCGTTTGTCGTCGATCATCCGCGCTCGAACGGTGTCCGCCAACTCCTCGTCGTGGGTCATCGCCGTCATGAGACCGAGCAGCAGGCCGGCGTCCTGCTCGGTCAGTCCGTCGCGCATGGCGCGCAGCGTGCCCAGCAGGTCCTGGCGCAGATCTCCAGGATCCGGCTGTTCGGCCATCTGCCGGCCCGTGCGTCGCTCGACCGCGGTCACGACCAGTTCGGCTTTCCCGGACCAGCGGCGGTAAATCGTGGCCTTGCTGGCGCGGGCGCGGACGGCGATCGAATCCATGCTCATGCGGTCGTAGCCGACCTCGGCCAGCAACTCCAGCGTTGCGCGGAGGATCGCCTCCTCGCGCGCTTCCCCACGCCCGTGGAGGACCTCGTCACCCGGCACAATCACCTCGTCAGTTCTGAACGGAACGGTTTCGTTCACCGTACCGCCACCCCCGTCCGCGCGCCACGGGCACATACGTCCCTCGCGGGTCAGCCCGGGTCCTTCGGAAACCGGCGCCCGCCGCCCAGCCGCGACGGCGATCCCGACGTCGTTCGGGTCGATTCCGTGGTCCCTGGCCTGGCTGGTGTCGTTGAGCCGCAGGTCGTCCGCCTCCTGCGCGCGAGGCGCGTCCAGTTCGGCGTGCCGGCGCGGCGGAGCAACCGCAGGAACGCGACCCAGCGGCACCAGCGCGCCCAGCACCACGGAGGTGTACGACTTGCACGGCTCAAGCAGCGGCATCGCCCCACCAGCGTCACCGCGAGCGCCCACTCCGGCGCCAGCCGAGCCGCCACGACAAGTAGGCGATCCGCACGGTCAGCCCGTTCGGGGAGGTCACCGTGGCGGCCGGTGTCGCAGTTGGTCGCGCCGCGGACGGGGACAGCCGGATCGTGGGTCCGGTCATCGGCGCGCACAGCAGGGCGGATCAAGCATGGGAACACTCGACGGCACCACCAGCCTCGTCACCGGCGCGAGCCGGGGCCTGGGGCGCGCGATCGCCCTCCGGCTCGCCGCGGAAGGATCACTGGTGATGGTGCACTACGGCGCGAACGAGCGTGCTGCGCAGGACGTGGTAGCCCGGATCACCGGTGCGGGCGGCGCCGCCTTCGCCGTCGGGACGCAGCTCGGCACCGCCGGTGACGCCGACGGGCTCTGGGCCGGCGTGGACGCGGGGCTGGCCGAGCGCGGCGCGCGGCCCGGCATCGACATCCTGGTGAACAACGCGGCCATCGGCGGGGCCACGCCGACCCTGGCCACCGCGCAGCCGGACGACTTCGACGCGCTGTTCGCGGTCAACGTCAAGGCGCCGTTCTTCGTGGTGCAGCGTGGCTCGGATCGGATCCGGGACGGCGGCCGGATCGTCAACATCTCGTCCGTCTCCACTCGGATCGCGCTGCCCGACGTGCTCGCCTACGCCATGACGAAGGGGGCGATCGAGACGTTCACCGTCACGCTGGCGCAGGAACTGGGAGAGCGGGGCATCACCGTGAACGCGGCGAGGCCGGGAACCAGCGCCACCGAGGCGAACCTCGCGTGGTTCGACGCACATCCGGAGGTGCGGGCCTTCGTCCAGGGCATCTCGGCCCTGCGGCGGGTCGGGGAGCCGGAGGACGTCGCGGACGTGGTCGCCTTCCTGGCCTCCCCGGCGGCGCGCTGGGTGACCGGCCAGGTGATCGACGCCTCCGGTGGGGCGCACCTCGGGGCCACCGTCGGCCTCAGTCCGGGGACGTGAGGTGGCGAACGGCCGCAGCGCCTCTCACGTCGAGCGTGACCAACCGATCGCCGCCGCGTCCGGCGCGGGGTCGGCCCACGCCGTGCCGACGCGCACAACGGACGGGACGGGGCCGTACCGTCCCACGTAGTCTGGGTCGATACGGCAGGGACTTGATCTGGGCCGGCGGGTTCACCCGCGTGCCACGACGCGGCGGCGCGCACCAGCGCCACGCTCGCTCCGCGATGCCGCCCGCGGTGGCGTCAGTCGTGCCTGCGCGTCGTCATCATGGCCAGGGAGTGGGATCGCGCCTCGTCATCCCGCCGCACGTGGTAGACGGTCCAGGTGGCGCGGTGTCTGGACACGACGTCGACGACCCGGGCGGCGACCGCCGCGATGTCGATCGTGCCTGCCGCGGCGGGGGCCCGGCCGAGCGCGCTCGCGAGCATCGCGTCGATGTCCCGGCTCTTCCGTCACCGGATCGGATCGGGAGTGGGAGGTCGCCGGGCTGGTGTCATAGCAGCACCCCTACGGTGAGGATCCCCGCGGCGAACAGAGCGGCGAGGCCGTCGTGGATACCGGGACACTGGTCCGGGCCGGCGATGGTCCCGATGCCGCCGCGTGCGGTCAGAGCATCGCCGGTCTCGGCGGCGCGCCGGACGGCAGCGGCGCAGGCGATGAACGCGCCGTGGGTGAACTGGCCCAAGCGCTGTCGCCAGGACTCGCGATCGCCGGGTCTGCTGCGCTGTCGCTGCCCCAGCAGGTGCAGGATCGTGCGGCTGTCGTCGAGCAACATTGGTGCCAGGCGAAGGCCGAGGGCGACCGCTGCCGACGACCGCGCCAGGTGGATTCGGAGATGGCGGCCCCACCGCGTGAGACGTTGGAGCAGCGGCGGGATCGCGCTGATCGGGGTAGTCCAGACCAGGATCGTCACGCCGATCAACGACATCAGACCGATCCCGAGGAACAGCGCCGCCTGGTTCAGGCCGCCGAGGCTGATGGTGAACCCGAGCACCGAGACCAGCGGGGGTTCGTTGCCGAGCGCGACGAGTGCGACGCTTCCGAACCAGAGCAGCAGCCACGGCGACGGCTTCGGCCAGGCGCCGCGAGGCACCCGGCCGGCGACGGCCCACGCCGCTAGGACGAGAGCGGCCGCTGCGAGCGTGGGCCAGGAGGGATCGACGGCGAGGACGACGGCGATGGCCAGCAACACGCCGATCTTGGTGCCCGCCCAGAGCTGGTGAGCCGGTGAGGAGCCCGGCAACGTGCGCATGACGGTCCGGACCCGCCGGGGTCGGCTCCACGTGGGTTGGCTCGGGAGGGCAGGCGTGGCGCCCCGGTCGAGGGCTGTCCTGTCGGGGGGCGAGGCGTCGAGGGGCGGGGCGGCCGGCCGACCGTCGACCCTGCCATCGGCGATGGTGAGTGTCATGTCCGCGAGGTCGGCGAGCGCCGCTGTGTCGTGCGTGACGATGATCAGGGTGACGCCGGCGGCGCGGAGCGCGTGCAGGGCCTCCCGCACGACGTTCTTGGCGGCCTTGTCCAGCCCGGCGAGCGGCTCGTCGAGCACCAGGACCCGGGGGTGCGCCGCGAGGAGGCCGGCGAGCACGACTCGGCGCTGCTCGCCCCCGCTGAGTTCGTGGACCGGGCGGTCGCAGAAGCGATCGGGATCCAGCCCGACAGCGCGCAGGGCGGCGTGCGCGGTCTCCTCGTCGGTTCCCGCGGCGTCGCGGACGTCGTCGCACGCGGTGGCGCGCAGCATAGCCAGGCGCGGGTGTTGGACGCCCAGCAACGAGCCGTCGCGCCCGTTGTGGAGGGGCCGGCCGTCGAGGGTGACCGTGCCGGCGGTGGGCGCGAGCAACCCGGCGAGCATCCACGCGAGGGTGGACTTGCCAGCGCCGTTGGGCCCGGTGACGAGCACGGTGTGGCCGGCGGGTATGTCGAGATCCACCCCGGTCAGGACCTGGTGCTCCCACGGGGTGCCCGCATCGTGGACGAGATTGGCCCCGCGGACCTCCACGCGCGCTCCGCGGATGTGCTCGACGGATCGCCACGACGCTGCCCCGATGGTCTTGGCCGGTGGAAGCTGGTCGTCGCCGCAATGCCTGGTGCCCAGATCGATGGTCTGGTCAGCGGCCGGCTCGTCGGTGTGGGAGATGTGCACGACCGTGACACCGTCGTCGCGGACCAGCCCGTGCATCAGCTCCAGGACATCGGCCCGACCGGCGGGATCGAGCATGGCCGTGCTCTCGTCGCTGATCACCAACGAGGGTCGGCGCGCGAGAAGGCCGGCCACGGCGAGGCGCTGGAGCTCGCCGCCCGACAATGTGGACGTCTCCCGGTCGGCGAACCCGTCGAGCCCGACGCGCGCGAGCAGTCCGTCGACGTCGGTGCCGGGATCGTCGGTGTCGGGATCGTCGGTGTCGGGATCGTCGGTGTCGGGATCGTCGGTGTCGGCGTTGCCGGTTCCCCAGAGCAGGTCGTCGACGACACGGACCCCCAGCACCTGGCTCTCCGGGCGCTGGAAGATCACACCCGTGCCTCCCGGTGCGCCGAGCCCAGCCGATCCCGGCCGGTCCACGCTGCCCTCGCTGGGGCTCTGACCAGCGAGAACCCGTCCCAGCGTCGACTTCCCCGACCCGTTCGGGCCGGTGACCACGAGGAAGCGCCCCTTCTCCAGCGTCAGGTCGACCCCGGCCAGGGCCGTTCTCGCCGAGCCGTCGTAGCGAACACCGACCCCCGCCAGCCGTAGGGGCAGCGGCGCGACCACTGTGCCCGGGGTAGCCGGCGCGTCGAGGTCCCCCACGGTGGTGCGGGGCAGCAGTGGCTGGACGCGGCGCACCGGCGACCGGAACGCCATCGTCGCCAGCAGGACCCAGACCAGCACTGCGACGGTCATGAGCACAGGCAGTAGGAGCCACCACCGGGTGACGGCGAACGAGACGATCCCCTGCCCCACATCGAGGACCGGGCGAGGCAGGCCCGCGGCCTCCGCGAGCCGCACGACTCCGGCCCCGGCGTTCGTGAGCTGGGCCAACGCCAGGACCCGCAGGTCGGTGAATACCGAGAGAACCCCCACCGCGAGCCCGGAGGCGGGCACCCCGATCGCCAGCGCCCCTGTTCCCACGATCCTCGGAACCGACCAGCCCCTCCGCAGTCCGATTCCGATCAACGAACCCAGTGCGCCCGCCCCGACCGCGGTGGTCGCCGAGTGGATCCCGCCGCCGAGGAAGGCGACCGTGAACGCCGTCGTCACCGCGATCGCACAAACCCGCGCCCGACGGCGGTAGCCGAGGACGGCCAACGGGAATGCGGCCAGCAGGGTGCCGGCGTCCCCGGCCGGGACCAGCCGCGTGAGCACGCACATGGCGGCGGCCAGGTCCCCCAAGGCCGCGCCCTCGGCGATCTCCATCGTCGTGGCCGGCCGTCGGCGTCGACCCGCGAACCCGGCCGGCCCCCGAGGTATCGCCGACGACGGGCCCGGCGGGTGCGGGAGCACGCCCGCGCTCACCAGGACGCCCGCCGACCGGTCAGCCCGGCGCAGCACATCTCTCGGGCAGCCACGTCGCCCATTCTCGGTCGAGGGGGCTGAGATCGGCTCAGGGGAGACCCCGACTCGAGCCCTGATCACCGGGACAATCGGCGCGGCGCGAACGGGCCTCGGCCAGGCTCGACACGAGCGAGAGCGTGTGCCAGGCCTGTACGTTCTGAACGAACGAGGCACCGCCGGTTGCCCAGGCGGGGCTCATGCTGCTCGTGATATCTCCCCCGCTTGCGCGGGGAACGTTGGGCCGTCCTCCACGAGCGACCCACGCACCGGTTCGTTCCGAGTGAGGACGCCCTGTTCTGGCCCCTGCTGCGCAGACTCTTCCCGAACCGCGACGAGGACCTCACCCGCCTGACCGCGGAACACGTCGACCTCGATCGCGAGCTGCAGGCACTCACCGACGTGATCGACCAGCTCGACACGCCCGATGGGCTCCGGCCGGCGAAGCGCGCCAGCTCACGGCCGAAAACCGGCCACCAGGCCGCGCCCCGCGCCCCGCGCCCGGGAGAGCCTCGCAGTACATCTCGACGACGAGGAGCCGGTGCTGCGTGAGCTGTTCCCAGAGACCCCGCCCGCAGACATCGTCTCGCTTCGCAAGGCGATCGTGGCCACCGCCCCGAAGTCGGCTCCGGACCTCGTGCTCGGCCTGCTCGTCGACCCCGATCCGGCGCCGGGGTATGACCGCATCGTCACCAACTTCCCAGCGCCCGTGCGGTGGATGCGTCCGCTGCTGCAGCGCTACCGGACGAGGCGCAGGTCCCTCGGGCTGTGACCTCGGTCTTGCGACTCGGCGAGCTAGTCGACGCGGAGGCGCAGGTCGTCTCGGTGACATGCACCCCCGCCTCGACCAGCTGCTCACGCCACCGCTTCCGCTTCGGACCGTCAGGCGCGCAGCACGCGATGTGGCACACCACGGCGCCAGGCGCCCGCTACGGCACTCATCGCGTCAGTGCGGCGGCCCAGTCCTCGAACCACCGCCGGGGGTGCACCCCGGAGATCCTTTGACTGCCGGCGATCCAGGTGGGAGTGCTGGTGACACCACGCTCGCGGGCGAGATGCTCCGACTGGACGAGTGCGGCTTCTGCTGAAGCTCGTGCGGCGCGAAGCGCGTCGCCGTCGCCTCCGGCCTCCTCGGCCAGCCTCACGAGGAGATCGTCCGACTCGATGTCCAGGCCCTCGCCGAAGTAGGCGTCGAACACGGCCGTGGCAAATCGTTCGGCCACCTCCGGTCGGGACCCACGGAGCCATTCGAAAGCGGCCAGCGCGGGGCGCGAGTAGGGGATGCGATCCGTCCAGCGCATCGGTAGCCCGGCGAGCTCCGCCTCGCGCGCGAGGAATTCGTAGGTCGGGCCCGAGCGCGGCCCGACGAACGCCCCACCGGGCCCGATCTCGGGGTGGATCTGCAGCGCGTGCCCGACCAGGTGCAGTCCATGCCGGCGGAGGATCCGGTTGCGGTCCTGCGCCACGTAGCAGTGCGGGCAGATGAAGTCGAACCAGTGCTCGACGGTCACGGCGGGGACGACGGACATCCCGATCTCCTCACGGGGCAGATTGGAAACATGGATTTGATGTAACGAATCCGAGCCCGACGTAGCCAGCTGACCGGCACATCAGCCCAGCACGGCTCGGAGCCACGCCGCCGTGGCGGCGAGCGTGGCGGGGCTGTCGAACTCCGCGTCCTCGTGCCCAGCGCCGGCCAGTAGCTCGAAGCGGGACCGTGCACCGGCACGGCCCAGTGCGTCGTTGAGGGCGACACCCTCCGACGGCGGGACGATCCGGTCCCGGTCCCCATGGGCGATCAGGAACGGCGGCGCCTGCGGCGACACCCGCGACAGCAGGCTCAACCCCCGGGCCCGCTCGGCCAGCTCCTCCGGCTCGACATTGCCCAGCAGGTCCGCCTCGAACGGGAACGGGAGGAGCCGGATCTCCAGCCGGCTGCGTGCCGCGGAGGCCGCCAGGTCGGCGGGGCCGAACCAGTGCACCACGGCCTGCACCGCGCTGGACTGCTCGAGGTTCCCGCCGACAGCACCTTCCAGCTCCCCGTCACCCTCGGACAGGGCCAGCAACGATCCGAGGTACGCCCCGGCGGAAGCGCCCCACACGCCGAGCCGCCCGGTGGCGAGCCCGAGGCGCGTCCCGTTGGCGCGCAGCCACCGCACCGCCCCCTTGACGTCGTGCAGCTGCTGCGGGAACACCGCGTGGGGTGCCAGCCGGTAGTCGATCGAGACCACGGTGATGCCGTGCGCGGCGAGCGGAGCCAGCCGCGTGGCGGCTTCCGCGCGCTTGTCGCCCCGGCTCCAGCCACCGCCGTGCAGGTAGACCACGACCGGGCTGCCCGGCCCGGCACGGTAGATGTCGAAGCGGAGTTCCGTTCCACCGACGGTGGCGTAGATCAGGTCCTGCTCGACGGCGACCCCCTCACCTCCGCCGGTCACCCCTGCCCCGCGGACGCCATCCGAACGGCAGGGATCCCCGTCGAGATCGCCGCCAGCATGGCGTCGGCGCTCGACTCCACGACCTCGTTGGGCACGAAGCGACGCTCGTCGCCCGAGCCCTCGATGAAGGTGGACACGAACGGGATGATGACGCCCTCGGCCACGGGGATCATCTTCAAGAACGCCAGCACCGGCTTCAGCGCGTGGACGGCCCGGACGCCGCCGGAGACGCCGCCGTAGCTCACCAGGCCGATCGGCTTGTGCGCCCACTCGTGGAGCAGGAAGTCCAGCGCGTTCTTCACGGGCGCCGGGTAGCCGTGGTTGTACTCGGGTGTCACGAGGACGAACGCGTCCGCCCGCGAGATGATCGCGCTGAAATCCTCGGTGTGCCCCTTGGTGTACTGGCGGGCGCCGGGGTGGTTGGGCTCGTCGAGCATCGGCAGGCCGATCTCCGCGAGATCGACGATCTCGACCTCGAACCGCCCCGTCTTCGCGGCGTACTCGGCGATCCACCGGCCGACCGGAAGACCCGCCCTTCCGGGCCGAGTGCTTCCGATGATCACTTCCAGTACGGGCCGATCCTCGTCGTGGTCCATCCAGGTGCCTTTCTGGCCGAGCGGAGAAGGTTTCGTTACATTCTCTACGTGTAACTATACACGTAACGACCACTGGTTGTAACGGATCGGATAGACTGGGCCGGTCGACACCGTCCACGAGGTGGGATTCATGGCGCGAGCACGCGAAGCGACGAACGAGCGCTCGGATGCCGACGCCCCGCGCCCCGGCGGACGGCCCCGCGATGCCGCGCTGGACGAGGCGATCATCCTGGCCACACGCGAGCGCCTCGCGCGGGACGGCTACTCGCGCATGACCATCGGCGACATCGCCAACGACGCGAAGGTCAGCCGCCCCACGCTCTACCGACGGTGGAGCAACAAGTTCGACCTGGTGGTCGACGCGCTGGACTACGGCTTCCGCAAGCAGCGCGACATGTACACCATCGACTTGAGCCAACTTGAGCCGCAGGAGGCTCTCGTCGAGGCCATCGGCCGCCTGGATCCCGCCTACTTCAACCCGGACGCCATGGTGTTGATGGGCAACTTCGCCGGTGAGGCGATCCGCACCCCCGAGCTGCTCGAGATCCTCCGCAAGCACGCGGTCGAACCACGCGTCACGTTGGTCGAGAACGTTCTGTCGCAGCTCGCGGAGCGCGGTGCCGTGCGCGACGACGTCGACAAGCACACCATCGCCACCATGTGTTTCGGCAGCTACTTCGGCGCGTTCTACCGCGGCGAGAGCAAGGAGGAGATCCCGGAGGCCGTCGTGGCCGTGCTGTGGCCGGCGATCTCGAAGCGGGCGACCCGCCGCTCGCGGCGCACCACCAGCCCAGCCCGGCGCACCGACTGACCCTCACGCGCCGACCGTGCCATCTGCTCGACGACCCGCCCGGAGACCTGCTCACCTCGGGGAAGCCCGCCTGGTCGGGTAGAGCACGTCGTGGGCGTCACGACCGACCCGAGCATCGTCGCCGCCCTTCGCCTTAGGGAGGGCCCGGGCAGATCATGCTCGGTCCTCGGCGAGCGCCGCGCGCGGCGATCTACCCGGAGCCGTGTCGTCGCGACGCGTCGTGCCGCCGACCCGGACCGCGCGTGAGGTCCTCGCCAGGCCGAGGACCGCGGCTGCCGCGACGACGAGCACCAGCTCGGTCGGTGCAGCGCCGGACCTCCGCGGTCGCCCGGGGCCGGGCCCGGGTTCGGCCGGGAGAAGGCGCGTCCCCGGAGGGTGGCGAGAGCGCGTGGACCACCGGGCCCGGCGGCGGCGAGCAGGTAGTTCGGCGAGTCGGGCAGGAAGCGCACCAGGACGACCACGAGGAGCAGCGGCAGGACACCGCCGATCACGAACATCGCCCCGCCAGCCCCAGGCCGGGATCACCACGCCGGAGACCAGGCTGGCGGCGACGAAGCCGAACGCCAACCAGCAGAAGATGCACATGACGAAGGTCGAACGGCGCCTGGTGGGGGCGAACTCGCTCGCGAGCCCAACAGCGCTGGGGATGACGGCACCCAGTCCCACACCGGGCCGTTGACACGATGACGAGCATCCGGTGCCCGATGCGGCCGGCCAGCGGCGACAGCACGAGATAGCCGATCATGAGCCCCACGATCGACGCCGAGAAGATCGGGCCGAGCGTCGCGACGGGTAGCGACCACTCCTTCGCGACGGCGGGCGCGACGAAGCTGATCGCCTGGGTGTCGAGACCGTCGAGGAACATGACCGAACCGGTCAGGGTCAGGACCAGGACGTGGAACCTGCCCACCCGCTGGCGGTCGATGAGGTGGTCAAGCCGTACCGGCGGGCCTGAAGCAGGGGTCTGGGAGGACACGGCGATACCGCCTTTCGCGAGAGAGGTGCCGCCACCGGCAGGCGTGGCAGGACATAGCGGAGCGGCACGGACGCGAGGTGTCCGGTTCTTCCCCTCTCCGGCCCCAGCTGTGACGATGCGTGGCAGGACCGGCGTGCCGCCGTCGCTGGGTCAGCGACGATCGTCGCCGTGCCAGGTTGTGAAGCTGGGGACGGGTTCGCGCGGGGTCCGGAGCCCGTTCAGGCGATGGTGGTTGTCGGCGTGACCGAGTGCGAGCCCGCAGACGACGATCTGGTCGTCCGGTAGGTCCAGGTGCCGCCGCAGAACCGGGTAGAAGTCGATGAACGAGGCTTGCGCGCACGTATCGAGGCCGGCCTGCCGTGCGAGGAGCATGAGCGCCTGCAGGAACAGCCCGGCATCGACGAGCCCGCTGGCGAGCGGGTGCCGGCTGACGGTGAGGATCATCCCCACCGGAGCACCGAAGAAGTCGTAGTTGCGACGGTGGTGCGCGAGGCGCCTCTCGGCATCGAACGCCTCGATGCCGAGGGTCTCGCGGTAGAGGACGCCACCGAAAGCAGCCCGGCGGCCTCCGTACGGCTGCGGCCACGAGTCCGATGCGGGCTGGTACGGGTACTCGCACTCGGCAACCCGGCCGCCCGCGTCCAGCGCCTCCCACAAGGCCACCGTGAGGCGCCGCTTCGGCTCCCCCGTCACCACGTGCACGTGCCACGGCTGGCAGTTGGAGTTGGAGGCCGAGCGGGAGGCGAGCGCCAGCAGTCGCTCGACCTCGTTCCGGGGAACGGGTGTGGGCAGGAACGCCCGCACGCTGCGCCGCGTGAGGAGGGCCTCCTCGACGGTCACGGCCGACGCCGGGGCGTTCGACGCAGCCCTCTGCTCCGTCATGGTGTCCGCCAGCACGTCGCCTCCGGTCACAGCGAGTCCGGGGGCGTGATGTCGTAGGAGATGCGGCCCGCGGGCAGGTAGAACAATGCGATCACCGCTCCGCCCTTGACCTCTGGGTAGTGGTGGCTGCTCGGGTCCGGCGCGGTCCACCCGGCCCGCTGCCACCCGCGCGGTCCGCCGAGAACGGCGCCCGGGTCGAGCGGGACGACCATGTTGATCTCCCCATACGGGTGCTGGTGGTACTGGCCCTGGTACACCGGCACGCTGTTCATGTACACAGCGGTGACGCTGAACCAGTTGAGACGCTCGCTGGGCTCGGCGATTCGGCTGCGCCGGTAGCGCGGCCCGTCGACCTCGATGTTCGCCGCCCAGCCGTCGGCGACGCCCTCGGTGATGATCCGCGCGAGCTCGTCCCACAGCTCCGTGCCGGGACCGTGCGTCTCGTTCAGCCACATCTCGAGCTCCTCGCCCGCGGTGCGGTTCTTGATCAGTTCGAGGAACGGGACGCTGCGATCCAGTAGGTCTTCCGGCCTGGCACCCATGTCTGGCCTCCTTCGTCCGAGGTGCAACGAGGAGACAGCCTCGTCGCACGGAGGACGGTAGAAGGCACTTCCATTACAGTCAAGTTCTGTAACGAAACTGGGCCGGCCGCCGCCCCCTGCGCGCGCTGACCGGCAGCACCGTGCTGCACCCCTCGGACGCCAACCAGGCGGCCGCGTTGGTCTTCGAGATGGCCGACCGGCCCGGCATCTCGTACCTGCGCACGCTGCGGGGCAAGACACCGCTGCGCACCCCACCGGACGAGCAGGTGCGGATCGGCGGAGGTCGGCTCGCGCGGGCCCCCGGCGAGGCCGACGTGACGCTGGTGGCCTGCGGGATCACCGTCGCGGAGGCCGTCGCCGCTGCCGACGCCCTGGAGGCCGACGGGGTGCGGGCGCGGGTGCTGGACTGCTACTCGGTCAAACCGATCGACTCCGACGCACTCACCGATGCGGCGCACGACACGGCCGCGATCGTGACCGTGGAGGACCACTCGCCCGGAAGGCGGGCTCGGCGAGGCGGAGCTCGCCGCGCTGGCCGACACCCGCTCCGCCCACCGGTCCGCATCCTCGCCGTACGGGAGATGCCGGTCTCCGGCTCGCCGGCCGAGCTGATGCACGCCGCCGGGATCGACACCGAAGCCATCAACGACGCGGCGCGCCAGGTCCTCACGCAGGCCCGCGGCGCGGCTGGCCGGCCGCTCGGTCTCCCACGGCGTCATCGGCCACCAGCACCAGCCGGTGCTCGTGATTCCGCGTCCGCGCACCGCGATCTCGCCGGGATGCACTCGCCGCGGTCGGGTGGCCCGCCGCTACCGGCGATCCTCGCGGGCGGCCATGGCGAGGACCTCGGCCAGGTGCATCGCGTGCCGGCTGGTGCCGTGGCGGATCTGGCTGCGGCAGCTGAACCCGTCGGCGACCACCAGCGTGTCCGGCGCGGCGGAGCGCACGGCGGGCAGGATGACGCGCTCCCCCGCGGCGACCGACACGTCGTACTGCTCGCCCGCCTCGTAGCCGAAGCTGCCGGCCATGCCGCAGCACCCGGAGTCGGGCAGCTGCAGGTCGAGGCCCATCACGCGCATCAGCTCGCGGTCGGCGGTGGTGCCGATCGTGGCCGTCTGGTGGCAATGCATCTGCACCAGTGCCCTGCGGTGCAGGGCCGGTGGCGTGTAGCCGTCGGTCCGGTCGAGCAGCTCGGCCAGGGTGACGCTCTGCTTCGCAAGGCGCCGGGCGTCGGCGTCGGCCGGGAACAGGTTGGTCAGCTCGTCGCGGAACACGGCCAGGCAGCTCGGTTCGAGACCGACCACCGGCATGCCGCACGCGATCGGCTCGTGCAGCTCGCGCAGGATCCGCCGCAACCAGCGCTTGGCCGTCGGCAGCATCCCGAAGTCGTAGAGCGGCCGCCCGCAGCACAACACCCTCGCCGGGATCCGCACCACGTAGCCCGCGGACTCGAGCACCTCGACGGCGGCGACCCCGACCTCCGGCGTGAAGTGGTCGGTGAACGTATCGGGCCACAGCAGCACCTCGGGCCCCGTCGGCCGGGGCGTGTGCTCCGCGAACCACGACCGGAACGTCCGCACGGCGAACGGTGGCGCCTCGCGGCGGCGGTCGATACCCGCCGTCCTGCGCATCACCCGACCGACGCCCGGCGCGGCGAGGGCAGCGTTGACCAGCCGCGGTGCCCGGCTCGCCAGCCGGGCCCAGACGGGGATCAACCCCATCGCGTACGCCGCCGCGGGCCGCAGCCTGCGCGCGTAGTAGTGGGAGAGGAACTCGGCCTTGTAGGTGGCCATGTCCACGCCGACCGGGCAGTCGCCCTTGCAGCCCTTGCAGGCCAGGCACAGGTCGAGCGCGTTCTTGACGTGCTCGTCGCGCCACCCGGAACGGCGCCCGTCCCCGGATAGGTGCCCGCCCATCATCTCCAGCAGGAGCCGCGCCCGGCCGCGGGTGCTGTGCTCCTCCTCGTGCGTGACCATATAGCTGGGGCACATCGTCCCGCCGGACTCGTGGCGGCAACGGCCGATCCCGAAGCAGCGGTTCACCGCGTCGGCGAAGCCGAGCTGGTCGTCGGGGAACCGGAAGTGGGTGCGTACCTCCCGCGGCTGGTAGCCGGTGCCCAGCCCGAGGTTCGCCGTCGGCGGGTACGGCTGGACGATCTTGCCGGGGTTCATCCGGCCCTCGGGGTCGAAGATGGCCTTGAACTCGCCGAACACCCCCACCAGTTCCGGTCCGAACATCTTCACCAGCTGGTCGGCCCGCAGCTGCCCGTCGCCGTGCTCCCCGGAGAGTGAGCCCCCGAAGCGCACCACGAGGTCGCCCGCCTCGCCGAGGAACCGCCGGAAGTTGTCGACCTCCGGCGCGGAGTCCAGGTGCAGGTCCAGCCGGTTGTGCACGCAGCCCTGCCCGTAGTGCCCGAACAGCACCGTGTGGTAGCCGTGCCGCTCGACGAGCCGGCAGTACTCCCGCAGGTAGTCCCCGAGCTGCTCGGGTGCCACCGCCGCGTCCTCCCAGCCCGCCAGCCCCGCGTGGTGGCCGGGGATACGGGTGAACTTGATCGTGCTGCGCCGCACCTCCCAGACCTGCTGCTGGCCCATGGCGTCGGCAAAGACCTTCGGCGTCCCCGGCGTGCCGTCCACCCGGCCCTTCGCGTGCTCGACCCGGGCCTCGACCTCGTCGCGGGTGTCGGCGCCGTACTCGACCAGCAGCCAGGCCCTGCCCGGGGGCAGTTCGTCCATGCCGGGGATGTGGGTCCGGTGCGCCTCCAGGTTGTCCAGGACACCCGCGTCGAAGGACTCCAGGGCGATAGCGCCGGTGCCGTCGAAGTCGGGGACGTGGTCGGCCGCGGTGAACGGGTCGGGGTAGCCGACCACCAGCAGCGAGCGGTGCTCCGGGTCGGGCAGCAGCCGGACCGTCGCCTGCAGGACGAGCACGCAGGTGGACTCGCTGCCAACCAGAGCCCGCGCCACGTCGAAGCCCTTCTCGGGCAGCAGGTCGGGGAGAGGTTGTAGCCCGAGACCCGCCGCGGGATCTCGGGGAACCGGTCGCGGATCAGGCCGGCGTGGATGTCGCGCAGCCGGCGCAGGCGGCGGTAGATCTCCGCTCGACGGCCCCCTCCGGCGACGATCCGCTCGTAGGTCGCGTCGTCGGTGGGGCCGACGGTCATCCGCGTGTCACCCCCGACGAGTCGCCGATGGCCGACACGTTCAAGCCCATCCACGCCAAGAAGATGCTCACCGCGTTCGAGCGGGGCGAACCCGCCCGGCAACCGATCGCCAGGAACTTGCTGACCCCCTGGCCGGCGCTCCCGGGCACGCACCGTTGATCGTCACCCTGAGCCGCGTGAGCTTCCTCAACTCGCACCGGGTGACACCGATGGCGAAGGCGCCTCTGCTGCGTCCGCCGCGGGCCGCCGGGGCGGGTTGCGCCCCGTGGCGCGGTGGTCGCTTTAGGCCGCGCGGCGGCCACGGCCAGTAGAAGATCCACCGCACGGTCCACCGACCTGGCCGAGGTAGTCGGTGCCCAGCCAGGAGCGTGCCGAGCCTCATCCAGCGCCCCTGACCGAGCCAGGTGCCCGGACGACGAGATCAGGGCACCGGTTCCCTGCCTAGAGGTGGGCCCACCGGTTCGCCACACTCACTTCTTCGAGCGGCAGCGACCGCGACCAGCAGCATCCGGGATCGACCAGCAGGATCAGTTACCTTGGTCGACACTGCGCGTCGAGCCGCTACAAGGAGCGCCGCGCCTCAGAGGCGCGCTCGATAACGTCAGATAGGGCGCGCTCCAACCGCCCATCGTCGCGACTGTCGCGATAACGCACCACCGAGAAGCCGAGGTCAGCGGTCCTTCTTTCAGATTCAGAAGCATCCTGGAATGCCTGCAGCGCATTATGCACAATGAGACCAGCATCACCAAGGTTGATCATATCCTGCGTAGCGGCCTCAAGGGTATCCGGGCGCAGAACGAGCTTGCTGATGTTTTTGATTGCGACGGGAATGATAAGGTCTTCCCCCGCAATGCGTCGAACCCTGAGAAGTCGGTCTGCACGGGAAACGGATGGTTCGCCGCCCAAAGCCACATCGACTTCCGATTTGAAGAAGTCAGCTTGCACCTCGTAGCCATAAATCGCCCCCCGCTTACGCAACTCAGAGAGCGCTCGCTTCAAACTGCGCTCCACTTCGAAGGGGTAGAGCAGATCGCGCAGATCACGGAAATCTTCCTGGGCACGAACATTCGGATCCAGGCTTTCCGCTGCAACGACAAGCTCGGCCGCAACCTCCGGCTTCTCCTCTTCAATCTTGCCCCTGGCCGATTCGACGAGCTCCTTTGCTGTCGCCGCCCTGAGTCGCCTGCGCGCCAGCTCGACCTTGTCCTTACTCGCGCTGATAATCGGTGTCCCCTGCACAGCCATGAGCAGGAATACGGCACCGAGCAGGAGGATAGTCGTTGTCCCCGCCTGGTTGTCAGACAGGAAAACCCCTGCGCCGCCGGCACCGACACCTGCAAGGCCGAGAAGCGTCGCTGCAATGCGTTCCCAATGGCTCAAACCAACATCAAACTCGTCGTCCCGGCGTGCTTCCTCGGACTCCTCAGCCACCGGCCAAACTTACCGGTCACGCCGACGATGACGCTCACAACGTCGAGCCAGGGCCAGGGCTTCGACCCCCGCGTCCAAGACTAGATCGACCTCGGCGTCCCCGCGCTCGCCGACCAGTCTGTTACGGAGCGCCGTAGCAGGGGTGGCTGATCGGGATCCCGACCGTCCGCCTCCACGAGAGCGAGCGCGACGGTGGCGGCCTGCGGCGCAAGGGAACCGGCCAGCATCAGGCGGCCCTGACGTCGGCCCGCGGTCGCGGCAGCTCGGCGATCCGCGACAGCAACACCTCGCCCTGGCCGTGGATGTTGCCAGCGGTGACCACGGAGCCCGTGCCGTCCCGGCCAATCGCGACCGCGTCGAGGAACGCGTTTCGCCGGTGCCGCGCATGACGCTGACGATCACCATCATGCCGAGCAGCAGGAAGATGACGTTCCAGTCGATCCCCGTGTCCTCGGAGAAGAACGCCGAATGCGCGTCGCTGATCCCGAGAGCTAGCACGAGCATGGCGGCGCCCAGCGCAGCGGCGGAGCCGGTGACCCACTTCTCGGTCGCGATGAGGACGTAGGCCCACAGGAAGATTGCGCAAGCTGCGACAGCGTGGAAGTCGGGCAGCTCGAGCCTCTCGTCCGGACCGTCGCACACCAACACAGTGCCGACCGGACTTCCCGGCTCACCCCGGAGAACCCTACGTGTCGCCGGCGCATCGTCGTCGACCGGCCGGTGGGCGCAGAGGACCCCGCCCGACGGCGACGGCGGCCGCGGGGCGTCCCCGCCCGACCTCGCGGCCTGCCCCCTCAGAACATGCCGTTGGGCACGAGCCCAGTCTCCGGGATGGGTTGCACCAAGTCCGGCACTCCCCTGTCATGTTGGGGTCATGCGCGCTGCGCACCGCCCCCTTGCTGACAGCCCGGTGATGGTCGGCGTGTACGACCCGGCCACCGGCGCGGCCGGCACTGACGGTCGCGTTCACCGATGCACAGCGCCACGCCGGCCAGGTCGTGGTGTTGCGCGCCGGGCACCGTGACCGGTTCGGTACCCACGGGCAGCACTCCGATGCGCTCACCCGTGGATCGCGCACTTCCCGGACGTACCGGGTGGAGCTCACCGTCGTGCGCGAGGCGTCGGTCCCCGCACTCCTGGCGCCGGACGTCAGTGCCTCGGGTCGTCGTCCTCGCCAATCGAGCGCGCTGGGCCTCCGCCGCGTCGTCTTCGGCTCGATCAGCGGCGCCGTACTGCGCCGCTCTCCCGCCTCACCCGCCTGATCGCATAGTCCGATCCCCGGTTCACCATGCTCCCCCGGCGCTCCCGCGTGAGCATGAGGCCCATCTGAAATCAACCGACGCCGACGCCGACGTGCCGGCAAGTCCCGTGACGAGGCACCCGAACCTCCGGTGGACGGCCGGCGCCCTGTTCCGATCGACTCTCCACGACGGGTTCCCGCGAACGCCGACGCTCCCGGAATGAGCGGCCAGCCGCGCGGTTCGGGAGCTTCTCGCAGTTTGTCAGATGATCGTCAGGTTCGCCCACGCACGCTGCTCGCCGGCCCGAACTCCCCGCGATCACGACACCCGGGCCGATCCGAATCGGGGATCGCTGCTGGTCAGACGGCACGACGGCGAGAACATCGGGGTTCGGTCCGCCACGTGGGAAGGCACACGCATCCGCACCTCGCCGCTCAGTACCGTGCCACCTGGAATGCGGCACGGACCGAGGGAGCTCACCGGGCGTGAACACGACGACAGCGATTTTCATCGACTCGGGAACACTCGGTAGGGCCTCCGGTGAAATTCCCCGGACGAGCAGGTCCCGACACCTGCTGGTGTTCCTCGTGAGCGTGTTGGCGCTCCTGATCGGCGCCTGCGCGACACCGCCGGATCCGCTGCCACGCCGCGACGTGCCCGCCGACGCTCCGGTCGACCCGGCCAAGCCCTGTTCTCGTGAAGTGACGAGCACATCACCGAGCGCCCCCGCGGACTCATCAGCGATCGATGTCCAGTTCGACCGAGCCTCGAACACGATAACGCTGACGCGCGGCGAGAACGTCTCGATACCCATGCTGAGCGACGCGGTGAACGACTCCCTCGTACGCGAGGTCGAGCCGGGAACCTGGCTTCTCAACGCCAATATCAGCGTACTCGGCGGGGCGTCACTGCACATCAGCTCGCCGGACGTGCGCTGGCTCAGGATGGCGAGCGGCGGCGGCCGGTTCACGGCGATCACGGCGATCGGCGGCGGCATCGACGTCGAGGGATCGTGCATCACATCCTGGAACGAGGACGCCGACCAGGTCGACGACGACTACAAGGACGGCCGGAGCTACCTGCTCGCCCGCGACGGCGCCACGATGACGATCGACGACTCCGAGCTCCGCTACCTCGGCTCCGGTGACGTCGAGTCCTACGGATTGTCGTGGCGAACCGCGGGAACCACCGGACACATCGCCCACAGCGTCGTCTCCCACCTCTACTACGGCCTCTACTCCTATGAGATCGACGGCCTCCAGGTGACCGACAACGAGTTCCACGACAACGTCCTCTACGGGGTGGACCCGCATACCCACTCACGCAATCTCCTGATCGAGCGCAACGTGGTGCACCACAACGGCAAGCACGGAATCATCCTGGCCGAGGACTGCGCGGATAGCGTCATCCGGAACAACATCGTCTACGCCAACAAACACCACGGAATCGTGATGTACCTCCACTCCGACCACAACCTCATCGAGGGCAACGAGTCGTTCCGCAATGCCGCCCAAGGCGTCAACATCAACGAGTCCAGCGACAACACAATCCGCAACAACAAGGTCTACGACAACACCGATTCCGGTATCAGCATCACCCAGACCGCCCGAGACAACTCGGTGGAGGGAAACGAGGTGCGCGGCAACAAGAAGGACGGCATCCGGCTGGTCAGCGAATCCGCCCACACCACCGTCCGCCACAACACCATCGGCCGAAACGGTCGGTACGGGATCTACATCGACACCGTCAGCGGATTCGACCTCGCAAAGAACGTCATCTTCGGCAACCGCATCGGCATCACCGCACGGGGAGAGAAAGCCGACGAGGACGACAACCAGGTGTTCGACAACACACAGGGAGCCACGATGAGCCAGTGACCGCTCACGAGTCCGTCTCCGGGAGCGCGACGACGAAACGAGCTCCCCCCGCCCGGTCGGTACTCGATCCAGACCGAGCCGCCGTGGTGGCGAACGTGCTGCGCGAGCAGTGAGAGCCCGAGGCCGCTCCCCCGGTCCTGCCCCCGCTGTCCTGCCTGGGCGCCACGCGCGAGCGTTCGAACACCCGCCCCGCGTTCCGCTGCTCGGAGGACGGCCGCCCGAGACCACCTGACGGTCGTCTTGCGGATGTGCGGAACCGGGCCGGTGAGGTGGGCGAGAAGCCGGACGAGCGGCCAGGATCCTCTCCAGGCGCTGATCGCCGCGAGGAGATGGAGGAGGTCGGGATGGACGCTCGGTTGCTGTTGGTCGAGGACGACGAGCGGATCCGGCTGGCTCTCGGGCTCGCCCTCGCCGATGAGGGGTGTCAGGTGATCGAAGCGGCCTCCGGGGAGGAGGCGCTGCGACTGATGGCCACAACCGATGTCGACGTGGTGCTGCTCGACCTCATGCTGCCGGGCGTGGACGGGCTGGAGGTCTGCCGGATCCTGCGTTCCCAGGGCGACGTCCCGATCATCATCGTGACCGCGCGAACCGACACCGCCGACGTGATCAGCGGTTTGGAAGCCGGTGCGGACGACTACGTCTCCAAACCGTTGATCGCCAGCGAGCTCGCCGCGCGGATCCGGGCGCTGCTGCGCCGTCACCAGCAGGCCGACGGGCGCGGCCACCGCGTCCTGCAGATCGGGGAGGTGGAGATCCGCCCCGACGAGGACGTCGTGTGCCGTGCCGGCGTCGCGGTGCACCTCACTCGCACCGAGTTCCGGTTGCTGGTCGAGCTCGCCAGGGCAGCGGGGCACGTGGTCAGCAGGGAGGAGTTGCTGAAGAGGGTGTGGGGGTACGACTACTTCGGTGACACCCGGTTGCTCGACGTCCACATCCGGCGGCTGCGTCGCAAGATCGAGCGCGATCCGGACGACCCGGAGTGCGTGGTGACGGTGCGAGGGCGGGGGTACAAGGCCGGCGTCTGGTGAGCGGATGAGTTCGGGGGCAAGGATGCGGGTGCGGCGGCTCACGCTGCGGTGGCGGGTGGCCGCCGCGTTCGGGTTCGGCGCACTCCTGCTCACCGCGACCCTGGCTGCGGTCACCTGGAACCTCGCGGCCGGCTATATGCTGCGCCAGCGGGAGGAGGGCGCCACCCGGCAGGCCGAGGTGAACGTGCGCCTCGTGGACCGTGAGCTGCGGTCGGGCGGCGAGGGCCTGGAAGACCTGCTCACCGGTCTGGCTACGAGCAACGAATCGAGCGTGCTGATTCGGCGACCCCAGGGATGGGTGACCAGCGGTCGTGCGGTGTCCCCGGCAGAGTTCCCGAAGCCGCTCCTGGCCCTCGCCGAAGACGGGGTGCCGGCACGGCAGCGCCTGATGGCTGCCGGCGGCCCGGTCATTGCCATCGCACTCCCGGTGTCCACGCAGGACGGGGTGTACGTCGAGCTCTTCCCGCTCTCGGAGCTGGACCGAAACTTCCGGTTCCTCAGCGGCGTCCTGGTGACCGGCGTGGTGACGAGCGGCGTCCTCGGCGTCATGGTCGGCTCCTGGGCGAGCCGGCGCGCGCTGCGTCCGTTGAAGGAGCTGACCGACGCCGCGTCCCGCGTGGCCGGTGGCCAGCTGCAGGCCCGCCTCCCCGACCAGGACGACCCCGAGCTGGCTCAGCTCGCCGCCGTCTTCAACAGCACCGCAGACGCGCTCGAGGCCCGGGTCCGCCGCGACGCCCGCTTCGCCAGCGACGTGAGCCACGAACTGCGCTCCCCCCTGACCACGATGGCCAACGCCGGCGCCGTGCTGCAACGCCGCCGTGGGGAGCTGTCCGGCACGGCCGACCGGGCCCTCGAGCTGCTGCTGTCCGAGGTGGAGCGGTTACAGCGGACTGTTGTGGACCTGCTGGAGATCTCGCGCGACGACCAGCAGCCCGACGCGGGCAACGACGAGACCGTGGACCTCGGCGGGTTGCTGCGCAACGTCGTCGAACCGCGCCCCGGGACCAAGCCGGTGATCGAGGTCGACGTCCCGGCCCCGATGGTGCAGGGCGACCGGCGGCGACTCGACCGGATCGTCGCCAACCTACTGGACAACGCCGACAAGTACGGCGGCGGCGCGGTGCGGGTCGCCGTGCGCCGGTGCGACGGATGGGCCCGCCTCGTGGTTGAAGATGCCGGTCCCGGGGTTCCCGAGGAGCTGAAGGAGCTGGTGTTCGAGAGGTTCTCCCGCGGCGCCCACGCGGGTCGTCGTGGCCACGGCGTGGGCAGCGGGCTCGGGCTGGCGCTCGTCGCGCAGCACGTCCAGCGCATGGGTGGCCGCGTGTGGGTCGAGGACCGGCAGGGCGGAGGGGCCCGTTTCGTCGTCGAGATCCCGGAGGTGCCGCTATGAACCGTGTCGGACGCGCCGCCGCCTCGGTAGCGATCGTCCTGGCCACGTCCGCGTGCGGGGTGGCCGTCCAATCCGCGCCCGTCCCTCTGACCGAACCGTCGACTCCGGCCAGCCAGCAGGACGAGCCCCCCGCCTCACCGAACGCGCCAAATCGGGCAGGGCACCCTGCGCCACCCGCATGCCCGCCGACCCCCGGACCGCCGTGACCACCAAACCAGATAGGTGATGATGGCCGACCTGACCAACGGGAACGGCCTGCCTGAGGAGCAGCTGACCGCGCTCGGCACGCAGGCGGGCGCCGGTGACGGTCTCGCCGAGTGCGTGTCGTCGGACCGGTACACCGTGGCGGCACTCACTGACGAGGCCTCCCGGGCGGGGGTCAACGCGTCGCCGACCGTCCTTGTGAACGGCCAGGAGGTCGAGCACAGCGTCGAGGCACTGCGCGCGGCGGTCGTGGCCGCACCCTGAACGAACGCGTCAGGTCGGGGTGTCGAGCTGCAGTTCGACCATCGGCAGTGCGGTGTTCGTGTCATCGATGGGGTGTCCCAGTGTTTCCTCGACGACGGGTTTGAACCGCTGCCACGCTCGGGGATGTCTGCGCCGGTAGGCGGCGAGGGCCTGGTCGGCCTCCTCCTGGCCGAGCACTCGCGCGGTTGCGGGAGTCGGTCCGCGTCCCGCGGTGTGCACGTGGACGCGAGGGTTCGCCCGCACGTTGCGGAACCACTGGGCGCGGTCGCCGAATCCGGACGGAACGATGTACGTGTTCGGAGCGGGGCGGCCGAAGACCTCCAGGACGACCTGACGGGGCCGGCCGGTCTTGCGGCCGATGTGTTCGAGCATCAGCATCCGGGAGCCGAACAGGAACCCGAGGTGGGCGCGGTAGATCCAGATCGGTGCACGCATGAGGTGGTGAGAGCGGAGTAGCCGCGCGCCGCCTGCGGCGATCACGCGAGACAGGACCCGGGACACGGACATCATGGCCTCCTCGTGGTGGGTGGATCGAATCTGCACCGCGACATCGCCGCGTCGGACGGACCGCGCCGCGCACCGTAGGCGGCCAGTACGTCGCGGGGGTCAAGCCAGCCGACCGGTGCTCCGCCGGGCTCGCTCACCACCGGCAAGCCGCTCGCCTCGTGGTCGGCAAGAGCTGCCAGCGCGTGGTGCAGGGAGAGGTCGGGACGCAGCTCGGGCAACTTCCGGGCGAGGTCGCGGGCGAGACGCGGAGCATCTACGTCGCCGTTCTCGCCCGGTTCGAGCTCCTGCGCCAGTACGGCACCGAGGTAGGCCCGTCGTCGGTCACCGGTGCGGCACCGTAGTGCGACCGCCCGAGCCGGCTCGTCGAGTTCTGCGCCCGCGCCGATCGGTTCCGGGGCCGGCTGCATCGCGTCGCACACGCGCAACCGGTCGAGCGTGGCGTCGGTGCGGGCGTCGACGTCGATGCCGCGGCGCAGCAGCTTGAGGGTGTAGATGTTGTCGCGCGAGAGCAGGTGACTCAACCCGGTGGAGAGCGCGACGGCGGCCATCAGCGGCAGGATGATCGCATACTCGCCGGTCAGCTCGAAGACGATCAGCAGCGCCGCGATCGGCGCGTGGCTCGCTCCGGCGAACACCGCCGCCATCCCGACCAGCCCGAACGCTCCGGGGGACAGGTCCAGGCCGGGAAACGCGGCCTGCGCGACCACGCCGAACGCGGTGCCGAGCATGCCGCCGATGAACAGCGAGGGGGCGAACACCCCGCCCGAGCCGCCGATGCCGATCGTCAGGCTCGTCGCGAGCAGTTTGCCGTCCAGCAGGACGAGCAGGAACCCAAGCACATAGCCCCCGGCGACTCGGGCTGTGGGATCGGCTCCCCGTGTGGCGTCGCCGGGTCGCCGACGCGCCCGAGGCGAGGGCCGTGACGAGCTCCGAGGGCGTGGGCGAACGCGGCCCGGCGCTGCTGACGGCCGGACTGGCCGCCGGGGCAGATCCCGTGATGGGGCTGACCCCGCATTCCACCGTGGCAGTGCGCCTCACGCTCGGGGTGATGGCTGCCGGCATGGCCGCCATGCTGGCCCTGATGTCCGTGTAGAGATGCCGGTGACTGGCGCGAGGCGGACGACGCCGACCTGGGTGTTCGTCGCGGCCGCACTGACCGCGGGCGTTCTCGTGGCGCTCACCCTGCTCGCCGGCGCACAGCCCTACCGAGCGGTGGGCAGCGCCGATCCCGGGGCCTGGATCCGGGTCGGCACCCCGCTGCTGCGGTTCATCACGGATCTGGCGGCCGTCGTGTGCATCGGCTCCCTGGCCATTCGCCGCCAACCCGTTCGTCCGGGACAGGCGCTGCTCAGACGAGGGTTCGACGTATTCGATGTACGGTCGCTCTCACCCGCCGGATGTCGACTCCCCGGGCGGCCGCGGTCTGCAGCTCGACGATGGCGCGCTCGGTCGCGGGAGGCAGCGCCCCGAGCGATTCCCGATCCCGTTGGTGCGCCGCAAGCTCCTCCTCGGACGCCCCCGGCCCTCGCCCGCCGAGCACGCCGGCCCGTAACCGCGCGACCTGCCGCTGAACGGCCTCGGCGCTCACCCGCCGCGCCGACCCGAGATCCGCCATGGTGCAGCAGTACCCACATCGGCGACCGGGCCCTGCAGGGGCGAGGCTGATCGTCGGTGGTTTGCAAGGTGTCGGCGGTGTCGGTGGCGCCAGCCCGGCTACCCCGGTCGGGACCCGTAACCCTGCACCAACCGACCGGAGCCGTCCATGCCGCAGCACTACCCCCCGTTGGTGATCATCACCCACCTGCTGAACATCCTGTTCATGGTGCTGTTGGGCCGGTCCGGCCTCGAGGTGCTCGCGGCGCACCCGAAGCTGTACTGGAGCGACCATTGCCCGCCCGGCCGCCAGTGGCTGCGGCTGTCTCGCAAGGAGTTCGGCTCAGACTCGAGGAGGCCGTGGACCTCACAGGACGAAGAGGAGTCGTGGAACCCGGTGCTCGCGCTGCCCGGTCGCAAGAACCTGGGGCTGGGCCGGCACTGGCACTTCCTGACGCTGCAGTTCTGGATCGCCACAGGAGTCGTCTACATCGCGTTCGCCGTGGCGAGCGGCTACTGGCGCTACCTCGTGCCCACCTCATGGTCGGTGTTCCCCCAGGCGGTGCGGGACGTCGGGACGTACCTGACGTTCCGGTTTCCCGCGCAGCTGCCCGGGGAGCCGTTCAACGCGGCGCAGAAGCTCGCCTACTTCGCGGTGGTGTTCCTGCTGGCCCCGCTTCAGATCGCCACCGGCGCCGCCATGTCGCCCGCCGTGATCGGGCGCTTCCCGTGGTACGCGAAGCTGTTCGGCGGCAAGCAGGGCGCCCGCAGCCTGCACTTCCTCGGGCTGGTCGCCTTCGCGGCCTTCACCGTCCTGCACACCGCGATGGTGATCCTCCATGGGCTGCCGGAGGGCCTGGCGAAGATCCTGCTCGGCAGCGCGGAGGCCGACCACGCGCTCGCCGTCGGGATCGGCCTGCTCGCCCTGGCGTTGATCATCATCGTGCAGGTACTGGCCACCGTCGCATCGCTGCGCTCCCCGCGCACCGCCGAGCGACTGACCGGCGCGATCGCCGGACCGATGCAGCGCGGGCTCTCCCGGCTGCTGCCGTCCTGCCAGCGCTACCGGCGCAGTGACATCTCGCCCTATCACCGCGTCAACGGCTACCCGCCGACGGGCGAGGAGTACGAGCGCGCCGCCCGGCGAGGATCCGCGGGCTATCGGCTGGTCGTCGGCGGGCTGGTCGAGCAGCCTGCCGCATTCTCGCTCGACGAACTGCGTGCGCTCGGTACGCAGCACCAGATCGTGAACCACAACTGCATCCAGGGGTGGAACGCAATCGCCGCGTGGGCGGGGGTGCCCGTCGCCCGCCTGCTCGACGTGGTGCGTCCCCTCCCGCAGGCCCGGTACGCGGTGTTCTACGCGATGGACGACAAGGGCCTCACCGACGGGCGGGAGGGGCGATACGGCTACTACTACGAGGCGGTCGCGCTGCACCTGCTCCGGCACGATCAGTCGCTGCTCGCGATGGACATGAATGGCGGCCCGCTGCCCGTCGAGCACGGCGCGCCACTGCGGCTGCGCGTGGAGAACCAGCTCGGCTTCAAGATGGTCAAGTGGGTGCGAGGGATCGAGCTGGTCGAGCGCGTGGACCACATCGGACGCGGACGCGGCGGGTTCCGCGAGGACCAGCAGTACTACGCGAACCCCGTCGGGATCTGACAAGGTTTTCACCATCCCGATCCGCACCCGCAGACGTGAACGGGCCTGAGCGCGACGGCGCGCACAGTGCGACAGCTCCCCCTGACATGCTCACGCCTCCCGAGCCTGAGAGCGAGCCGTTGTCGCGCGAGGCGGGCCCGTGGCGGTGGCGATGAGCGGCGGGGCTGGGGACGGCACGTCCTCGCAGGCCACCCCAGCGGGGATCCCGGCGGAATGCTGCACCCGGTGGCACTCGGCCCGGGCACGGGTCGGCAGTGCGGGACACCGGCCTCGAGCGCCACCGGGTCCAGCACTGAAGCCCGGCTTCGTGATCATGTACGGGGTCGGCGCATGCGTCCGATCGAACGGCGGGCTCGGTAGCAAGCCCGACACGACCGGGTATCACCCGATCATGCACCGGTCGTCGCGCCCCGAACGCCATTCCCTCGTCCGGGAGCTGCGGTCCCTCCCCACGATCCTGCTCCTGCTGGGCCTGCTTCTCGGCGGCATCCCGCTGGTCGTGTTCCTCACCCCGGACCAGCACGTCACGATCCTGGGCCAGCGCGTCGCCGTCGGCGCCCGCGACCCGGAGCCGACCCTGTCCGGGCCCGCGCAGCTGGTCCAGATCGGCAACACAGCGTTCGACCTGCGGGACGTGCAGGTCATCGGCCCGTTACGGCCCCGCATCTCGATCGGGCCCATCGCCCCCGAAGCGGTCCCCGACCGCGCCCTCGCGCCCTCCGCTCTCCCCGCGATCGAGGCGACTGCCCGCGACACCCTGGTCCAGGCCTTCGTCCGGTGGTACTCGTGGGGCGGCGTCGGCCTCGTCCTCGTCGCACTCGCCGGCAGCGGACTGGTCGGCTGCCTGCGCATCCTGATGGCCCTGCGCGGTGCGAGCCGCGCCGCCGCCGGCGACAGCGTTCCCGAGCTCGCCGTCCGTCCGTCGGGAGCGATCGCACGCATGACGCTGCTTGCGGTCATCGTGTCCGGGCTGGCATGGGCCGCATGCGGCGCCGCCGCCTACCGCGGCACGGTAGAAGGGCTGCGGAAGGTCGATTCGCTGTCGGACCTGGTCGGGGCGTCCACCGTGACACCGTCCCCGGTCGGTCCGGTGATCACCGGTCACTCGGGCGCGGTGATCGGCGACTCGCGGGTCGCGCGTCTTGGCGGCCCGCCGCTCCCCGAACCGGCTCCAGACGACGCCACCTGCCGACGCAGCACCGACTCGGCGGCGGCCGAGCTCGCGCTGCTGCGCACCACCCCCGTGCTCAACCTCGCCTGCGCGGGTGCCGGCATCCAGAACGGACTTCGCGGGGCGCAGCAGGTCGACGACGACAAGGTGCCGTCGCAAATCGGACGGCTCAAGCAGGTCGTGGGGCTCGACTGGGTGGTCGTGGCGATCGGGCCGAACGACCTCGCGTGGTCGGACCTGCTCATGTACTGCTACGGCCTATCCACCTGTGACGACCGGTTGGCGGGCGGCGAGTTCCAGGGCCGCCTCGCGGCGTTCGACCGCGACTACGCCGGCCTGCTCGCCGACCTCGCCACGCTGCCGGGCAGTCCGGACGTCGTCGTCATGACCTCGTACGACGTCTTCCCGCCCGACCCCGACCCGTCCTGCCCGGACCTGCACGGTCCGCCCCACGCCGCGGGGCTGGACCAGCACAAGGTCGACCTGCTGCGCCAGCGCAACGCCGCTCTCAACGACGTGCTCGCCACCGGCGCCGCCGCGTACGGGTTCACCGTGGCCCGCCCCGCGGTCACGCCCTTGTGCTCGAGCAGCGGTGACGGGATGGGGCCGGACTTGCAGGGCCTGCGAGACCAGCATCCGTTCCACCCCACCGCGACCGGGTCGCTGCGCCTCGCCGCCGGGGTCGCCCAGGCACTGGCGAGGGTCGATGGCAAGGCCGAGGCCCGACCGGGCCCGCACGAGCCAGGCTAGTGGTTCCGACCGGACCGATCGGCCGATCGCCGGATCGTCAGGTCGCCGGCCGTCATCGGGGCCGACACCGCGGGTACGCCAACCGCACCGGCGATCCAACTGCCGGGCAGACGAGAGGAGCACCATGAGAAGCACACTGCTGCACGAGGCCGACGGACTGCGCACCTTCGCCGTCGTCCTCGACAAGGACGACGAGGCGGTCACCGAGCTGGTCGCGTTCGCCCGCGAGAATCACGTCACGGGCGCCGGACTCACCGCGATCGGCGCGTGCCGGGAGGCGACGCTCGCCTACTTCGCTCCGCAGGCCAAGCAGTACCACGACATCCCGGTCACAACGCAGGCGGAGGTGCTCTCGCTCGCCGGGGACGTCGCGACGAAGGACGGCGAACCGGCGCTGCACGCGCACGCACGCGGTCCTCGGCCACCACGACGGGTCCACCGTCGGGGGTCACGTCAAGCGGACCGTCGTGTGGCCGACGCTGGAGGTCATCGTCACCGAGACACCCGTACACCTGCGCAAGCGCATCGACGACGAGACCGGCCTCGCACTCGTCGCACTTGACGCGTCCACCGCCTGACGAGGGGGACCGACGCCCCGACGGTTCCGACGGGAGGCGGCCTCACAGCGGTTACCAATAGGGCGATCCGACTTCGGGTGTGACACGGTTCCCCACCACGGGGACGGGGAGCCGAAGGGTTGGCGGAGTTGTGCGTGCTCTTGGAGGGGGCGGCGGGTGATCCTGGTCCTGACGTTCGGTGTGGTTCTCCTCGTGACGGTCGCCGTGTCGGGGCTGGCGGCGCGGTCGGTGTTGTCCACCGCGCTCGTGTTCCTCGTGGCCGGCTCGCTGGTGGGCCCCGGCGGGCTCGGGTTGATCGACGTCACGCCGCAGGGCCCGGCCGTCCAGGCGCTCGCCGACCTTGCACTGTTCACCGTGCTGTTCGTCGACGGCGGGCGGCTGCCATTGCGGCAGCTGCGCACGGGGTGGCGGCTGTCGGGCCGGGCGCTCGGGCTCGGGATGCCCCTCACCCTGGTGCTTGTCGCGCTGGCCACGCACTACCTCGTCGGGCTGGACTGGACCACCTCGCTGCTCGTCGGGGCGATCCTCTCCCCCACCGACCCGGTGTTCGCTTCGACGATCGTCAGCCGCAGCGAGGTGCCTCTGCGGCTGCGCAAGCTGCTCAACATCGAGTCTGGCCTCAACGACGGCCTCGCGCTGCCGTTCGTGCTGGTCTTCCTCGCGATCGCCACCGGCGCCGACGCGGGGATCGGCACCGTCGCGCTCGAGCTCGTGCTCGGGCTGGTCCTCGGCGTGGTCCTGCCGCTCGTGATCACCGCGATGTTCCGGCTGCCGGTGCTCGGCGCCGAGCCCCGGCTGCAGCCGCTGGGCCCGCTCGCGCTCGCGATCATCCTGTACGGCCTGTGCCACCTGACCCACGCGAACCCCTACCTGGCTGCCTTCGCCGCCGGGATCACCCTCGCCACTGTCGCGCCGCGTGCCACGCACGCGTTCGAGGGGTTCGGCGAGCTCATCTCCGAGCTCACGAAGTTCGGCGCCGTGCTCGTGTTCGGCGCCCTGCTCACCCCGACGTTCTTCCTCGACCTCACGGCGGGCGAATGGGTGGTCGCGCTGCTGGCGCTGCTGGTCGTGCGTCCCGCCTCAGTGCTCGTCTCGCTCTGGGGAGCCGACCTCCATCGGCGCGAGCGCTACGCGGCGGCCTGGTTCGGCCCCAAGGGCTTCGCCTCGGTCGTGTACGGCCTGCTCGTCGTCCAGTCCGGCATCGCCACCGCGCAGACCGTGTTCGAGCTCGTCGCCCTCAACATCGCGGTCTCGATCGTGGCACACAGCATGTCGGACGTCCCGGTCGCGAAGGCGTTCGACGTCGAGGACTTCGCCGGGCTCCCCGCCGACGCCGACGAACGCGAACCGGGCCAGCGGGCAGGCGCGGAACAGGACCGTCCCGAGCGATCCGGTTGAGGGTCAGGGCGCGTTCCCGTCAAGCGTGATGACGACCTTGACGTCCTCGAAGCCGGCGGTGAAGGCGTCGGCGAACGACCCGAGCGGCACCCGGCGGGTGATGAGGCGGGCCAGCCAGGCGAGGTCGGCCTTGGCGAGGGCGTGGGCTGCGGCGGCGTAGTGGTCGAGGTTGGCGTTGACGGAGCCGATGACGACGTCGTTCTCCAGCACGATCTCGCGGTTGAGGTCGCCTGCGTCCACCGCGAGGCGGTGCCCGGCGGACGAGACGCCGGTGAGGCACACGATGCCGTACGGCGGGGTGTTCGCGATCGCGCCGGAGACCACGGGTCCAGCACCGGTGGCCTCGATGACGATGTCCGGACACAGCGCCGAGGCCACCTCGTCGATGCTCTTCGAGTGGTAGGTGGCGCCGAGGTCGCGCACCAGGTCCGGCTTGGGCCCGTCGGTCACCCGGTCGAGCACGTGCACGTCGAGTCCGCGCTGGACACCGAGGAGGGCGGCGAGCAGGCCGATCGGACCGGCCCCGGTCACGAGCGCAGTCCTCGGCCGGAACCACGCGCGCGCGCCGACCTTCTCCACCTCGTCCCACGCCTTGGCGACTACGCTCGTCGGTTCCATGAGCACCCCGACGCCGGCCAGCCGCGGATCCAGCTTCACCGCGTAGTCGGCCTCGACCACCCATGTCTCGCTCGCGTAGCCGTCGCGTTCCTTGATGCCGCGCTCGGTGTAGCGACCGTTGCGGCACATGTCGAACCGCCCATGGGCACATGCGCCACACGGCTCCGGATCAGGCCGGCGGACCACGCCGACCACCAGGTCACCGCCGGTGAACCCGCTCCCGGCCGGGGCCTGGCGGACCCCGCCGAGCGATTCGTGCCCGATGATCAGTCGATCTCGGCCGGGAGGGGCCCAGCCGTAGAGGCCGGCGGCGATCTCCTTGTCGGTGCCGCACACGCCGACGGCGAGGCCATCGACGAGCAGGTCCCCCGCGCCGGGCCGGGCGTCGGGCTCGTCGGTGACGGCCAGCGAGTCCTTCTGCAGCGGGGTCACGCTGAGGGCGCGCATCAGTGGTCAGCTCCTGGGGCATTGCGATCGGGCGCGCCGTGGGGGTGGCGGGCGGGGCGGCTCCCGGACAGGTGGCGGGCGGTGTTGACCAGCCCGACGTGGCTGAACGCCTGCGGGGTGTTGCCCAGCTGCCGGCCCGTTGTGGGGTCGTACTCCTCGCTGAGCAGGCCGAGGTCGTTGCGCAGCTCCAGGAGGCGTTCGAACGTCTCGCACGCCTCCCGCTCCCGCCCGATGCTGTACAGCGCGTCCGCGAGCCAGAACGTGCACAGGACGAACGCGGCCTCGTCGCCGGGCAGCCCGTCGATGTTCCCGTCCTCCTGCGGGTCGTAGCGCAGCAGGAACCCGTCGTGGCACAGCTCGCGTGCCACGGCGTCGACCGTGCCGACCACGCGGGGGTCGTGCCAGGGCAGGAACCCAACCCGCGGGATGAGCAGGAGCGCGGCGTCCAGCCCTTTCGACCCGTAGAACTGGGTGAACGTGTTCCGGTCAGGGTCGAACCCGCGCTCGCACACGTCGGCGTGGACTCGGTCGCGCATGGCGCGCCAGCGATCCGCGGGACCGTCCAGGCCGAAACGCTCGACGGCCTGCACCGCACGGTCGAACCCGGCCCACGCCATGACCTTCGAGTGAACGAACTGCCGGCGGTCGCCGCGGACCTCCCACAGCCCGTTGTCCGGGTCGTCCCAACGCCCCTCCAGGAAGTCCAGCAGCGCGCGCTGCCGGTCCCACCCCGGTTCCTCCGCCTCGATCCCGGCCATGCGGCCCAGGTGCAGCCCGTCGAGGACCTCACCCCACACGTCGAGCTGGAACTGGTCGGAGGCGGCGTTGCCCACCCGGACGGGCGTCGAGCCCTCGTAGCCGCCGAGCCAACCCAGCGTGTGCTCCGGCAGCCGCCGGGTGCCGTCGATGCCATACATGATTTGCAGGTCGGCCGGGTCCCCTGCCGTGGCTCGCAGCAGCCACTCCCGCCACGCTTTCGCCTCTGCGACGAAGCCGGTGCCCAGCAACGCCTGCAGCGTGAAGGTGGCATCCCGCAGCCAGGAGAACCGGTAGTCCCAGTTGCGTGGGCCGCCCAGTTGCTCCGGGAGCGACGTGGTGGCCGCAGCGACGATTCCCCCGGTGCGCGTGCACGTCAGCGCCTTGAGCACCACGAGCGAGCGGCGCACCGCCTCCTGCCAGCCCCCCTCGTACCGGAAGCGACGCATCCACGCGGCCCAGAACTCCCCCGTGTCGTCGAGCGCCCGTTCGGCGTCCACCCGCGCGGGTCGCGGCTCGTAGGAGAGCCGGTGGGTCAGCACGAACGGCACCCGTTCACCGGCGGACACGGCGAAGTCGGCGTACGTGGTGTAGTCCTCGCCGCGCAGCGGCACCGGTGTGTGCAGCCAGGCCGCATCCGGGCCCGCGACGGCGGCGAGCTCGCCCTGACGGTGCCGGACCCACGGCACGATCCGGCCGTAGTCGAACCGCAGCCGCAGCGCCGACCGCATCGGCACCCGCCCGCTCACGCCCTCCACTACCCGCACGACGTCGGCGGCCTCCCCGCGGGGTGGCATCGCGTCGATCACCCGCACGCACCCGTCCGGCGTGTCCCACTCCGTCTCGAGTACGAGCGAGTCGCCGCGGTACCGGCGCCGGGAGCAGAGACCCACCGCCGCCGGCGCGATGCGCCAGAACCCGTTGCGCTCGTCACCGAGCAGTGCTGCGAAACACGCGGGGGAGTCGAAGCGCGGCAGGCACAGCCAGTCGATCGACCCGTCCCGCCCTACCAGCGCCGCCGTGTGCAGATCGCCCAGGAGCCCGTAGTCCTCGATCCGCAAACCCACGCCGCGCCTCCCCTAACCCCGTCCCGAGCCTCCTCGGCCTACCCCGGCACGAGGGCGGCACTCATACGCCCGCCTTGCGATCACGGCAGCTCGCTTGCGACGACGTTTTTCCCGATGGCTCACGGGTAGCGCGCGGTCATGCAGCGCGAGCAGACCGCAGCTCCGCTGGCCGATGCGTCGCGGCCCGATCCGCAGCGGACCGCAGGAGGACCACACTTCACCCGCTCCGACTTCTGCCTCGTGGCCGTGTGCGGCGCCGCGGTGGTCGTCACCTTCTTCGTCCGGCTGCTCGACATCACCGAGATCGGATCGTTCGTGCTGAGCGCCGTGAGCCTCGCGCTGCTGGCTCGCCTCGTCGGACGCGGGGTGGAGGCGCTCGGCGACACCGTCGGGCCGGCGGTGACCGGCGTCGTGCAGAGCGCCCTGGGCAACCTCCCCGAGCTGTTCGTCGCCCTCTTCGCCTTGAACGCCGGGCTCGTCGCGGTCGTGCAGTCGGCTGTCGTCGGTTCGATCCTGGCCAACGTTCTGCTGGTGCTGGGAATCGCATTCGTCGTCGGGGGCCTTCGGCACGGCACACTCGAGTTCTCGCGTGGAACCGCCCAAACAATCGCCCTGATGCTCATCCTGTCGTGTCGGCGATGCTCATTCCGGCACTCACCGCGGAACTCCACACCCCGGCTCAGGGCCATGAGGGCGCCCTGTCGACAGTGGTGGCCGTCGTCCTTCTCGTGCGGTTCGCCCTGTCGCTCGTCACCCCTGCACCGCGCGAGCCCTGGTCAGGCCCCGAAAGGGAGAAACGACCTGCCGAGTGGGTCGAGTGCCGCAGGCCGTCCTCAGAAGCGACATTCGCCGACCCCGACCTCCTGGTTCCGCCGGATGGCGTCCTCGACGGCGGGGCGGACCTCGTCGACGGCGAGAGCGTAGGCGGTGCCGCCGCTCGGGTCGGCTGCGAAGACCACACCGCCCACGAGCCCATCGCTGGTGACGAACGGCCCGCCGGAGTCCCCGCGCTCGACCGATCCGGAGAGCGCAATGATCTCCCGGTGCACCCGGCCGGTGCCGTAGATGTCGCGACCGATCGCGTCGAGGTCGGCCTTCACCGACGCCGGCTGCACCACCATCTCGGTATGCCCGCCCGGAAATCCGAGGGTCGCCCCCTCGGTGCCGCGGACGACGGGCGTGCCCGCCCACCCGATCGGGGGCGCCCCGACATCCGGCACGGCGAGGACAGCGAGGTCGAGGGCGGGGTTGACGTGTATCGGGACCGCGTCGTGTTCACCGGCGGAGTCCCGCACCGTCAGATGGTCGAAGCCCGCCACGACATGCGCGTTGGTGACGACGAAGCCCGCCTGCGGGACGAAGCCGGATCCGAAGCCGAGGACGCCACCGCAGCCAGACGCGCGGACCTGCACCGTGCTGGGCTGCCCGGCAGCCGCCGCTGCCCGGACCGCCTCGTCCGCGGTCGCGGGAACGCTCGGAGCCACGATCCCACCCCCGCCGGGCTGCGCGAACACCGGCGGGAAACCCTGGTCGTCCAGGTACGCGGAAATGCGGCCGAAGACGTCGGGAGGTGGTGGGAGCACGGCGTCGAGCGCCCGGACCACTTCGGAGCCGCGTACCTGCCGTGCGAGCGCGGGGATCGGTCCCTGCGCCAGCACGGTCGCCAGCAGCCACACCGCGAACACGAGGCCCGCAGCGCCGGCCGCGACCCCCGCCACCCGATCGATCCGGCCGATCCCGGCCGACAGCGCGGCCCGGCGCAGCCGAAGCCCGACTCCCAGCCCGACTCCCTGGCCGATCAGGGCCGCGAACAGGAGCAGGCCGACCGTGACGAGCGCGGTGGTAGGGCCCGGCTCTGAGACGAACAACCCGACCAGCCGCGGTGCACCCCACACGCCGATGATCAGGCCGAGCGCGAGACCACCGAAGGCGCAGATCTGCGCCACCGCCCCACGGCGCCAGCCACGGGCCGCCACGAACACGAGCAGGAGCAGGAGCACCGCATCGAGCACGTTCGGGGCGAGATCCCCACCCTCCATATGACCACCTGGCCTCTCCACCCCGCTCTCACCACGGTGCCCCGCGTGTCCGCGCACCCACCACGGATCGCAGACCGTCGGGAATTCGCAAGGCGACCGGCGTCGCGGAAAACCCGAGCCGGGTACCCCGGGCAGAGCGGTTCAGACAGGAGCAGACGATGGACGACAAATGGATGCCCACCGATGGCGAGAACGACGTGACCCGGGTCGCGGCCGCACCCCGGAGCAGGGTCAGCGGATTGTGGGTCGGGGTGATCCTCTCGGCCGTCGTGCTGGTGTTCCTGCTGGTCTTCATCCTGCAGAACGGCAACCCGGTGCTGATCACCTTCCTCGGCTGGACGCAGACGCTCCCGACGGGGGTCGCGCTGCTCTTCGCCGCGATCGCGGGGGTGCTGCTGGTGGCGATCCCCGGCAGCATCCGCATCCTCCAACTGCGTCGCGCGGCGGCGACGGAGGGGTTTGTCACCGAGAGGCCCTCGCATCGCGGCTGACGAGCCGGTGAACAGAACCGCGCTCGCACACCCCCACGTACGGCGCGTCTGCGCCCCACGTACGGCGAGCCACAGGAACGGCAGGTTCGTGGTGAAGATCTCGCGGTCGCTGCCGCTGACCGTCATCGTGATCTCGAGCCCCCGAACGAACCGGCCGTCAGCGGAATCGGCCACCGCGATCTCCACGTGTCCGTTCGCGTCCTCGGGCGCCTCGCGCCAGACGAGCCGCCCGTTCTCGCGGGTGTACATCCCCTCGGCGTCCTCCTGGACGAGGCAGACGAGGAGGTCGCCCGCGTGCTTCAACACTCCGCCGAATTCCTCCTGCATGGCCTCCAGTGCCTTGCGATAGGCCTCACCCTCTGCCCGGGCGACATCGAGCTGCTTCGGCTCGGCCTCGTTGCTGCCCAGCATCGGGGCGTGTGCTGCGGCGTGCTCATGTCGTTCGTCCTCCGCCTCCGTGTCCGGCAGTCGGTTCTTCCCGACTGCCCGGGGGGAACCGGGACTAACGGTCGGCGAGGTTACGGGGAGATGACGATGCCGTCGGACGCGCGGCGTGCTGTATGCCAGGGACTGCGGAGGATCCGCGACCCTCGGCGAGGCGCTCGGACCGTTCCTCGCTCTCCTTCGCCGGCATCCGTCACCACAAGTGACGATGACCTGACGATGCATCGGGCCGCTGCGTCGGCCGCGGAGTCACGAGCACACGTTCAAGCATGGATGCGAGCAGCGACAGCCGTGCGACGAACTCCAGCCACGGCGACAGGAGAGGCACCGAGCAGGGCTCGTCGTCCCCACACCCACCGCCTCATGGCGCGGGTCACCGTGACTGCCGTCGTCCGGACACGCCGACGGGTGCTGGGTCTGGTGTTCCTGTTCGTGGTGCTGAGCGCCGGCACGCGCGTCACGGGCGGATGTGTTCGGGATCCAGCAACTCGCGTCCACGCACATCGCTGAGCAGCTCCGGCGCGATCTTCTCGCCTCGGCGCAGTACGCTGATCGCGCCGGTCCGTTCGAGGATCACGGCGGCGACGTCGCTGTAGCGATGGATGCCCGCGAGCCGCAGGTTCTGCCTCAGCTCGTCTTCGACGATCTTGGCCGTGCGGAGGTTGTCGTCCAGCACCGCCCCGTTGGCCATGAGCAGCACGGGCAGGTTGCTCAGTAGCTGGTCCAGGCGGCGGTTGCGGCGGAGGATTCTGAATATGCCCTGCAGAGCGAACAGGGCCGTCATCCCGATCAGCCCGGCAGCGAGGGTAGGGGTGTACCCGAGAAGGGCACGGCCCATGACCGCGCCGAGGGCGATCGCTGCTGCGAAGTCGAAACTCGACATCGCCGCAAGCGCCCGCTGCCCGACGATGCGCAGGAGCAGCAGGAACGCCAGGTATATGCCGATCGTCGAGACGACGACGCCGGCCGCGTCGGGCCAGCCGATTCCGAGCCGCATCGTGTTCCCTCCGCCGCTTGTATCCACTAGCACATCGACTTTCGGCGCGCATCCGTCCCGTACCCCCGGCCGTCCAGGTACTCGGTCCGCGGCGGCAGGTCGAGGACCGGGTCGGCGAGCTCGGATCACGGTCGGGGAAGACGTGGTGCGGTCGATCGGCATCCGCCGGTGATCCGATCCGCGCGCACGCGGTTCCCGCGGCGAGCTGATCCACCACCGGTGACCCGGTTCGGACGCGCCTCGCCGGCGCCGGGGACGCGCAGCCGAGATTCAGCAGCGTGCTACGACGGCCACGTTCAGACGGTGGTCAGGCAAGCTGCAGCGCGAAAACGACGGCCAGAAACTGGATCACCCGACCTTCCGCCCGGAGAATCTTGCCGTGGCTTGATTGCACGTAAGCCGATGTACCGGTGGCAGGCCCAGTTCTGGGAGGCGGCCGGGAGTCGTAGGTCGCCAGGCCGGTGCCGGCTCATCGCCGCCGGCCGGGGTCGGCGGTCAGCACGATGGTGGGGCCGGTGTGGTCGATGTCGGCCCAGCGGATGTAGCGCTGGCGGCGGCGCCGGGCGGTGAACAGCGCCGCCAGCAGCCGCGGTGCGTGCACCGTGCGGCCGTAGCCGAGCCGGTCCCCGTCGACGGGAACACCGACGACGAGGCCGTCGATGCGGTACGCCGTCCCAGCCGGTGCGTCGGCTCGAGTGGGGTCGGGGACGAGGACCACGTCGCGGACCCGGCCGACGGAGCGCCCGGCCGGGTCGACCACTCAGCAAGACGCACATGCCCCGAGGGACAGACCCTGCGCGGCGGCACCCCACCTTCCCGGCTACATGATCGCCGATGAGATGGACGTACCACCGATCGGGGCTCTAACCAGGACCCAAAGAGGGGGCCCAACCAGAACCGGGCGCCAGCATGCAGCAGCACCTCGAGCCTTGTGAGGTTGTCGACGAGCTCCCCGGTTCGCTGCGAGGTGTGGCGCCGCAGGAGTTCTCCAGGGTTCGACGCAGCGGCGCTGCTGCGGATCCGCCGACAGGAGATGGTTGCGTGACGAGTCGATGACCACAGCCGCGTTGCGGCACTGGCCGTCCCGGGCTCGTGCCCTCACCCCGCGACAGCAGCGGATCCGCGCACGTGGCACACGGCGACCGCCTCCACCACGGCATCAACCGCGTGCGGCACCCGGCCCCCCGCCTATCCAGCTCCCCTTCGGCCACCCCCGCGCCGCGGGCAGAGCGACGGATCGCCAGGAAATGGCATGGTGGAGCCGCGCTGCGCGAAGCTGACGATCTCCCTACGGGTGCGTTCACCGCGTTTCTGGCCTCCGACCCCGGGTAGAACGGGCCAGACCACTCCGGACCCGACTCGCGGGAGTGCAATGACACCCTCGGCCAGATGCGGGTAGTGCAGCTCGAACGCAGGCACTCCGACCGGATCCGCGGCAGTTCGTAACGAGATCTCGGCGATCAGGACCGACGCGCCGAACGCCGTGGCGGCCAGGTGCGCAGCAACCGACGCTGCGTCAAGCGACATTGCGGCAAGCGACATTGCGGCAAGCGACATTGCGGCAAGCGACATTGCGTCAAGCGACACCTGTCGGCGGGACGCGCGCGAGGTGCCGATCCACCGATGGACGGGCACCCCGCACGGAGTGCGCAACCACTGCCGCCCGACCGATTGGAGGATCGAGCAATGCCGACCCAACCCCCGCATCGGTGCCGCCCTCCTCGGCGGGCGCTGCGCGGCACGGTCTACACGTGCTGGTGCCAGCGCCGTTGGGTGGCATTCGACAGCGTCACGATCCGAAACGGCAACGTCCGTGCCTTGAGCCCCGACTGGAGGGCAGTCACCGAAGCGCCCGAAGGAACTGGTCGAAGACCACCGTCATGAGGGAGCTCGCAGTCTGCTTCATCCTCCTGCTGATCACGGTCGCGTTAGCGGCCCCGGTGGCGGGGTTGCGATGCTCGACGCCGAGCGGTGCCGTGTACGAGTTCGCAGCGCAGCGAGGCCCAGCATCCACCGCCAGTCGCCGGGCACACCGGCGAACAGGAAGTTCACCACGAGGCCAGCAAGATCCCGGTGGTGATCGCGAGCTGGTTGAACGAACGGGCGGCGCGACCTCGGAGATGTACATCGGTGCGACGAGCGACGCCGTTCCCACCGAGAGGCCGAGCAGGAACCGGAACCCGACGAGCATCGGCACGTTGACGGAGAACGCGCACCCGAGGGCGCCGAGGACGTAGATGCAGCCGGAGAACACCTTTGTCCACTTGCGGCTGATGCGATCGTCGAGGTATCCCGACAGCACGGCTCCCGTGATGGCCCCGAGGAGGAGGGTCGACACGATGGCCTCCTGCTCTAAAGCACTCGCGTCCAGGTCTTCCCGGATGAACAGCAGGGCCCGGAGATCACGCCCGTGTCGTAGCCGAACAGAAGGCCGCCGATCGCGGCGATGACGGAGATCCGCACCAGCAGGCCGTTGCCGAGCTGGCGAACCTCGCTGATGAATCCGCCCATTCCTCCGCCCACCGCTCAGCTCCCCCGGTGGGGAAGGAACCCTGGGGAAATAGAGAATCCGCTGCTTGCCGTGGTGCGGTACGACGCAGCTCAGCGCTTCTCGGGTCGGCTTGGCGCGATGCTGTGCTCCACATCTGCTCCATCGCTACGAGTCAATGCCATCGCCGCAAGTCGGGCTCCTCGAGCTGCTCCGCCCCGGCCGTCGACGTCGAGCAGGAAATGGGCGGTTCGGTAGTGGCTGATGTCGGGTGGCGCCAGCCGCCGTGCTCGAATGCGGAGCCGGCGTCGGCGTCGATCTCGTCGGCGCGTGATGGTCAGGCCGGGATTGAGTCGAAGCGGCCTTTGAGGCGGCGCGCAACTCCTGGGTGGGCGTCCCGGCCGCGAGACCGCCGCCGAGCTCGGCGAAGAAACCTTCCAGACCGGCGGGCGTGACGAGGATCAGCGCGCGGGCGTCGGCGCTCGCGGTGAAGCCGTGGCGAGTACCGCGCGGGACGTACACCCAGCTACCGGGCGCCACCTCGACCTCGTCCGTGCCGATGGTGAAGGTGAACAGGCCCTCGAGCACCTGGATGCACTCCTCGCGCTCGCGGTGGATGTGCGGAGGTGGGCAGGCGACGTTGCCGCGGAAGTCGATCAGCTCGAAGGCGCCACCGGTCTGCGCGCCGCTCAGCGCCACCCGTCCGATCAGGGGGAGCTCCCGGCCCTCGTCCGGACCCACCACGAGGGCTTGCGTGGGCCGCATCTGCTGCTCGGTCATCGGAGTCCTTTCGCCTGGATAGTGGCACTCGACCGCACTCCCAGACCCGTTACGCTGTGTCGTCCAGCCCCGGTGATTCACCACGCCAATAGTTGATCTTGCGGGCGTGTCCGAGGGCCGAGTTTCGAGGTGTGGGCTCGACCGAGCGTCCGGCCTGCTGTTGTGCCGGGTGCTCCGCAGTTGGTCGGGACTGGTGCCAGGTTCAGCCAGTGGGAACCGGCAGGGCGTGCAACCGCGTGAAAGCGCGGGCGAGATCGAGCGTCCACGGCCAGGACGGCTGAATCCGGACCCAGGTCCGGCGCTTTGGCTGTTCACCCAGCTGCGGCGGATCGCGCTGGACGCCTACAACCGCATCGTCGGGCTACTGCTGGAAGACGTCGCGGTAGACGGCCGCATCACCACGGGCCCCGGCGGCGGGGAGGTTGGCGGCCCGTCGCCGGTCGACCGGCGCAACAAGGCATGAAACGCTCACTGCTGGTCGAGGGCTACGGCATCCCACTGACCCGGGTGCTGACCGGGCCCCACCGCCACGACTCGCCGCTGCCGGCACCGAGCCTGGACAAGCTCGACACCCTCGGGCCGCTGCCTGCCCGCATCCCCGTGCACCTGGACTCCGGCTACGACTCGGGCAAGACTCGCGACACCCTCGCGCAGCGCGGGCTGCACGGGCAGATCGCGCGCACCGGCACGAAGGCACCGACCCAGGCCACCAGCCGCTGGCACGTGGAGCGCACCCACGCCTGGCACAACGGCTTCAACCGGCGGCAACGCTGCTACGAACACCGCCACACCGTGATCGAGGCATTCCTCGACCTCGCCGACACGATCATCACCGGGGGGTGGCTTGATCTGCCGAGCCTGGACCACCCACCGCTGGGACACCAGACGGACCAGCACACCGCCCGTGACCTACCCGCCTATCCGCGCGACCTCTAAGTTGATCTACTGGAGCCTGGGCTGGCACGAGATCGAAGGGACGTGCCAGCTCCAGGACCATCTCCGGCGCCGCAGGGCATGGTGGGGCCCTGCAGCCGGTCGGGGAGACCGAGGAGAACCTGAGCCCTGGCCTCGCTGCAGGACGGCGATCCGCCTACGCACGTACGCGCTGCCAGCATCGGCGCCTCCCGAGAATGCGGCACCGCCACCGACTGCGGCGGTGACCCGCGTCGACTTACGAGCGAGGCGCCGGGCCTCACGCGGTCAGGGCTCCTCCAGTTCGGCGGCAGGCGCTCGGGCCAGGAGGATCACGCCGAACACGGTCAGCGCGAGGCCACAGGCGGCGGCCACGAGGTGACCGGGACCAGGGGAGAACGTCTCGGCGAACACGCTGAGACTCAGCACGACCGCGCCGAGCAGTGTCACCGAGTTCGTCGAGGCCATCGCCGGTGCCAGCGCTCCGGTGCGCAGGGCGAACTGCCCCATCGTGAAGCCGACCACTCCGAAGCCGGCAAGGACGTACAGCTCCCAACCAGTCACGACCTCGCCCAGCCCGCCGCCGAGGTGACCGATGAGGGACTTCGACACGGCCGAGACCAAGGCGAAGGCCAGACCCGCTGCGGCCCCGAAGAGCATCGCCTGCACCGCTGGCGAACGACCGAAAGCCACGCAAAACAGGATCACCACCAGGCCGGCGCCGGTCAGCCCGGCGGTCCACCAGACGGTAGCGGCCGCGGAGCTGATGCCGATCTGCGGTGCCCCGAGGAGCACGAACAGCATGATCCCGAGAGTGGTGGCGCAGGCGCCCGCCCACACGGACCGGGTGAGTCGTTGGTCGGTCAGCCAGACCCCAAAGGGCAGCGATATGACGAGGCTGAGGGTCGTCAGCGCCTGGACGCCGGCCAACGGCCCGCTGCCCAGGGCGAGGAACTGCCAGATCTCGCCGAGCCCGCCCACAGCGATGCCCAGGAGCCACACCCGCCGGCGGAGCAACCCCGCCAGGAACTGCACGCCGCCGCCTGCCGAGCCCCTTGGATCGTCAAGGGTTCCCCTCTGCTGCAGCACCGTGCCGAGACCGAGCAGGGTCGCAGCCATGAGGGACAGCAGAACCCACATGCGGCCAGCCAAGCGGAGCCGCCAGGCAGCGGTCTACCCACGGTCGGATGATTACCTTCAGCCGCCCCTCAACCGATCGGGGTGTATTCAGCGGCTTGATCACCAGCCCGCTGGCCGTCTACCGCCCGGAACGCCGCGCTGCGGAAACTGGGCGTTGTGGCTGGCCCGCCGGTGCCTCCGGATGTATTTCTGCCAGAAACGATGGCTGAACCTACCTCGATGGAGAATCAGGATCGGGCGCTGCGGGCCACCGGCCGGCGCGGTGACGCTCTGCAACGGATCCGCCCGCTGCCCACATTCATCGACGGCGCCCCAACCGTCACCGCAGTCGTCCTCTGCAGAAGGCCGGTGAGTCTTGACATCCGTCCCTGCAAGACTCATTCCGACCCGCTCACAGCCTCATACCGAGCAGCCAGACAGACATAGGCCGCCACGAACGCTCCTCCCTCGATTCGACTCACCCGTCGGCTGGTGATACGCCACAGGCGGGGCGTCCGGCCCCTGCTCGTGAACGTGTGGCCCCGCGGTCGGCGGCCCGGGATGCTCGATCTTTCGGGCGCCAACTCGCCGACTTGGAACCACGTCACCGCCGCCGGGCGGCGGGGTGCACGTCCAGGTGGACGTCGACGAGAGACGCCCGGCAGCCGGGCGAAGGAACTCGTGGAGAGTGGCGGCCCAAAGCTGATCGTGGCGTGTGCGGGGGAGATGGTCGATACCGACCGCGGCGGCGTCTTCGTCGACACCGCCGATGGGATCACTTCCGGGTCAGCTGATGGCCGCGTCGAACGCCGCTCCCAGCAGGAAGGTCGCCATCGCGGCGGCGGCGCCGATCGCGAGCTGGCGCAGCGCGCGCCGCAGCGGTGGTCCTCCGGAGAGCACCGCGACGGCTCCCCCGGTGAGCATCAGCGCCATCCCGGTGAGCACGGCGGCCACCACCACCGCGGCGGCGCCTTCGACGCCGAACAGGAACGGCAGCACCGGTATCACGGCTCCGACGCTGAAGAACGCGAAGCTCGACGACGCCGCGCCGGTGGCGCTGCCGACCACCTCGGCGCCGTGGGACCGGGGGTTGTCCGACCTCGCGGCGCCGACGGAGCCGCGCCGCAGCACCGCGTCCGCACGGCGTTCGGCATCTTCGGCCGACATCCCCCGAGCCCGGTAGACCAGGGCGAGCTCGTTCGCGTCGACGTCGAGCAGGGGAACGGCGGCTTTCGCCGCCTCGTCCGGTTTCGACGCGGCCAGCAGCTCACGTTGCGAGCTGACCGAGATGAACTCGCCCGCCGCCATCGACAACGCGCCGGCCAGCAGCCCGGACAGCCCGGTCAACAGGATGGTCACGGTGCCGGCGCCACCACCGATCACCCCGAGCACGAGCGCGATGTTGCTCACCAGCCCGTCGTTGATCCCGAAGACCCCGGCCCGCAGCGTCCCGGACATCCGCGCCCGCCCCCGCGCAGCCAGCCCGCGCACCACCTCGCCGTGGATCCGCTCGTCGGCCAGCATCGCCTCCGGCACGTCCGCGTCCGGGTCGGCGAGCGAGCGGCGTTCGGCCTGTTCGATCAGTGCCAGCACGAACACCCAGCCGAACCACCGTGCCAGAACGCCGACCAACCGCGCCCGCGAGGTCGGGCGCCGCGGCCGGCCCACGCGATCGCCCAGCCTGCGCTCCCAGTACGCCGCGTGGCGCTCCTCGGCCTCGGCCAGCCCGAGCAGGATCTCCCGCTCCTCGCCTTCCCGGCGTTGGGCGAGCTGGCGGTAGACCAGCGCCGCCTCCCGCTCATCGGCCAGCATGCGCCGCCACCGCCGCACCCTCGCCGGCATCGGAGCGGCCCCGGAGTGACGGCCCTCGTCCCGCACCGCGCACATCCTCCCAGAACACCGGCGCCGCAGCACCGTGCGACACCGGTGAGAGGCGGGGATGCTCTACAAGTACTGGGCCGGCTGGCGCACGCGCGTGGCGGGTAACACCTCCTTCGGCGCGCGTTCACCCGGTCGGTGTCGGGGCAGCCAGGCGAGGATGTATGACCGCGCTGCCATCGCTGCTACGAGGACAGGAGGCCGAGGCCGCCCGCCTGCGTAGTGCGGAGCTGGTCGCAGAGGGGGTTCCGGAAGGCCTGGCGGCCCGTGCCTCGGTGCTCGCACACGGCTCCGGCCTGCTCGACGTGACCGACGTGGCGGCCCTTGACGAGGGCGAGCGGGAGCGGCTACCGATCGAGGACGTCGCAAGCCTCCACTACGCGCTGCCCAGCCGAGTAACCCAGCGCTGAGCGTCACGATCCTCCGTACTCGCCGTCGATACATCAGCCCGGATCGCGCCCGGCGGGTGCCGCGCGGTCGGCGGCAAACCGTGCGGCACGTCGAGACCCCTGCAGAGCGCAGCCTCGACCGACGCGATCGAGCCCGCCGGCAGGGCGGCGATCTCCTCGGCGATCGTCACGGCGCGCGCGACGGCGGAGCGAGAAGAGCTCCCGGCGGCTGCGCAGCCGAGCTCGCGGCGTCGCTTCGCGCGCTCCGCCCTGCCCCGGATCCCATCCTCGGAGAAATGATCTGCGGCAGCCCGCGCGGCGGTAGCGTCCGCCTACGGCATCGAGAGCATTCGGGAGGCAGACGTGGCCGAGGACGTGGCGGGCGCCGCGGGTACCCGGCGGTTCACCGGGCTGGGGCACGAGCGGATCACCTTCTGGCAGGGGGTGGCGATCATCTTCGGCGCCAACATCGGCGCCGGGATCCTCAGCCTGCCCTACGGGTCGCGGACCGGCGGGTTCCCCGCGCTGGTCATCGCGCTGCTGGTCGCGGGGTTCCTGACGACCGCGTCGATGCTGTACGTCGCCGAGGTGGCGCTGCGCACCGACACCCCGCTGCAGCTCTCCGGCCTGGCCCGCAAGTACCTCGGAGAGGCGGGCTCGTGGCTGATCTTCGCGGGCATCGTCATCAACGGCTTCGGGGCGCTGATCGCCTACGCCAGCGGTGGCGGGCAGGTCCTCGGGGAGCTGCTGGGCATCCCGGAGCTGGCCGGAAGCCTGCTGTTCTACGTGCCGGGAGCTGTCGTCGTCTGGCTCGGTCTCAAGGCCACCGGGCGGTCCGAGCAGGCGATCACGATCGGGATGGTGGCGCTGATCGCGATCCTCGTCGGCTGGTCGGTCCTCGGCCCCGGCATCGACGCCGCGAACCTGACCTACCTGCGCCCGTACTTCATCGTGCCGATCATGAACCTGGCGGTGTTCGCGTTCATCGCCCAGTACACCGTGCCCGAGCTGGCGCGCGGCCTGGCGCAGCACGCGCCCCGGGTGCTGCCGCGGGCCGTGGTCGCCGGCATGGTCGCCACCGGCTTCGTCCTCGCGCTGGTGCCGTTCGCGGCGCTCGGCATGATGGGCCCGGACGGGATCACCCCTGTGGTCACGATCGCCTGGGCGAACGAGCTGGGGCAGGCCGCCTACTACTGCGCGAACGTGTTCGCGGTGCTGGCCATGCTCACCTCGTTCTGGGCGATCGGCCTGACGCTGATGACCAACATCTTCGACCGGTTCTCCTGGCCCGCCGGCGGGTCGCCGCTGCACCGCGCGATGGCCCTCGCGCTGGTGGTCGTACCGCCGTTCCTGATCGCCGCACTCGGGCTCGCCGGCTTCGTCTCGGCGCTCGGCTACGCGGGCGGGTTCGCCGGCGCGATCATGTCGATCATCCCGGTGCTCATGCTGCGCCAGGCGCGCCGCCGCGGCGACCGCGAGCCGGAGTGGAAGGCGGGCTGGGTGGCCCACCCGGTCGTGCAGGTCGCGCTGGTCGTCGTGTTCGGCCTCGCGTTCCTGTACTCGCTGCTGACGATCGCGGGGCTCGTCCCGCAGGGCTGGGCGTAGCGTGCAGCTCTTCTCCGCGGCCGCCGCCGTCACCGCGTTCGGGCCGGTTTTCGAGCCCGTCGGCGCGGTGACGGCGGGCGAGAGCTTCGTGCTGGAGACCGTCGACTGCTACGACGGCCAGTTCACCTCCGCGGACGTGCTGCGCCCCGACATCGACATGGCGCGCTTCAACCGCGCCACCGGCCCGGTGCACGTCGACGGCGTCGCGGCCGGCGACTGGGTGCTGGTCCGCATCGAGGGCATCGACGTGCACGGGCCGGGGGTGATGGCGGTCGCTCCGGGCCTCGGCGTCCTCGGCGCGCAGGTGACGCGGCCGTCCACGAGACTGCTGCCCGTCACGGACGGGCGGGTGTGGCTGACCGAACGGGTCGCCATCCCGCTGCGCCCGATGGTCGGGATCCTCGGAGTCGCGACGGCCGCCGAGACCGTGCCGTCCTCGGTGCCCGGCCCGCACGGCGGCAACCTCGACACCCGCCTGCTCAGGCCGGGGGCGGCACTGGCGCTGCGGGCCAACCGGCCCGGGCTCGGCCTCGCGGCGGGCGACCTGCACGCCGTGATGGGCGACGGCGAGCTCGGCGGCACCGGCGTGGAGATCGGCGGGCGGGTGCAGCTGTCGGTCGGACCGTTCCCCGACCCCGGCGGGAACTGGCCGCTGCTGTTCGCCGACGGGGGGCTGCACGTGCTGGCCAGCGCCACCGACATCGGCGAGGCGGTACGAGCGGGTTTCGCCGAGGCCGTCCGGCTCGTGCGTGAGTGGCACGAGCTGACCTGGCCCGACGCCTACCGGCTCGCCAGTCTGGTCGCCGATCTGCAGATCAGCCAGCTGGTCAACCCGCGCGTCACCGTCCGGGTCCGCCTGCCGGGCGAATGGTGCCCCGGCGAGTGGGTCGAGCTGCTCACGCCCGGCATGTCGGCGCGACCACGACAGGCGTGAGCCGTCGCACGGCGACGACGGGCACCGCCGTCCCGCTACCGTTGCGTGTGCTCAACCCCATCCATCTGCGCACGCTGCAGGAGTGCGTGCGCTCCGGATCCTTCGCCGAGGCCGCCCGGGTGCTGGGCTACACCGCCTCCGCGGTGTCCCAGCACGTGGTGTTGCTGGAACGGGCCGTCGGCGCCCCCCTGTTCGAGCGATCGACGCGCAGCGTCCGGGCCACCCCGGTGGCCGAGATGCTCGCCCTGCGCGCCGTCGGGGTCCTGAGCGCGCTGGCCACGGTGGAGCGCGAAGCGGCGGCCATGATCCGTCCCGACGCCGGCATCCTGCGGCTGGCGTCCTTCGCCACCGCGAGCGTCCGGATCCTGCCCGACGCGCTGGCCGCCGTCGTCGCTCAGCGCCCGAACGCCCTGGTCCAGCTCGACGAGGACGAGCCGGACGAGGTGCTCGACAGGGTCCTCGACGGGTCGCTGGACGCCGCGGTGGTCTTCGAGTACGACCTGGCACCCCGGGCCTGGCCCGCCAGCCTCCGCACGCTGGAGCTGCTCGCCGAGCCCCTCACGCTGATCGTGCCGTCCGGGCACCCGCTCGCCACCGCCGCCGAGGTCAGCTTCGGTGACCTGCACGACGAGCCGTGGATCAGCACCCGGGCCGACACCGCAGGCGCGCACGCCCTCGCGAGCCTCGCCGCGGGGTTCGGGTTCGAGCCCCGCGTGATCTGCCGCAGCAACGACTACCAGGTCATCGGCAACCTGGTGGCCAGGGCGCTCGGGGTGGCCGTGGTGCCCGGGCTGGCGATGCTGCCCACTCCGCGCGACGCCGTGACCCGGCTGCCGGTGCCGGACCTGCACACGCATCGCCGGGTGCTCGTGCTGTACCGGGAGCACAACCAGAACCCGCTCCTGCGGCTGGCGCTGGACTGCCTCACGCGGGTCGCCGCCACGCTGGACCTCGCTCGATAGCCCGCAGCTCACCACCAGCATCGCTGGTGCTGGGGACTCGGACCTGTCGGGGTGAGCCTCCTGGCCTCCGGCCGCGCGGCCGGTGATGCTGGGCGGAGGTGCAACGTCGGAGGGGGAGCCCCGGTGCGAGATACCGCGACCGATGTCTTCTCGCTGATGGACGGGTGGGGGCCGGAGAAGGTGGTCTGCGTCGCGGACCGCCGCACCGGTATGAAGGGCGTGCTGGTCCTCGACAACACCGCGCGCGGGATGGGCAAGGGCGGCACCCGGATGAGCCCGACGCTCACGGTGACCGAGGTGGCGCGGCTCGCCCGCACGATGACCTGGAAGTGGGCGGCGGTCGACCTGTTCCACGGCGGGGCGAAGGCCGGGATCCTCGCCGACCCCACCGCGGAGGACAAGGAGGCGGTGCTGCGGGCGTTCGCCAGGGCGCTGGCCAACGAGGTGCCCCGCGAGTACGTGTTCGGCCTCGACATGGGTCTTTCCGAGCGCGACGCCGCGGTCATGGCCGACGAGCTCGGGGACCGCTCCGCCGCGGTCGGCCTCCCGCGAGCCCTCGGTGGGCTCCCCTACGACGAGCTGGGCGTCACCGGCTACGGGGTCGCCGAGGCGACGGACGCGGCCGCCGCGGACATCGGGATGCGCCTCGCGGGCGCGCGGGTCGTGGTCCAGGGTTCCGGCGCGGTCGGCAGCGCCGCCGTGCGCAGGCTCGACGCGCTCGGCGCGGTCGTCGTCGGGCTCTCGACGGCGCAGGGCGCGGTGCACGACCGTGACGGCCTCGACGTCGCGGCGCTGCTGAAGCTGCACGCGGAGGTCGGCGACGCCTGCGTGCGCGAGTACGGCGTGGCGATGCCGGCCGACGAGCTGCTCCACGTCGACGCCGACATCCTGGTGCCGGCGGCGCGGGAGGATGTGATCGACGAGCACGTGGCCGGTGCCACCACCGCCCGCCTCGTCGTCGAGGGCGCCAACATGCCCACCACGCCCGCCGCCCGTGAGCTGCTCGCCGCACGCGGGATCGCGGTCGTGCCCGACTTCATCGCCAACGCAGGCGGCGTCGTGGCCGCCGCGCACTCCATGACGGCGCGGAGCTCGCCGTTCACCCCGGACCCCGCGCGGATCTTCGCCATGATCTCGGAGAAGCTGCGGGCGAACACGACCGCGGTGCTGGACGAGAGCCGCAGGCGCGGCACGACGACGCACGACGCGGCACTGGCCATGGCCCAGGCACGCGTGCGCGCGGCCATGGAGCTGCGCGGGCAGCCCGCACCCCACCCTGCCGGAGCCGGCTGATGGGCCCATCGACTCCCGCGCCGGTGCGCGGGGGGAGCACCAGGATCGCTTGCCCTGAGGAACACGAATCGTCGTGATCCGTTCGGTGCTGCACCTGCTCGGATCTCCTTACAGTGCTCCAGGTCACCCTCGCGGAGAGTGACCGCGGGCCGCAACGAGGAGGTCGGGTGAGCGTTCGCGTCTTCCGCAACGCCCGCATCCGTCCCGCGGCGCGCAGCGCGTCCGTCGTCGAGGCGCTGGCGGTCGAGGCGGGCGTCGTGCTCGCGGCGGGCACCGAGTCGCAGGTGCGCGCGGCCGTCGGACGCCGCGCGGACCTGATCGACCTCGAGGGCGCCGCCGTCATCCCGGGCCTGTACGACGCGCACATCCACACCGCGAGCTACGCGCGCCAGCTCTCCGCCGTCGAGCTGCGCGGAGCCCGCTCGCTGGAGGAGGCGCTGGCGCGGATCACCGAGCACGCCGCCCGCCTCGCCGCGGGGGCGTGGGTGGTCGGCGGCCGCTGGAACAGCAACATCTGGGAGCGGCCGGTGCAGCCGGACCGGCACGCGCTGGACGCGGTGTGCCCGGACCGGCCGGTGGCGCTGTCCAGCGTCGACGGGCACACGATGTGGACGAACTCGCGGGGCCTTGCGCTCGTCGGGATCGACCGCGACACCCCCGACCCGGTGGGCGGGCAGATCGTGCGCGACGAGGCGGGCGAGCCGACCGGGATCCTGCGGGAGTCGGCGATGTACCCGCTCAGGGCGCAGGTGGACCGCGCCGGTCCAGCGGACCTGCGCGAGCAGCTGCGGGCGGCGCAGGAGCGGCTGCTCGCCGTCGGGCTCACCAGCGTCCACGACATCGACGGCGAGGACTGCCGCGCCGCCTACCTCGACCTCCACCGGACCGGTGAGCTGAAGCTGCGGGTGCACAAGGCGATCCCGGTCGCACATCTGGACGCGGCCATCGCCGAAGGGCGCCGCACCGGGCAGGGCGACGACTGGTTCCGGACGGGGCCGGTCAAGCTGTTCAGCGACGGCGCACTCGGCTCGCACACCTGCCACATGAACGAGCCCTTCGCCGGGCAGGACGGGAACGCCGGCATCGCGGTCACCCCGTACGAGGACCTCGTCCGTCTCGTGCGCACCGCCAACACCGCCGGCATCGCGGTGGCGACGCACGCGATCGGCGACCGCGCCAACCAGCTGGTCCTCGACGCCTACGCGGCCGTCGGTGCGCCGGGCGGCCTCCGGAACCGGATCGAGCACGCCCAGCACGTCCGGCCCCGGGACGTCGCCCGCTTCGCGCGGCTCGGTGTGGTCGCCTCGATGCAGCCGACGCACTGCACCACCGACATCGATCTCGCGTCGACGATGCTCGCGGGCCGCGACCTCGCGTCGTACGCGTGGCGGGACGTGCTGAGCCGCGGGGCGGGTCTCGCGTTCGGTTCCGACGCACCGGTGGAGGATCCGAACCCCTTCCACGGCCTGTTCGCGGCCGTGACCCGCACCCGCGCGGACGGCACCCCCGACGGCGGCTGGACGCCGGAGCAGTGCCTGGGCATCGGCGAGGCGCTGACCGCTTACACGACCGGGTCGGCCTTCGCCGCCGGGGAGGAGGGCCGCAAGGGCGTCCTCGCGCCCGGCCGGCTCGCCGACTTCGTCGCGCTGGACACCGACCCGTTCACCGAGCCGCCGGACGCGGTGCGGCGAACCCGGGTGCTGACGACGGTCGTCGGCGGCGAGGTCCGCTGGCAGGAGTCCTCCCGGCAGTGAGGAAGAGCGGCACCCCGTCCCCGTGAGAAGGAACAGAACATGCGCCTGCGCACCACCGCTCCGGCCGTCGTGGCCACCGTACTGGCGCTCCTCGCCGCGAGCGCGTGCGGCGCCCAGAGCCTCGGCGACGACGACCCGGCGCCCGCCGGGCCGGCGGACGTCCAGCTCGACACCGCGCCCGCGGAGGACCGCGCGGCCGAAGTGATCAACTCGATCGTCCCGGACGAGGGGCTCGCGGCCACGGTGCCCGCCGAGATCCGGGCCAACGGGCTGAAGATGACGACCTCCCCCGGCTACCCGCCGATGGAGATGTTCGGCTCCGACGGGACGACGATCATCGGTCTCGACCCTTCCCTCGGCAGGGCGATCGCCCGGAAGCTCGGCGTGCGGATCACCATCAGCGACGAGGACTTCAACGCGCAGATCCCCGGGATCGTCACCGGGCGCTACGACATCCTCATGTCATCGATGACCGACAACGCCGAGCGGCGGACCACCGTGAAGTTCGTCGACTACCTCCAGGCGGGCGCCGGCATCATCACCCAGCGCGGCAACCCGGCCGGCATCGCGACCCCGGCCGACCTGTGCGGCAAGACCGTCTCCGTGGTCGACAACGGGTCGTCGCTGGAGCTCGCCGAGACCTACCACGCCGACTGCACCGCGAGCGGGAAGCCGGGCCTGGACATCCTCAAGTTCCCGGGGGACCAGGAGGCCCTGCTGCAGGTGACCGGCGGCCGCGCCCAGGCCAACATCACCGACTACGTGGTCGCCACCTACAAGGCGGCGGACCCGCAGCTGAACGTCGAGGCGATCGCGATCGACGGCACCGAGACGCTGTGGGGCATCGCGCTGAACCCGCAGAACGAGGAGCTCGTACAGGCGGTGAAGGGGGCCGTCGACGCGCTCATGGCCGACGGCGAGTACCCGCGGATCCTGCAGGCCTGGGGCCTCGAGGAGATCGCCCTGCAGGGCGGCGCGGTCGTCAACGGCGGCGAGTAGGGCGCGATGGCGAAGCGAGCAGAGCCGTTCGTCGACGCGGCGGGCACGCGGATACCGATCGGGCGCACGTGGCACTGGGGGCGCTGGCTGGCCGGCGCCGCCGCGCTCGCGGTGTTCGCGTGGCTGGTCGGCCTCCTCGTCACGAACCCCTACCTCGACTGGCCGACCGTCGCGCGCTACCTGCTGGACCCCAAGATCCTCGACGGGGTCCTGGTCACGATCCAGATCTCGGTACTGGCCACGGTCATCGGCCTGACGCTCGGTGTGCTGCTCGCCGTCATGAAGCTGGCGCACAACCCGGTGCTGCGCTGGCTCTCCACGCTCTACATCTGGTTCTTCCGCGGCACGCCGGTGCTCGTGCAGCTCATCTTCTGGTACAACCTTGCCTTCCTGTTCCCGGAGCTCGTGCTGCGGGTCCCGTTCACCGACGTCGGTCTCAAGTGGGACACCAACGAGCTGATCACCGGGTTCACCGCCGCGATGCTCGGCCTCGGGCTGAACCTGGCGGCCTACTTCGCCGAGGTCGTGCGGGCCGGGATCGAGGCGGTCGACCGGGGCCAGACCGAAGCGGCCTACGCACTCGGCATGACACCGGGGAAGCGGATGCGCGTGATCGTGCTCCCGCAGGCGCTGCGCATCATCATCCCGCCCACGGGCAACGAGTTCATCTCCATGCTGAAGACCACCTCGCTCGTCTACGTGGTGGCCGGGAGCGACCTGATGACGAACGCGAGCGAGATCTACAAGGGCAACAACCGGATCATGGAGCTGCTCATCGTCGCCAGCCTCTGGTACATGCTGATGACGGCGTTCGCCACCGTGCTGCAGGGCCGGCTGGAGCGCCGTTTCGGTTCCGACGCCGTGCGCCTCGTGCGTGCGGGCGGCCTGAACGCGCGGGTGCTGCCCCAGCAGCCCGCTCCGGCCGCGAGGGAGACGGTCCCGTGAGCGCCGAACCGGTGATCGTCGCGCGCGACGTCCGGATGAGCTACGGGCACGTCCAGGTGCTCAACGGCGTGGACCTCACCGTCGCGCCGGGAGAGGTCAGCTGCATCGTCGGCCCGTCCGGATCGGGGAAGTCCACGTTCCTGCGCTGCGTCAACGGCCTCGAACCGGTGCTCGGCGGCACCTTGCGCGTCCTGGGTGAGGAGGTCGGTTACGAGCTGCGGGACGGCACGTACCACGAGTGGAGCCCGCGGCGGTTCGCCACCTTCCGGGCGGACATCGGCATGGTGTTCCAGCGCTTCAACCTGTTCGCCCACCTCACCGCACTGGAGAACGTCGCCTGCGCGCCGGTGCACGTGACCGGGCTCCCCGCCGCCGAGGCCCGCACGCTGGCGATGGAGCACCTGGAGCGGGTCGGGCTCGCCGACCACGCGCACAAGCGCCCCCACCAGCTCTCCGGCGGGCAGCAGCAGCGGGTGGGCATCGCGCGGGCGCTGGCCATGCGTCCGAAGCTCATCCTCTTCGACGAGCCGACCTCCGCGCTCGACCCGGAGCTGGTCGACGAGGTGCTGGAGGTGATGAAGGAGCTCGCGCTCGGCGGGATGACGATGGTGGTGGTGACCCATGAGATCGGGTTCGCCCGCGAGGTCGGCGACACGCTGTTCTTCTTCGCCGACGGTGTGGTCGTCGAGCAGGGCGACCCCCGCACCATGATCGCGAACCCGCAGCACGCCCGGACCAAGGCGTTCCTGTCCAGCGTGCTGTGACGGTCGGGGCCCATACCGGGTCGGCGAGGTCGGTGAGGTCGGTGATGCCGATCGCCGCGGGATCAGCGATGTGCACCGGCGCACCGTGGGCGAGCGGCAGCCGGGCCGTCACCTCGACGGCCCGGTCGACCTGGTCGGCGGCGATGGGCCGCACCGACACGACGACCGGCCCGTGGAACCGCCCGGCCGGGGCGCACCGGAGCGAGGTGACGAACATCGGCACGCCCTGCCCGAGCTCGAGGTGCCTCAGCCGGACGCCTGCCCGCATCAGCTGGTTCTCGGCCGAGAAGCTGCACCCGAGCAGGAAGGCGACGAAGTCGTCCCGCCACACCTCCTCCAGCGAGTCGACCTCGGCGTCGAGCTCCCCGTGGCGCAGCACGTGGTAGCGCGGGAGGTCGGTGCGCAGGTCCGCGCCGGGGGCGACCCGCAGCCCGGCGGGGTCACCGGGTGCCGTGCGCTCCGGAAGCGGGAGCGGTTGCGGGCCGCTCGGTCATCGCCGGGCGCATCCGGACCAGGACCCGGCGCCGGCCGTGGCGGCCCACGTCGGCTACGGCCGCGCGGAAGAGCACCCCGTCGAGGCCGTGCTGTCGGACGTGGTCAACGGCTACATCACGCTCGAGGCCGCGCGCACGACGTACGGCGTGGCGATCGACTACATCGGGCCCGAGGACGCGCTCGTGCGACCCCCCGACGCCTACCGGGTCGATCAAGCCCGCACGGTGGCCTTGCGGCGGGCACGCGGGTGCCCGACGTCCTGATCTCTTTCGGCCGGGCGAGCTGTTCTTCCGCCTGGCCGCGGTCGCCCCCGGCGGTCACCGGTCGACCGGCACGCTCGGTACTTCCGACGGCGACGACCTGTGGGCGGTGACGCTCACCCGGGGCACCGCGCGCGTGGTGCGACATCGAGGGCGCGATCCGCGCCGCCGACCGGACCTTCGACTACCCGTTCCTGATCCGCGTGCTGTCCTGACCGCCGCGCTCGAGCTGGGCGAAAGCGGCGGGGAGCTCCCGGGCGTCGGTGACCTCGACAGTCGGGGCCGGACCTTCCGGATCCAACCGGTGCCCCGGGCGGACGAGCCGGATCGTCGGGATTCCGGCCTCCAACGCCCCACGGACGTCGCGAGCCGAGGCGGCCACGTGCACCAGCCCGGGCGCGGCCCGCAGCGCCCGCAGGTAGATCGCCGGCGCCGGCTTGAAGGCCTCGAGCCGCTCCGACGTCAACACCCACCGCGGATCGACCAACGGATAGGCGCGGGTGGTGACGACCAGCGCATCGTCCACGTTGGACAGGATCCCGACCGCGGCGCGCGCCGCGACCGCCGAGATCCCGTCCTCGACGTCCCCCCACAGCGGCCACCGCGCCACGCTCCGCCACAGGAGATCGAGATCGGCCTCCGGGCACCCGTCCAGACCGAGCTGGTCGTAGGCGAGGCGGAGGGCGGCGCGGGACAGCGCGCGGAACGACGTCGAAGGACCGAAAGCGGCACGGCGCTGCTGCTCCTTGTTGTGCCGGTCCCAGACGTCGTAGAGCTCCTCCCCCGCCACCGACCAGCCACGCACCGCGGCGATCTCGGTGAAGGCGGCTGCGGCGCCGCGGCGGGAGTCGGTCATGGCGCTGAACAGGTCGAAGGTGACTACGCGAGGAAAGTCGCCGGCGTTCCCCTGCTGCACCCCGGAACGGTATCGACGGCACCGCCCAGGCACAACGAGGTCGCCGGCCGCCGGACCGACGTCCTCACCGATCTCCCACCGCGTGTTGCCCAGCGGGTGGCCCACGAGCTCTTGCGGAGCTACCTTCCGCGACCGCATCCCCGGTCACGTCCCCGGTCAGGTCCGAGTGTGGCAGGCGGACAAGCGCCGCGCTCAGAGCGTCGACGTGGCGAAGGTACCCGACGTCTTCGTGTTGCTCATGCTCGTGGAGACGATACGGGCGGCGATGCAGCGGACCTGACCGCTGCGTGGCGTCGCGTGCGGATGCACGGACCCGCCGTCATGACGTTCGCGACAAGCCGATGGGCGATGATCCCTGCAGGCCGATTGCCGTGTCGAACGAACGGGGGCGAGGTGAAAACCAGCGCGGACGCGCCCGTCAGCGCGCATGCCGTTGCCCGGATCCGAAACGAGGACGGCATCGTCGGAGGCGGCTTCCTCGTGGGTCCCGACCTGGTCGCGACGTGTGCGCACGTGGTCGCCGATGCGCTCGGCGCGAACCCGTACTCCCCCTCCGCACCGGACGCGCCGGTGCAGCTCGACTTCCCCCTGCCTGAGCACGCTACGCACCCGACGCGGCCAGGCGACGCGGTCGTCGAGCGGTGGGTACCCATCGCCGAGGATGGCGGTGGGGATCTGGCACTGCTGCGGCTCGACGCGCCGCCGCCGGGGGTGCGCGTGCCTCCGCTGCGACGCATCGAGCGGTTGTGGGACCACGAGTTCACCGTGCTGGGCTTTCCGGCTGTGGCTCGGTCTGGAGGACCACGTCCTGACCTACGCCGACGCCAACAACATCAAGCTGAGCGTCCTTCACCGCCCCCGTCCTGGCCGACGACGACCCCGTGTATCGGAGAGTGGGGATTCCCCGGTTGTTCTGGAAGGTAGCCGCCTGGACTACGCCCGGCCCCGACGGAGAACCGCGCTCGTCGGCGGCGACCGGATACGTGTTGAACCAGACCCCACACACAGCTTGACGACGTCGACCTGTCCACCCAACGTGCGCTGGAAGCAGGGGACCCGCCACCGCTGGGCCCCTACCGCACCTATCAGGTGCCTGTGTCGGACATCGCCGCCCTCGCCGGGTTGGAGCTTGGTCCGCTCATCGCCGCCGACCGCATGTCGGCACCTGTTCCGGCGGATGCGCGTCCGCGTCGGCGGTGGGTCCTCCTCGACAGCCCGTCGATGATCCAACTGTGAGCACGCCACTGAGCACTACGGGGTGGCAGCCGACGGCCGCAGAGATCCTGGCCAACCACTGAGGTCAGGACGGCGTCGCCGGCCTGCGGCAGCGTCGAGCAACATCTCAGCGCGCAGAGATCGTCAGGTCAGCGCGTGCTCGAATCTCCAACCGCGGACTGTCAGGGTCGGTGCTGGTTGGAGCCCTCCTGTGGATGCAGGTGTATGCGCAGACGGTCAAACTCCGTGCGGAACTTGTCAAGATCGACCCGCATCCGGTTCTTACACTTCTCGTGGTGCTGCTCTTGCGCGCGTATCAGCACGTCTGTCGGTCTGGCTGTGAAGCGAGGTCGGTCGACGGTCCCCCTGCGGTACCTGGAATTCGAATCAGAAGGCGAAGGCATGCTCGAGGACACTCAACACAACCGCACGGCCGAAGACTTTTCCGTCGTGCTCAGGATGATTTCGGGACACTTCGTTGCGCAGATCGTCGCGACGTTCGCCGAGTTGGGCTTCGCCGAGCACCTGGCCGCGGGACCACAGACGTCGGACGCTCTGGCCGAGCGCGGCCGGACCGACCCCGCGGCCACCTACCGTCTGCTCCGCGCCGGCGTGATGCTCGGCCTCGTCAGCCACACCGACGGCGTGTTCGCCGCGACCCGGCTGTTGCACACGCTGCGACCGGGCACCCCGAACTCGCTGGGCCACCTCGCCCGCGCGTGGACAGCGCCGGGCCACTGGCTGCCCTGGGGGCGCCTGCCGGAGGTCGTGCGTACCGGTTCGTCCCAGGCCGATGCCGCATTGGGCGGCAGCATCTTCGAGTACTTCGCCACGAACAGCGAAGAAGGCGCGCTGTTCACCCGCGCCGTCAGCGAGCTGTCGACTCCGGTGATCAACGAAGCGGTGCCGGTGCTCGAGCTCGGCGCGACGAAGACGGTCGCCGACATCGGCGGAGCGAACGGTGCGTTCGTGCTCTCCCTGTTGGCCGCCAACCCGCACCTGCACGGGTCGGTCCTGGAGCTGCCGCACGCGGTCCCCGACGCCCGGGCCGAAGCGCACCGCCGTGGTCTGACGGACCGCTTCGACGTGCAGGTGGGTGACTTCTTCGAGTCCGTTCCGGCCGCCGATCTCTACTTGCTCAAGTTCATCCTCCACGACTGGAGCGACGAGGAGAATGTGCGGATCCTGCGCAACTGTCGAGAATCGTTGAACCCGGGAGGTCGCCTCGTCATCGTCGAAATCGTTCTCGGCGAGACGAGCGACCCCGGGATCGGCGCCCTGATGGACATGAACATGCAGGTCATGCTCCCCGGCCGGGAACGTTCGCTGGCGGAGTTCGACGCGTTGCTGGCCGCTGCCGGCTTCCGGCGCACCGGGCTGACCCGGCTCCAGGTGCCGTACGCGATGATCGAAGCCGAACTGGCGTGAGCTCGGAGAATGTTCGCGAGCACATCAGGAGAAGAAATGCGCCACCGCGGCCTCCTGTCGACCTCAATCCGGCGTCGGCGCTGCGTCGGCACGCGAGCTACCGGGCGGCCTTCCCGGTGCTGCGGTACGCCGGCGGCAACCTCACCTACGGTGAACTGAACGACCGCGCGGCCCGGTGCGCTGCGAGCCTGGCCGCGAGCGGCACCGGCCGGGGCGACCGGATCGCCTATCTGGGGATGAACAGCACGTCCTTCGTCGTCACCATGTTCGCGGCGTTCCGGCTCGGCGCGGTGTTCGTCCCGGTGAACTTCCGGCTCGCGGAGCCGGAGCTGCAGCAGGTGCTGCGCCTGTCCGGGGCGACGACGATCGTGGCTGAAGAGGACCACCGAGGTCCGATCGAGGCAGTGCGCGGCAACACCGTGCTCCAGCGGTTCCTGCTCGTCGACGACGACTCGGAGGCACCGGCACATCCCGCGGCTACACCGTGGGAGCCGTGGAGCAGCCTGCTCGCGACCGCCACCCCGCAGGAAGAGGTGGTCCCGCAGGGTTTCGACGACCTGGCAACGCTCATGTTCACCTCCGGCACCACCGGTCTGCCCAAGGGCGTGATGCTGACGCACGGCAACCTGTGGTGGAGCGCGGTCAACGCCGACAGCGTGCTGGACACACGCCCAGGGGAGGTGACGCACGTGGCTGCGCCACTGTTCCACGCAGGTGCGTTCAACAGCTTCTTCCTCCGCACGATCACCCGTGGCGGCACCGTGGTGGTGCGTCGGGCGTTCGACCCGCGCGCGTTCCTCGACGATCTGGTCGCCCACGACGTCAACTCGTTCTTCGCGGTACCGGTCATGCTCGCCGCGCTCGCCCAGGTCCCCGGCATCGCGGCGACCGAGTTCGGCACGGTCCGGTCGATCGTGGTGGCAGGCGCTCCGGTACCGCCCGCCTTGATCGCGCAGTTCGCCACGTGGGACGTACCGCTGCAGCAGGCGTGGGGACTCACCGAGACCGCGCCGTTCGCCACCCATCTGCCGGTGGAACGGGCCGTGGACAAAGCCGGTTCGGCGGGCGTGCCGATGCCCTACACCGAAGTCCGCGTCGTCGACCCGGCGACCAACCAGCCGGTCGCGGCGCAGGTGCGCGGGGAGATCGTGGTCCGCGGCCCGAACGTCACGCCCGGTTACTGGGACAACACCGAAGCCACCGCGGCGGCGTTCGACGACGCCGGGTGGTTCCACTCCGGCGACATCGGCTACTTCGACGCGGACGGCTACCTCTACATCGTGGACCGACTCAAGGACATGATCATCAGCGGCGGCGAGAACGTCTACCCCGCCGAGGTCGAGCAGGCCCTGTGGGACCTGTCGACGCTCGCCGACGTAGCCGTGGTCGGCCGACCCGACGAGCGGTGGGGCGAGGCGGTGGTCGCCGTCGTCGCCCCGCACGACGGCGCAGACGTGACGCTCGAGCAGATCCGCGGCCACGCCGCGGCGAAGCTGGCGCGCTACAAGCTCCCTCGGGATCTGCGGATCATGTCGCCGTTGCCGCGCAACGCCAGCGGCAAGCTCGACAAGCGCGAGATCAGCAGGCGCGTCCGTGGTGAGGACTGATGCAGGTTTCACCCGGCACACGTGGTGACACCGAACCGACCGACCGACACACCGCCACTGGAGGAGCATCAGCATGACCGCCCACTCGGAGACCTTCCCGTTCGATCTCACGGGGAGCTCCGTCCACGAGGACGCCCAGCGCTTGCGCCAGCAGGGACCGGCCGCGCGTGTCGACCTGTCCGGCGGGATCACCGCGTGGTCGGTCACCCGCTACGACGTGCTGAGGCGGCTCGCTGCCGACAACCGCGTCTCCCGCGACGCGCACCAGCACTGGCCGGGGCTGAGCGCGGTGCCCGCCGACTGGCCCTTGGCGCCGTTCCTCCTGTCCCCGACGGTCCTCAACGCCTACGGCACCGACCACACCCGACTGCGCACGATCATGGAGGCGGCGTTCACGCCGGCGCGGCTGCGTCCACTGGAGTCGCGGCTCACCGAGCGCGTGCAGCGGCTGCTCGCAGAGCTCGGGCCGGGTGACGTGGTCGAGGTGCGGGAGCAGTACGCCTATGTGATCGCCGGGGAGACGCTGAGCGACTTGTTCGGAGTCCCGGAGGAGAGCTATGCGGAGATGTTCGCGGTGATCGGATTCCTGCTCGCGCCTGCCGACGATCCGACCGAAGCGGCTGCCGGGGTCGAGCGGGCGATGCAGTTCCTCGGTGCTCTCGTCGCGAGCAAACGCGACGCCCCTGGTGCCGACCTGGCGACCACCGTGGCCACCGCCCCGGACCTGACGGTGGAGGAACGAGTGCTCGCCCTCGCGATCACCGTCGCCGGGGGTGTCCCGTCGACCACCGGGCTCATCACGAACGCAGCGTTCGCCCTACTCAACCATCCCGACCAGCGAACCGCCGTGCTCAACGGCGAAATCCCGTGGTCCGCCGTGGTCGACGAGACGCTCCGGTTCGACCCACCGGTGCAGCACATGCCCCTGCGCTACGCCGTCGAGGACCTCGACCTCGGCGACGGCGTCACCATCCGTCGCGGCGACGCCATCCTGCTGGGCTTCGGTGCCGTCGGCCGCGATCCCGGCCGGCACGGCGACACCGCCGCCACGTTCGACCTTCGCCGCCTCGACAAGGAACACCTGGCGTTCGGCCACGGCGTCCACTACTGCATCGGCATGTCGTTGGGACGCCTGGAGGTGACCACCGCGTTGTCCGCGCTGTTCGAGGCCTTCCCGCTGGTGGAGCTCGCTCAGCCGGCGGACACCCTGCCATCCCTGCCCGGCATCGTGTTCTCCGGGAAGGCTCAGCTGCCAGTACGGCTGCGTCCCTGAGACCGCCCGACGGTCGGCGGGCGCAACGTTGAACTGCGGTGCTCCCGAGGGGAGCAGCCGTACGTTCCACGGAAGAGGCGAGAAAAGTGAGCCGGGTCGTTGAAGCCCCACCGCCGGGCAATGCTCGCGATCGGAACGTCCCGGTACCGAGGAGCCACCAAGTCGCTCCGGCAGCGCTCCAGGCGCAGGTTGCGAATCGTCGCAGACACGGAAGTGCCCTGCATTTCGAACACCTTCTGCAGGTGTCGAACCGAGACGAAGTGGGCGGCCGCAACAGTCTTCGGAGACAGTTGCGGGTCCTGCAGGCTTTCCTTGATGAACCTGATCGCCTGCGCGAGCAGCAGCTTGTGAGAGTCGTACGGGTCTTCCCCGAACGACTTTTCCATCAGTTGACCGAATGCCGCGGTGGTCAGGCTGACGATGGCATCGCCGACATGTGTTGACGGAAGTAGGTGATCGGAGCGATCCTCGCGCGGCAGCTCTTTCAGCAGTGGCGCGATGAGTGGAAATATTCCAGATTTCCGAGGAAGTCTGACAGCCATGGACGTGGCCATGTCATCCTTGGGGATGCGCACGAGACTGCGCGGGAAGATGGCTACCGTCATCCGAAAATTGTTGCTGAACGAAATTCTGTATGGCCGGGACGTGTCGTAGATCGCAAGGTCACCGGGGGCGAGCAGGGCCTGATGCCCATCTTGTTCGATGATGCAAGTTCCGCCGACCTGCAACCCGAACTTGTAGACGTCGACATCGTCCGAACGGATCAGACGAGGGGTTCGTTCGACGAACCCCCGTGATGCAGACACCGTGGTAAGCAACACCGAACCGAGCGTCATCGAACTCAGCGTGCCCGCGAAATGAGCGTCGGTTTCCGTGGGCCCGGCCAACAGCGGCACCAGTTCACACACCTGGTGCCGCCAATCTTCGAATCCCAAGGGCGACGCAGCCGTTGCCGTGTCCACATGTCCTCCCGCCATAAACACGCTGGTGCCGACACGCTACATGTCGAGCGATCAGGAACTTCGACGGTACAGCCCAAGCGGCGTTCCACCCGGGTCAATGTCGTGTTCCTCAGCCAGTGGGTGCTGATCTACCGAGTGGCCACCCAGGGGTGTTCACCGCCATTGAGGATGACGGGGGTGGCGACGGTCATCCAGCTGGTGGACAACGCCGCGGTGGCTGACCAGTTCGACCTGCCCGCCGCCGAGGACCTCGCGTTGACACTGGCCACCGGCGGGAGGACGACCATCGAGTCGCGACAGGGTGCGCACTGGCGGCGCGCCGACTACTTCCCGGGCCGGATCGGGGTGACCGCGCCCGGTCGGCCGACCCGGCTGCGTTGGCGAGGCGAGGACCGGCACCTGACCACCCACGTGTCTCTTCCCGCGGGCCTGCTCGACCGCACCGCGGTCGAGGTGTCCGGCTCGGCCGCGGCGCAGGTGAGCTGGCCGGACGCACTGGCGATGGAGGACCCGGTGTTGGCCGCGGTGGTCGGCGGGCTCGGCGATGCGGCAGCGACCGGTGCCGACCCGCTACGCGGAGACCGCCGCCACCTACCTGGCCGCGCACCTGCTGACGCGGCACGCCGCACTTCCCGCTCCGCGCCCGGTCAGCGCCGAAGACCTGCGGGTGCGCCGGGCCATCTCGTTCACCAACGACAACCACCACCGGCCGCTCGCGCTCACCGACATCGCGGCGGTGGCCAACCTGAGCCCGTTCCACTTCCTGCGGGTGTTCAAACTCGCGACCGGACTGACCCCACACCGCTTCCTGACCGCCGTCCGGGTGAACCGGGCGCGCCACTACCTCGAACGCGGCGAGCTCTCCGTCACCGAGATCGCACGGCTGTGCGGCTTCGCCTCCTCCTCACAGCTGGCCACCGCGTTCCGGCGGGCGACCGGGACGTCACCCAGCGCCTACCGAACGGACCGCAAGAAACCCGACGAAGCACCGCAAGCAGCGGAACGCACGGACGGATCCTGCCTCCTATCGTCGCCGCTGTGTCCCCAAACGACGTGACAGTGGCTGGCGGCGTCGCGCCTGACGCCCGCCGCGCGGGTCACGTGTGGCAGCGGTGGCCGGTACAGCCCCTCCGATGATCACCCGAGGGGCCGCCGAAGCGGACAGGAGCTGCGTCGGCGCCTGCGGGTTCCCGCCGCATCGTGCCGGGGGCCACGCTCGGTAGCATTTCGCAACTTAGGCGTATCATGGATGGATGCCCAAGGCTATGAGCGAGGACTCCACGTGCTCGGTGGCGCGGAGTCTGGGGGTCGTCGGCGACCGCTGGGCGCTGCTGATCATCCGCGATGCTCTGATCATCGGGTCGACGCGGTTCCAGGAGTTCCGGGACGGCCTGGGAATCGCCTCGAACATCCTGGCCAAGCGGTTGGCGTTGCTGGTCGAGGAGGGATTGATGGAGCGCCGCACATACCAGGAATCCGGCGTGCGGTCGCACGACGAGTACGTCCTGACCGAGGCCGGGCGCAGCCTGAGCCTGGTCATCGGAGCCCTGGCGGTGTGGGGCCGCACCCATCGGCCGAAGTCCGACGGGACCTCGCCACGGTTCACCGTGGACGAGTCCGGGCTCACGGCGCGACTGGCTTTCGTCACGTCGGACGGCCAGGAGGTCGCGCCGGAGCGGCTGTCGGCAGTGCGCACGGCGGACGCGATCGATCATCGTCCAGACGACCGGCGGGTCGGCTGAGAGCTGCGGGGGCGACCCCGAACCTGTCGTCGCCGGATGTCGAACGACGGCACCTCCTGACACGCCCGTGGGTTGCAGAGAGAAATCCAGACTGCTAAGTTTCGATTCGAAATCCAGGAGGTCGTCCCTCGGCCTGCCAGGGGACGACAGCCCCGCCACCTCGATCCAGGAGTCCGGCAGGGGCCCGGACCAAGGAGTCGGATGTGCCTTCGAACCCGGCGCAGCGCCGCACGACATTCTTCGACCTGGTCCGGTCCAGTGACCCGTTGATCCTGCCCGGCGCCTACGACGCGTTCAGCGCCAAGCTCGTCCAGCGGGCGGGGTTCCGGGCGACCTATCTGGGCAGCTTCGCGGCGGCGGCGAGCACGTTCGGGCTGCCCGACGTCGGTCTGATCACCCTGACGGAGATGGCAGACGCGTCGCGTCGGATGGTCGAGGCAACGGACCTGCCAGTGCTCGTCGACGGGGAGAACGGGTTCTACGACTCGGCGAACATCTGGCGGACCGTGCAAGCGTTCGAGTCCGCGGGCGTGGTCGGCATCCACATCGAGGACAACCTCGGCGGCAAGCACACCTCGCGGCCGGCCGGCCTCATGACCGCCGAGACGATGGGCCGACGGATCCGGGCCGCCCTGGACGCGCGGACCGACCCGAACTTCATGATCGTGGCCAGGACGGACGCGGCCTGGGTCGAACACGACGTCGACGAGGCGGTCAACCGGTTGCGAAGCTACGCGCAGGCGGGGGCCGACATGGTGTTCGCCCCGGCGCTGACGGCGGCCACGCTGAAGAAGGTCCGGTCCGACATCGAGGCGCCGATCATGGTGACGGCCGACCTCTACGACGCGCCGGGCGGGAACCGTCCGGGCAGCACACTGGCCGAGTACAGCGACGCCGGTGTCGACGTCCTGCTCCTGTGGTACAGCCTCATCGGTGCCGCGGCCCGCGGTGTCCTCGCGACGCTCGACGGTGTGGCGGCCGGCTCCGAGATCGCAGACCTCGCTCAGCTGATCCACGGTCAGCGCGACTTCGAGTCCCTCATGGACTACGCGGCTTACGAGAGCCGCGCTGCGCGCTACCAGTGAGCCTCTCCGGTTCACCCATCCCGGCCCAGCCATCTCGAGGAGAGGCGAACGAGTGATGAGCAACGATCCACAGCCTCAGATCCGGCCCACCGCCTCGGGCGCTGGAACGACGGTGTTCACCGGGGCCCGGCTGATCGTCGGCGATGGGACCACGGTGATCGACGATGCGATCGTCACCGTGCGCGACGGGATCATCGTCGGTGTCAGCCGGCGATCGGGAGCACCGGATGAACCCGATCAGGCCGACGACGCGACGGTGATCCCCTGCGCGGGAAAGACGATCATGCCCGCTCTGGTCAACCCGCACGGGCACATCGGCTACATGCGGGGGACCGTCTGCGACCCCCGATTCTTCTCCCGCGACAACGTCATCGATCACCTGCGCCGGTTCGTCTACCACGGCATCAGCACGTTCCAGTCGCTGGGCACCGATGCGAATCACGTCGAGCTGGGCGTACGCAACGACCAACGGTCCGGCGTGCTGGAAGATCGGGACCTGGCCACCCTGTTCAGCGCCGGATCGGGCATCGTGGCGGCACCGACCGCAGGCCGGTCCAGCGGCGCCCCGTTCTTCGCCGTCGAAGCCGTCCACCAGGCCACCGATCCCGATGACGCCGCGGACTTCGTGCGCCGGTTGGCCGAGCGCCGGGTCGACGCGGTCAAGTTCTGGATCGACGACCGCGGCGGTCAGGCAGCGAAGCTGTCGCCGCAGTCCAGCCGCGCGATCGTCGAGGAGGCCCACCGCAACGGGCTGGTCGCCGCCGCGCACATCTACTCCGTCGAGGACGCCGAGACCGCGCTGGACGCCGGCGCGGACATCCTCGCCCACATGCCCCGCAACCCGGAGCCCGGTCCGGCGCTGATCGACCGACTCCTCGATCGCGACACCGCGGTCTTCACGTCGATGAGCGTGCAGGGCCCGACCAACACCGACTGGCTCGACGACCCGATCGTGGCCGAGACCCTGCCTCCGTCGGCGATCGACGACCTCCGGGAGCGGATGACCGCACGATCCCTGGAACCGCTGTTCGACACCAGCGAAACCTTCCGGCGCCTGCAACGCAACTTCGCCACCCTGCACGAGGCCGGCGTCCGGCTGGTCTTCTCACCGGACACCGGAGTCTTCGCCCAGCTGCCCGGCCTCGCCGAGCACCGCGAGCTCGAAGCGCTGGTCAACGCCGGCCTCCCGCCACTGGCCGCTATCGAGCTCGCCACGAAGCGGTCCTCGAACCTGCTCGGGCTCACCGACCGCGGCCTCATCGAACCCGGTCGACGAGCCGACCTGCTGGTGCTCGACGCCGACCCCACCCAGGACATCACCCACACCCGCCGCATCGCCGCAGTGATCCTCGCCGGCCGGGTCGTCGACCGAGACCGGCTGCGGCGCCAGCTCCAGGACCACGCCCACGGCGCACGCTGACCGGAACACCCCTCGCCAGAAGGCCCACGCGGACCCAACCGAGGCTCACGAGTCGCCTTCAATCGAATCCGCGGCGAAACCCGACTCGGCAGGGCCAAGCATCGCAGCGCACGCCGAGCCCGACGAGCGCGACAAGGGTTTCCGCCGTGGGCTGGCCTGGCTGCGCGGCGCCCGCTCCGCTCCAGCAGGGGTGCTGGCTGCACGACCGATACCCCCGGTTCGCGGTCGAGGAACTCGCGGAGCATCTGAATCACGGAGGTGCGGGACGTGGCAGGAAAGTTCGAGGTGTAGGAGAACCGGGGCAGGTCACTCATCAACCCGGTCACCTACCTTCCCGGTCTGGGCGAACAGCTGCTTGCACGCGAAGCACGGCCGCAACCGCCCCTTGCAACCCGGCCAGATTGATGTTCACGAGTTCGACGCGCGTGCGCCAGCGCCGGGGCCAAGCTCAGATCAGCTCCGCGTCGCGGTCACGCCCGCTTCGACGGTGGGCGGGCCCGGGCGGCGTAGTAGGCGCGCGCGGCCACCTGCAGGACCCGGCATATGGGCCCGACCCCGAGCGAGCGCCCGTCGACCAACACCAGCACGACGCTACGTGACCTGGCGGCGCTGCGCGCCGGACACAGCACGTCATACACATGGGTGAGCGGCAAACCCAGCCAACCGGCCGTCAAGGGCGAGCTGCCGACCTGCCGCTCACAAGGCCAACGATCGATGGTGATCATGCCGTCTACCAGCGGATCCGCCGCACACGGGACTGGCGGTGGTGCACTCTGTATTCCATGCCTGGCCTCGCCGCCCCTCGTCATCGGCTGCTCGATCCCGATCGTCGGCGATGTGACACCGCGGGCGGGCCGCCTGGCGGTTCGCCGCCCGCGGCACCGCCCGCGCCGCGCAATCCCGCTGCGATCGCGTGGACACTGGCTGTGCCGCGAGGGCGGGGGCTGACCGGCCGGGACGTGGACGGCGTGCGGCACGCCCGTGCAGAACTGGCTCTCCTGCGAGCAATCCGACGTAGTTGGGCGGATGCAACAGCGTACTGGCCGACGTCTTCGGCGTCGGTCGCGAGGAAGGCAGCTAGTCCTTCGAGCCGCCCCGTCGGGCGCCCGCAGGGCCGCGGGAAGCTGGAGCGGTTGTTCGGCTCGATCACCACCGAACTGCTCCCGGAACTACCCGGACACCTCGTCCATGGGAAGTCAGCCAGCGAGCCGCCGAACGGGACACCGGCCTGTGGCCAGCTCGCTCAGTAGCCGCGCCGGGCGAGGTGTCGATGCCTCGCGGATCGGCCATGCTCGATGTGGCCTCGCCACACGGTCAGCTTGAGCAGAAGCGTGCGGGCGACATCTGGAACGTCCACTTCGGGCTCCCCGGCCTGGACAGCACGTTCGCCCTGCTCCTGGACGCCGCGCACCGCGGCCACCTCGCCTACCGCGAGGGTCGGTCCTCGACACCGCCGCCGAGCCTGAGCGCTACCCACCCGGAAACGCTGCAGGACACAGTCACAGATCACGCGATGGCCGCCCTACGCCCCTCCGCCACGCCCCTCACCAGGGCCTGCCGCACACCACTCTGGTGGACGCCACTCAGGGGGCAGCCTGGTTTGGTGAACCGGCGCCGGATCCCGAGCGCGACACACACCGCGCGCCAGTCTTGGCCGATCCGGTAGACCTTGGCGTTGTCGGTGAGCACCCGTAGTACCTGCACGCCGCGTTCGCGGAACCAGGCCACGGCCGGGTGCAGGAACCCGGCGCAGGTGGTGTCGCGTTCGTCGGGCAACGCCTTGATGTAGGCCGGCCGGGAGTGGTCATCCACCGCGACGTGCAGGTAGTCGTAGCCGATCCCGCGCCCGCGGACATCCTCGCGGCGCCCGTGTAGCCGCCGCCAGCCGCCGCCGTCGGGACCCGGCCCAGCTTCTTCACATCCACGTGCAGCAGATCCCCCGGGTGGGGGCGTTCGTAGCGGATCCCGGAACGGCGGCGCCGGACCGGCTCGCCGGTGATCGGGTCGATCGCGGCCAGGGGCGGCACCTGGTGGCGGGCCAGGACCCGGCCGACGGTGGAGGCGACCAGCCCGAGTTCGCCGGCCAGCTACACCGCGCCGCGGTGTGCCCGCTCGCGCAGCGCCAGGATCTGGGCCTCGGTCGCCGGGTCGGTGCGGGTCGGGCTGGTGTGCGAGCGGGAGCAACGCTCTTCCAGCCCCGGCCTCGCCTTCGCCCCCGGTAGCGGCCGATCCACTTGCTCACCGTCGCCCGCGCGACTCCGAGCTGTTCGGCGATGCGGGCTCAGGGCCAACCGGCCAGGTGACGCTGCACCATCAGCCGGCGGGCATAGACGGTGGTGCGGGCGTTACGGTCCGCCATGGAGGGCCTCCTGGGTCCGGAGTAGGTGCCTCAGACACACCCACCTCGCCGGGAGGCCCTCCCCTCGTTCAAGCCGACACGCCGTTGAGCACTGTCAACAACGTCATGGGTCACTACATCTAGGTGCAGGGCCCCGCCGGGCGGTTCACCCTGCGGGCCGCGATCGATCCGCTGCTCGAACGCGCGCAGGCACTGTCGCGCGCCCTGTGACCCGCGATCCCGCCGCGCCGATCAGGCTGGCGGCCGCGGACCTGTGATCGGCGCCCGCAGCGATCTCATGATCGCAGGAACGTCGCCAATGAGTCGTCGGGCTCGTCCCACCACGGGGTGTGGTGCACGGGGCCGACCGAGCCCGTGCACGGCGAGGAGAACGACCTGTCGCGGTAGCCGGTGATGCTCTCCTCCTTGTGGTGCTCCCACGTGTTGAAGTGCTCCCGCACCAGGTCGAGGTCGAACGCCGGGTAGTCAACGCGGTCGAGCAGGTCGCGCACGTAGTCGGTCTGGAAGTCGATCTCGTCGGCGGGGCCGTTGAGGCCTTCCTGGCGCTCGCGCCACGCGGCGATGTCGCGCTCCATCTCCCCCCGGGCGGGCAGCGTGATCCGGCCGAGCACGACGTCGCGGGCGAACCACGCCTGCGCGTCGAACATGTTGAACGTGTAGTACTGGTCCTGCATGCCGAGGTACATCAGCTTCGGGTTGCCGGCCCAGACGACGCCCTTGTAGAGGTCGGGCGGGTAGAGGACGTTGTCGGTGCGCAGCCGCAGGCCGTCCTCGATGAACGGGAACCAGTGCCGGTACCCGGTGCACAGCACGATCGCGTCCACGTCGCGGGTGGTGCCGTCCACGAAGTGCGCGGTCCTGCCCTCCACGCGATCGAGCCGCGGCACCTCGGAGATCCCCTCCGGCCAGCCGAAGCCCATCGCCGCGTTCCGGTAGGAGATCGTGACCGAGCGCGCCCCGTACTTCTTCGACTGCAGAGCGATGTCCTCCGCCGAGTAGCTGCTGCCCACGACGAGCAGGTCCTTGCCGGCGAACTCCTGCGCGTCCCGGAAGTCGTGCGAGTGCAGCACCCGCCCGGGGAAGGTGGCGAACCCGGGGTACTCGGGCGTGTTCGGTGTGGAGAAGTGGCCGGTGGCGACGATGACGTGGTCGAACTCCTCGGTGCGGGTGGAGCCGGCGGGGCGCGACTCCACCGTGACCGCGAAGGTGTCGCGGCCGGGGTCGAAGGAGATCCACCGGACCGCCGAGTCGAACTGGATGTACTGGCGGACGTTGCTCTTCTTCGCCCGCCCGGTGATGTAGTCGAACAGCACCTCACGCGGCGGAAACGACGGGATCGACTTGCCGAAGTGTTCGTCGAACGTGTAATCGGCGAACTCCAGGCACTCCTTCGGCCCATTCGACCACAGGTAGCGGTACATGCTCCCGTGCACGGGATCGCCGTACTGGTCCAGCCCGGTGCGCCAGGTGTAGTTCCACAGGCCACCCCAGTCGCTCTGCTTGTCGAAACAGACGACCTCGGGGACGTCCACCCCACTGCGGCGTGCTTCCTCGAAGGCGTGCAGCTGGGCCAGGCCGCTCGGGCCGGCACCGACGACGGCCACTCGGGCCATGTCTCCTCCTGGTGTGGTCGGGTTCAGGATCGCTGATCTCAAGAGCGGGGACGGGTCTTGTCGGCGTCGTAGAACGGGAACCGGACGACCTGCGCCGGTATCCGCTTCTGGTGGCCGTCGAGCTTTCCGACCTCCACCGCCGTACCGAGCTGTGCGTGCTGCACGGCGATGCGGCACAGCGCGATGTTCTTCCGCAGCACTGGTGAGCGGGTCGCGCTCGTGATCACGCCTACTTGGGACCGTCCGACGTGGACGCAGTCGCCGTGCTGGGCGGGTTCGTTGCCCGCGAGCTCCAGGCCGACGAGCGTGCGCTGCGGGTGCGCCTTGCGCTCGAGCAGTGCCTCGCGGCCGACGAAGTCGTCCTCCTTCGTCTTCAACGGCACCGTGAAGCCGATCCCCGCCTCGAACGGGTCGGTCTGGTCGTCGAAGTCGTAGCCGGCGAACACCAGACCGGCCTCGATGCGCAGGATGTCCAGCGCCTCGAGCCCGAGCGGGGTGAGACCGTGGGGCAGGCCGACCTCCCACACCGCGTCCCAGAGCGCCGAGGCGTCCCGTGGGTGCACCCACAGCTCGTAGCCGAGCTCACCGGAGTACCCGGTGCGCGAGACGAGCAGGGGGACGCCGTTGTGGTCGCCGATGCGCCCGATCGCGAACCGGAACCAGGTCAGGTCGGTGAACGCCGGCTGGGTCGGAGGGGTCCAGACGATCGACGCGAGCAGGTCACGGCTGGCCGGGCCCTGCACGGCGATGTTGTGCAGCTGGTCGGTGGAGTGCTTGACCCACACCCGGTCCAGGCCGAGGCGCTGGGCCTGCTCACGCAGCCAGACACCGTCGTACTCGTCGCCGCCGACGAACCGGAAGTTCGTGTCGCCCAGCCGGAAGATCGTGCAGTCGTCGATCATGCCGCCGGTCTCGTTGCACATCGCCGAGTAGACGACCTGGCCGTGCGAGAGCTTGCGGACGTTGCGGGTGACGGTGGCCTGCAGCAGCGCCTCCGCGTCGGGGCCGAGCACCTCGAACTTGCGCAGCGGCGACAGGTCCATCACCGCGGCCCGCTCCCGGCAGGCCCAGTACTCCTCCTGCGCGCCGTGCCCGTCGAAGCTCCCCGGCAGCCAGTAGCCGCGGTACTCGACGAACTGCCGCGTCCGCGCGGAGGTCCGCTCGTGGAACGCCGTCTCCTTGGTCAGCGTCGCCTCGGACTCGGGCGTGACGCGATGGGCGATGGCCATCGAGAACTTCCTCCTCGCGTCGTAGACCCGCACGTGCACGTCGGTCGGCACCCAGGCGTTGGACGGGTCGATGTCGTCCGGGCAGGCCGAGGACGCGCAGACGAGGTCGGTGGCCGCCCGCATGAGCACGTAGTCGCCGGGTCGCGACCACGGCTCGTCGAACACGAGCAGGTTGTGGTCGTCGAACATCGTGTTGTAGAAGAGGTTCAGCGCCGGCCAGCCCTTCCGGGCCGCCACGCCGTAGCGCGCAAGCTGCGCGTTGAAGTTGTCGGTGCAGTTCACGTGGCCCGGGTAGCCCATGTCCTCGTAGTACCTCGCGTTGCACGCGAGCCCGAACGTGTCGTGCCGCCCGACCGTGTCCCGCACGATCTCCACCAGCGGCTGCGCGTCCTGGTCGTAGAACTTCCCGTACAGGCCGGGCTGCGGGTAGGCGTTGCCCATCAGGTAGCGCGTGGTGGTCGAGTCCAGCCCGCGCTCCGCGCCCTCCTGCAGGCGGCGGGCACCGAAGGCGAGGAAGTCCGAGCACTGCCTCCCCTCGACGTCGATGACCTGGATGTACTGGCCCTCGCCCACCTCGTAGCTGCACGCCGTCGCGGCGTCGATGCGCAGGTCGAGCACCGGCTCGGCCAGCGGCTCCGGCAACACCCGCTCCGCGGCGGGGCGCGCGGCCGCCCGCCGCACTTCCAGCAGCAGGTCCGAGGGCGGGTTGGCGGACTCGGCGTCGACCGGCATCGGTGCGGCAGGGGCGGCGACGAGGACGACGGCGCTGTCCGTCGCGGTGAACGACTCGCGCGCACCCGCGGGCGACCACTCGCCGAACAGCCGGGCGGCGGTCGCGGCCGAGTGGTCGGCCCCGTGCTCGGCCAGTGCGGCGAGCACGGCGCGCGCCCCGTCGCCCGCGCAGCGAGCCAACGCCCGCACCGTGGTGGCCGGCGCATCCTGCGCGACCCCGAGCGCGCGCTCCGGGCCGAGCACGGTCAGCTCGGCGGGCTGCATGCCCTGCCGGTCGACGACGTCTATGCGGTCCCCGGCGGCGAGCCGGACGGCGGTGACGCCGCCCGGCCGCACCCAGTACGTCTCGAGCCTGGGCTCGCGAGGAACGAGACCCGGCAGCAGCAGCCGGGGAGACACCTCCATGACGGGCTCAGAGCTTCTTGACGAACGTCCGCGCCTGGTAGAGCGCCAGCAGGGGCAGCCCGACCATGAGGATCACCATCAGCACCGGGCCTGCCGCATAGGCGAAGAACGTGCTCATCACTTCACCTCGCTGCGCTCGGCCGGCGCTCCAGTCGAGGGCTGTGACGCCGACTCGCTCACGGGCTCACTCGTGGACGCCGACTCACTCTCAGTCTCACCCACGGACGCCGACTCACTCTCAGACTCACCCACGGACGCCGACTCACTCTCAGACTCACTCGCCGGCTCACTCGTGGACGCCGACTCGTTCTCACCCTCACTCGTGGACGCCGACTCACTCTCAGTCTCACCCACGGACACCGACTCACTCTCAGACTCACTCGCCGGCTCACTCGTGGACGCCGACTCGTTCTCAGACTCACCCACGGACACCGACTCACTCTCAGACTCACTCGCCGGCTCACTCGTGGACGCCGACTCGTTCTCACCCTCACTCGTGGACGCCGACTCGCTCTCAGGCTCACCCGCGGCCGCCGACTCACTCGCCGACTCACTCACGGATATCGATTCGCTCGCGGGCGCGCTCATGCCCTCACCCATCAGTCCTGACTGCCGCATGCGGGTGCGCCCGAAATCGTTGAGGCCGAACTTGAACAGCAGCTTCTCGACCCCGCCGGACTTGGCCGGGTCCACGGCCGTCTCCACCTCGTCGAGCAGGCCGCTGGAAAACAGGTCGGTGAGCGTCAGCCGCACGGTGCCGAACCAGTAGTCGCCGGTCACCCCGTAGGCCTGCATCACCTCGTCGGCGATGTCGTAGTCCCACATCGGCCCGCGCTCCGCGAGCACCCGCAGCATGTGGCCCTTCATGTGCATGGTCGCCTCCGTCGATCAGGGGTTGGTCGCCGCACGGGCCCGAGCGCCCGGAACCGCCCGGACGACCTCCAGCACGTCGCGCTTCTCGGTGAAGAGCACGAAGCTGCCGCACACGGCGATCAGCCCGCCGACGACGAACTGGACACCCGGCGCCTCGAGCGTGAACAGGTACAGCCACACCAGCGCGAACGGCCCGTACAGCGCGGCGATCGCCTGGCCGCGGCCCACCCCGATGAGCGGGAAGGACTTGTACCAAGCCACGTAGCAGAACCCGAACGTCAGCCCGAGCAGGACGAGCAGCAACAGGTTGTTCGGATTGGCCAGTGCAGCCCCGGTGACCTCCCAGAGCCGGTTTCCGGCGAGCCCCCAGGCGATCGGCACGGCGACGACCAGCCACAGCGCTACCTCGGCCGTGAAGCGCAGTGTGAGGCCCACGTCGGGATCACTGACATCGAGCGCGCGCCCCGCGATGGCGCCCTCGATACCCCAGCCGACGAACGCGAGCGCACCGCCGACATAGCCGAGCAGGCCGCCCGTCCCCGCGCCGGCGAGCTCGCCGACGATGCCCGGCGCGAAGATGATCACACCACCCGCGACGATCACGATGATGCCCACCACGGCGCGACGGGTGATCCGCTCGTTGTACCAGAGCCTGGCCAGCAGCGCGCCGATGATCGGGTACAACAGCGCGGCGACCGCGGCGAACGCGGCACCCACGTACGCGATAGCGAGGATCGAACCGAAGATCGCGAGCATGCCGGCCAGCCCCGCCGGGGCGTACCAGCGCGAGATGCGGACCCGCCGCATAGTGCGGACGTACTCACCCGTCTTGCCCAGCACCGCCACCCAGAGATACATGGCCAGCAGCACCGCGACGGCGTTCAACGTGGTGATCACCATGGCGGCCAGCAGGTAGTCGCCGGTGGATCCGGCGAGGTCCGCGAACGGGGCCTCGGAGTAGATGACCGTGCCGGGTACGTACCAGGCTCCCCACAGCACGGCGCACCAGACCGCCCAGATGAAGCCCCACCGCACCTGCCGGTTGCGGTACTCCAGACGCAGTTGCTGCAACTTCTCGGTTTCTGGCATGGCGACTCCTTACACGGGACCAGGCGCCCGAAGTGCGCGACGAGGCGCACGGCGTCGAGAAACGATGGATCGGCCGGCGTCGGATGGGTAAGTGCGCATTGCGGGGAGGCCCCCGAGGCATCTCACTACTGCCCACTGCAAGACAGCATTGCCGAATGACTTCGGCTTGTACACCCTCCTGTGGAACGGGATGTGTCGGCGGACACGGGGTGCGCCAGCCAACGCGGCGTGTGCGAGCGCCGGTCAGCGCGGGTGCGCGGACTGCTGCGGGTGCGAGGACTGGTGCGGGTGCGCCCTCCGATGCGAGGCCTCTCCCAGGATGGCCGCGAGCTCCGCATCCGCGGCTTCCTCGCGGACCGGGCCGGTGAACCACTTGCGGGCGGACAAGAAGTACCAGCCGCCGAATAGGAGGAGCGCGCCGCCCACCGTCAGGGGGGCGTAGTTCACCGACTCGAAGGCGAACTCCTCCGCTCCTGGGATGCCGTTGGGCGAGATCGGCAGGAGGAACAGCACGCAGATGAACGCGATCCAGGCGACCGAGAGCGGGGAGATCCACTTGTAGTGCTTGCCGAGGCTCCAGGCGCCCGGCTCGAACCGGTCGCCGGCCTTGATGCGCAGGATGATCGGCAGCCCGAACGCGATGGAGAGGCCGATCACGGCGATCGAGGTGCCGACCGCGTACCCGACCACCCCGTTGACGAGCGTCGGGATCATCAAGGCCCACGCGCTGACGACGATCGCGATCACCGAGTTCACCGGCACCCGCCTGGCGTTGACCCGTCGCCACAGCCGGGACCCGGGCACCGCATGGTCGCGGGAGAACGCGAACATCATCCGCGACCCAGACGTCACACACGCCGTGCCGCAGAACAACTGCGCGCCCACGGTGATGAGCAGCATGAACTCCGCCCATGCTTCGTTGGTGGCCTCGGCCCAGATGTAGACCACGGCCTGGCCGCCCGCATCGAGGGTGCCCTGCACGTCCGACACCGCGAACGTCACCGACAACAGCAGGACGAACCCGAACACCACCGACGCGCCGACGGCCCACACCATGCCCAGTGCCGTGGCGCGGGACGCCGAGCGGGTTTCCTCACTCATGTGCGCCGAGGCGTCGTAGCCGACGAGGGAGTACACGTTCAGCAGCAGCCCGATGCCGAACACGTACCAGATGGCCGAGTCGGGGAACCCGGAGTTGTTGATCACCTCGCCGAACACGAACTCGACTGACTGGTGATCGGTGGGAACGATCAACAGGACGACGACGATGAGCCCGACACCGGCCATGTGCCACCACGACGAAAACACGTTGAGCCGGGACAGCACATTGACGTCGAGGAGGTTGAGGCTCAGCTGCACCGCCGCGATCACCGTCATGACGACGAAGATCGTGACGTTGTCGGTGCCGACGAGGCTCGGGAACCACAAGTTCAGCAGCGCCGTCGTGAAGGTTGCCGAGGCGTACTGGACGGCCGCACAGACCGCGATCAGGCCCACCAGGTTGAACCAGCCAGTGAACCAGCCCCACGCGGGCCCACCCAGCTTGGAGGCCCAGAAGTACAGCGCGCCCGCCGTGGGCATCGAGGAGGCGATCTCGGCCATGGCCATCGCGACGAGCACCGAGACGGGGCCGACGATCAGGCAACCCCACATGATGACGGCGGGGCCGCCGTTGTGGAAGCCGATGTAGTACGAGGGCAGGTATCCCGTGAAGATGGAGATGATCGTGAATGAGATGGCGAAGTTGGAGAACCCGCCCATCTTGCGGTATAGCACCTGCGAGTACCCCAGCCGCAGCAGGAGTGCCTCGTCGCTACGGGCGGTCTCGCGGTCTCTCGTCAGATAGGTGGATGGGCTCGACATTCTGCTGCCTCGGTTCTTCTGGTCTCGGGGGCTCGGGGGAGTCGGAGGGGCAGGGGAGCAACCCCTCGAGGGGCAGGCCGATGGCCGCGCTCAACGAGGGCGGTCCGGTGCGGGTGCCGCGGGGGGAGCGACTCGGCGTCCTGCATGGCCGCGCTGAGCAGGGAGGTGGCCGCCGCGAGGTCGCCTGCGGCCACCTGGGAGCGCGCCGTTCCCATCCGGACGTGGCAAGTCGACCCGATCGAGCGAGAGGGCCGCAAGCCGCCCTCCCCTACCACTCCAGCCACAGTTCGCGATCACGACCGTCCAGTCTCTCGACCTTGCGGCGAGAAAGACGATCTTGCGGCGCAGGTCGGTCGGTTGGACAGGTTGTTCGCGCGGGCAGCCGCGCGGTTCTTCCGGGTGGAGCCGCGGCGGCGGGCGCGGTCGTTGGTGTCGGGGTTGCTGGCGCCGTTGGCGGGCAAGAACGGGCGGCCGTTGGCCGAGGTCGCCGGGGACACGACGCCGGACGGGATGCAGCAGCTGCTCAACGGGCCAATTGGGATGTCGACGGGGCGCGCGACGACCTGCGCGGTCGGGTCGTCGAGCAGCTCGGCGAGCCTGGTTCGGTGCTCATCGTGGACGAGACCGGGTTCCCGAAGTAGGGGGTCACGTCCGCCGGTGTGCAGGAGTACTCCGACTGGGTCTTGTATCGAGCGGCGATTCACCGCGCGATGCTTCGTGGGTGACATCTGGTTCCTAGTTCCTGCTCATCGTTGTCGATCCTTGCGACGCTGCTCACCAGATCGAGGACAGACACAGCGAACGGGGCGTGCTTTTCGAACTCGCTCACCACACGCGCCCGAGAAGACCAGCCCGAATGGTGGACGGAGGTGGCGAGAAGAGCCACCGAGATCGGGTGTCACCGACCGAAGGCGTCCTCCTGGAGCAACCCGTGTGACACTCCGGAATCTATGAGAGCCAAGGTGTGGGAGTGCTTCGCCCCGAGGGTCGCCTCGGCGTCTTCCATCGTCGACGCGAGCATCCGGTGTGCGGAAGTGACGTCGCCAGCAGCGGCAAGGGCCAGCGCCAGGTTCATCCGCGCGCTAAGCGTGTTGCTGTGGGTGGAGCCGAGCGTGCGGGAGCACTGCACGACGACCTGCGTGGCCAGCGCAATTGCAGTATCGGCATCACCGGTCACCCGATGAGCCGCGGCGAGCGCGCCGCGGGCGACAAGGGTGTCCGGATGGTCGTCACCGAGCACTCGAGCCCGATCCGAGACGCTGGTGGTGATGAGTTTGAGACCCTTACGCCGCTGTCCCGCTGCGAAGACGGCGACGCTGAGGTTACCCGCTACCGTCATGGTGCAGGGATGTTCGGAACCGAGCGCGGAGCGGCAGCCGACCAAAGCCTGCTCGAACAACGGCACGGCTTCGTCGTAGTGGCCCGCTTCGAACATCTCAGCAGCGACTCCGTTGGCCTGCGCGGCGTCCCACACCATGGGTTGCACTCCTTGAGCCAACTGCGGTGCGCCGCGCATCTGGTGGTCGCGAGTCTGGTAGTAGGGCTCCGACTGATCGTGATCACTCGATCGCATCCGGCCGTCTAACCCCCCTCAGGTGACGTGCATGACGTTGACCCAAACCAGCCGCCCGTGCGAGGTGCCGGACGTTAGCACATCGTCAACTCTGCGTAGTTGAAGCTCCACAGCAAGTGCTCCATGCGGATGCATGCTCCCCCATCGAACGGGTGATATCCATCACGAGCTGCTCATGTCGGACCCAGTCCGCGACGAACACGGTCGCCGGCTGGTGGTGCGCAACGGCTTCCATCACCCGTGCGAGGTGCTGACCAGCGCCGGGGCGGTCGAGGTCATCGCGCCGCGGGTCAACGACCGCCGCACCGACCCCGACACCGGTGCGCGGCGCCGGTTCTCCTCGGCGATCCTGCCGCCGTGGTGCCGCAAGACCCCGAAGGTCACCGAGGTGCTGCCGCTGCTGCACCTGCACGGGCTCTCCTCCGGGGATTTCGTGCCCGCGCTCGGCCAGTTCCTGGGCAGCTCGGCCGGGCTGTCCGCACCAGTGATCACCAAGCTGACCGAAACCTGGAAGGCCGAGCAACGCGCGTTCGCCGCGCGGGATCTGTCCGGGGCGGACTACGTCTACCTGTGGGCCGACGGCATCCACGTCAACATCCGCCTGGAGGAGCACGAGCTGTGCCTGCTGGTCATGATCGGGGTGCGGGCCGACGGGCGGAAGGAGCTGGTCGCGCTCGGCGACGGCTACCGCGAGTCGGCCGAGTCCTGGGCGGCCCTGCTGCGCGACTGCGCCCGGCGCGGGATGTCCGCCCCGGTGCTCGCGGTCGGTGACCGGCGCGCTCGGGTTCTGGGGCGCGCTGCGGGAGGTGTTCCCCCAGACGCGGGAGCAGCGTTGCTGGTTCCACAAGATGGCCAATGTGCTCGGGGCGCTACCGAAGTCCGCGCATCCGGGGGCGAGGAAGGCCCTGGCGGAGATCTGGAACGCCGAGGACCGCCGCCACGCCCTCGACGCCGTGACCCGGTCGGGTTCGCGGGCGGCGTTCAAGCTCATCGAGGCCGCCCAGGACCGCTGGCGCGCGGTCAACGCCCCGCACCTCGTCGCTATCGTCCGCGCCGGCGCCACGTTCGAGGCCGGCGAGCTCGTCGAACGACCCGACGAACACCCCCAACCCGAAGCCGCCTAGAAGATCTTCACCCACATCTTGACAATTGCTCTCTTGATCACTTGACCGTGCACGCGTCGGACGGAGGGCCGAGCATGACGATGTCACCGCAGGAGATCTCTGATCGCCTGGAGATCGAGCAGTTGCTCATCCGGTACCGCCACGCCATCGACCAGCGCGACTGGGACGCCTACTGGACTACCTCGCGAACACCCTCGGAAGGTACGTGCTTACCCTTTTCGAACCCGCCAGAACGACTGATGTTCTGCTGCGAGGCGGGCGAGCTGCGGGATGCTGAGGCCGATCTCCTGCAACAGGATCAGGGTGATCACTGATGCCGTCAGCTCTGCAAGGGCGTAAATCTCCGGAGCGGCGGGGGTCGCCTCCGGTTCATCGACGTCGAAGCGATACACCAGCACATTGCGGGCGTTCGTTGCGGCCGTGCCCACCGGTTCGGCCGAGGCATGAACGGCTCGACAACGTCCGTACCGAGCCGGTCGACAAGCTGCATCAGTCGTTGCTTGAGACTCGGCTCGTTCCAGAGCCGGCTCGCGAGCCAGCCCGCGTGTTCGGGGGAGACGACCTCGATGAGCGCCGCCCCGCATCGCTTCGAACTCCTCGGGAGCCGCATACGCGCCGCCGGGCAACAGACGTCGGTGGAGGCCTTCAGCGGCCGCGACCGCGGTAATCAACCGGTTCTCCACAAAGGACTTACCCATGGAGACCGAGTGGCAGCTACGGGCGCGCATGGCCGAGCGCGGCTTGTTCGCCACTCGGAGCCTGGTACCGCTGCCGGCCGCACGGGGGTTCAACTGCGGCGACGGCGGTGCTCACCCGGAACCTGGCCGGCCCGACCGGGCATACCTGTCAGAAGTCGTAGGCGAACGCGCACGGTGCATTGCGTCCCGCCCGCTGCGGACAGCCAGGATGCGGGCACGAGTGCCCGAGCTCCTCAAGCGGCGACTGCAGAAACGCAGTGAGCTCGAACGCAACCTCGAACGTTGCTCCACGCCTGGCCTTGGGGCAGAAGCCGGCCCCTCGTCGCAGTCGCGTGCCTACCCATGCTACGGATAGGCACGCGACGGCCGAGCCCTCACATACTGGGGTCATGAGTTCCTTAGGATCAGCGTCAGCTCAGGCTCCGGGTTTCGCACGCACCCGAATCGGCGCAATCACCGTGACCACCATCTATGACGGGGCGCTGCCCATCTTCGCCACCGACATGCACGGTGAGCCGTCGGAGCGGATTACCGAGCTCTTGGCTGACGGATTTCTCCCACCGGAGGGCGACCTTCTGACGGCCGTGAACACCTTCCTATTTCAGTCCGGCGGACACACGGTGCTGGTCGATGCGGGCGCAGGCACCTCCCTCGGACCAGCCACCGGTCACCTGCTGGACAACCTCCGGGCCGCTGGAATCTCTCCAGAACAGGTCGGCGACGTACTCATTACTCACCTGCATCCCGATCACGTTTTTGGTCTTCTCACTGCGGACGGACAGGCGGCGTTCCCGTCTGCGACCGTGCATGTGTCAACTCTTGACGCCGGACACTGGCTGAATGACGCTGTCGCCGCGAACGCTGAGGGCGCACAAGCGCAGATCCACCGATGGGCCGTGCAGGCTCTGGTGCCATATCGTGCTGCCGGCCGGTTCTCCACTTTCGCCTATGGCGAGCAGCCGGTGCAGGGTGTGATCGCGGTCGATCTCCACGGCCACACCCCCGGCCATAGCGGGTATCTCGTGGGTGCTGAAGGGGAACAGCTGCTGTTGTGGGGTGACACCATGCACAGTCACACCGTTCAGCTGCGCGCCCCGCACGTTGCGATGGACATCGATAGTGATCGACCTGTTGCTCGCGCCGCCCGAATGCGCATCTTGGATGAGATCCGGACGCAGGGATGGGCGGTCGGCGGCGCGCATCTTCCCTTCCCTGGCATCGGGCGTATCCGCTTCCGTGGCGGTGAAGCCCGGTGGGTGCCGGCGCCGTACCGTCCGTTGGAGTCTGCCTGACCACAGATCCCGCGCCCGAGATTGCCGCCAGCGGAGGGCCGGGTGCCTGATCTCGCTCCTGAGCAGGTGGATGATCCCGGCCGGCGCGAGTCGATCGTCGACCGACCTATGCCCGACGAGCCGGTGCCGACGTGGCGGGCGGGCCTGGCAGCAGTGGAGTGACCCGCTCCCACAAACGAGTCCTGGACAAGCTCGTCGAGCTTCGACGCGGGAGCTGGCCGAGTCCAGCCACTGTCAACAGCAGACACGCCGAGATCCTTCTGAACCGAGCTGTTGCACGTCACTCTCCCGTACCTACCCATAGCATGGGCAGGTACCAGGGTTCGATCGCAGGGAAACTGGCCTCATGAGTTCCTTATTGCCACGGCCTGGGGCCCGGCCCGCTCGTGCCCCGGCCCACGTCTACTGCCGCGAGAACGCGCAACGGCATCCAGTCGCGTGCGTCACAAAGGATCATGAGCATCCGCGTTTTGCATCAAGACCAGTCGTTGAATCCGGCGTGGTTGACACGAACACCTGCGTGGCCAGGGGGCGCGCAGGCGACGAGAGATGATGGAGCCGTCATGGCTGGCAAATCGTCGGCGGGAGAGCTCGGTGAGTTCCTCCGGTCCCGCCGCGCCGCGGTCACCCCGCAGGAGCTCGGCATCATCCCCTCCTACGGCGAGCGGCGCCGAGTGCCGGGGCTTCGGCGCGAGGAGCTCGCCGAGCTGGTGGGGGTCAGCACGACGTACTACACCCGCTTGGAACAAGGCGAGAGCCATCAGGTTTCCGACGCGGTCCTGGACGCCATCGCACGGGCGCTCAAGCTGTCGCCCGACGAGCGCGCACACCTCTACCGGCTGGCACGGGCCCTCCCGCCCGTTCGCGGGACCGGGCACGAGGACCAGGTCCGCGGTCCCGTTCGTGACCTCGTCGCCGGCAGCCTCGGCGCCGCCGTGCTCGTCGGGCGACGGACCGACATCCTCGCCGGCAATGCGCTCGGATACGCGCTGTGGGGGCTCACCGCCGAGGAGATCGCGGCCATCGGGACGCCGCACGCACCGAACCAGGCCCGGCGGGTCTTCCTCAACCCGGCGGCCCGCTCGCTGTTCGTGGACTGGGAGCACCAGGCCGAGGATCTCGCCTCCTACCTGCGATTGGCCGCGGCGGAACGGCCCGATGACCTCGCCCTCCACCAGCTCGTCTCCGAACTCGCCACCGGCAGCGACGACTTCGCTCGGCTGTGGCGCGACCATCCAGTGCGGGACTGCCTGCACACCGTGCGCCGGTTCCGGCATCCCCTGGTCGGAGAGCTGGAGCTGAACGAGGAGATCCTCCGCCTGTCCGACGATCCGGGGCAGCGCCTGATCATCAGCGCGGCCGAGGCCGGCACGCGGTCGGCCGAGCGACTCGCCCTCCTCGGGGCCCTCGCCGCGGGCTGACCTCACCCACACCGCAGTTCACCGGGCAATCGCCCTGACTTCTCACAAGGAACACGCATGCTCGTCGTCTCCTCCGCCACCAGCAACACCGGCTCTGCAGTCGCCGAAGCACTCCTCGCCGCCGGGGCAGAAGATCCGGGTACTCGGCCGCAGTCGCGACCGTCTCCAGCGATTCGTGGACCACGGCGCCGAAGCGGTCGACGTCCGCATCGACGACCCCGAAAGCCTGCGCGACGCCTTCGCCGGCGCCACCGCGGCATTCGTCATGATCGCTCCCGGCCTCATCCCCGACAGCACCGACTACGCCGCCTACCAAGGGCGCGTGATCAGCGCCCACCGCGAGGCGCTCGCCGGGCTCCCCGGTCTCACCCGGGTCGTCAGCCTGAGCGGCTGGGCCGCCAACTACGACGGCGCATCTGGCCCGGTGTGGGGACTCCGTCGGCTCGAGGAGGCCCTCGACACCCTGCCCGGCCTGGAGGTCACCCACCTGCGGCCCGGGTGGTTCATGGAGAACGCTCTGCCGATGGTCGAGGAGATCCGCATCACAGGCACCGCACACGGGCTCATCCCCGCAGACCTGCCCCTCCCCGCCATCGCCACGGCCGACATCGGCGCGGTCGCCGCCGACCTCCTCACCGGACGGCGAGCCGCGCACACCCGCACACTCGAGCTGCAGGGACCCCGCGACGTCACGCTGCACGAGGTGACCGCGGCCATCGGCCGCGCGGTCGGGCGGCCCGACGCACGCTACGTACAGATCGACACCGCGACCATGCGCGATGGCCTCCTCGCCGCCGGCTTCTCCCCCCACATGGCCGACGGCACCACCACCATGACCTGCGACGTCGCCGAACGCCGCATCGCCATGACCCAGCCCAGGGACACCGAGACCGCCACGCCGACGACCTTCGAGGAGTTCCTCGCCCGCGTGATCAACTGACCCGCCGGATCGTGCCGGCGCGCAGGAGCTGACCGGCAGGGCTGCGGCCACCGGCGTCGGACGACGCCGGTGGCCGGACCGTCCTCGGCTCGGCGGGTCGCACGGCTGCGGTCACGACCGATCCGAGCGTTGCTCCACGAAGTCCAGGAACCGGCGTACGAGCTCCTCGGGCTGCTCCTCCGGTATCCAGTGCCCCGCATCGGGGACAACCCCGCCGGTGACGTCGTCGGCGAGGCGAGCGAGCGACTCCGCGACCTGCTCGCCACGCCCCCAACCGGTCGCACCACCGAGTGCGAGGACGGGGATCGCGACACGGTGCTCCTGCGCCCGCCTCGCGTTGTCGCGGGCGTCCTGGGGAAGGGCCCGGTAGTACTCGAATCCGGCGCGCAGGGCACCCGGTTGGGAGTACGTGCGCAGGTACTCGGCGCGCTCCTGCGGGCTGATCACGTCCGGACGGGCTCCGTAGTTGTCGTAGAACCAGCCCAGGTAGATCTCCTCACGTCCGGCGACGAGGGCCTCCGGGAGGCCCGCCGTCTGGTGGAACGCGTGGTGCCAGCGTCGCCCGCCCTGGCTGATGTCGGGGCTGCCGTCGCCGGGAACGGCGACGTCGACGACCGTGAGGCTGCGGACCGGACCGGGGAAGTGCGCCGCCAGCGCGTAGCCGACGATGCCGCCCCAGTCGTGCCCGATCACGTGGTACCGGTCGATCTCAAGCACGTCGCGCAGGAGGGCGCGGACGGCGCCGGCGACGGTGCGGGTGTCGTAGCTGCCGCGCGGCCGCGACGAGTCCCCCAACCCGCGGAGGTCGGGGGCCACGACGCGGAACCGGTCGGCCAGCAGGGGGATCACGCGCCGCCAGCAGTACCAGGTCTGCGGCCAGCCGTGCAGGAGCACCACCGGCTCGCCCCGGCCCGCGACCACGTAGTGCAGGCGGACGTCGCCCACGACGGCCTCGTGGTGTCGGACCGACGGCGGGGTGGCCGGCGCGGTGGCGGATGCCTCGTGCGGGTGCGGATCGGACATGGCACTCCCCTCATCGGCCGCCGGCCGCGGCGGCGTCCAGCTCGGCCGAGCGGGTCAGGGCGGTCTCCGGGGCCAGCCGGATGGCGACGAGCGAGACCACCGCGGTGAGCGCGACGAACGCCGCCACCGCCGTGCTCGTCCCGGCCGTCTCCAGCAGCGAGAGCGACACCAGCGGGACCAGGCCGCCGAGCGCGCCCGTCACCTGGTAGGCGAGGGAGGCGCCGGTGTAGCGCACCCGCGAGGCGAACAGCTCGGACAGGAACGCGCCCTGCGCGCCGTAGAGAACGCTCCAGATGACGACCCCCACGGCGATGGCGACCGCCACCTGCACGCCGCCGCCGGTGTCCAAGAGCGGGAAGAACACGAACGCCCAGGCACCCATCAGCACGGCGGAGAGCGCGTAGACCGGTCGCCTGCCGATCCGGTCGGAAAGCGCACCGGAGCCGAGGATGACAGGCACGGACACCGCGGCACCGATGACCGTGCCGTAGAGCCCGTAGGAGCTGGGCGCCTCCCGCAGGCTCAGGTAGGCCAGCCCGACTGTCGTGAAGACGTAGTACCCGCCGAAGGACACGACGGTGACGCCGATCGCGACCAGCAACCGCCGCCAGTGCAGCCGCAGCACCTCGGGCACTGGAGACGTCGCCGTCGCCTGCTCGGCCTGCATCCTGCGGAACACCGGCGACTCGTCCACGGCGCGGCGCAGGAACACCCCGACGGCGATCAGCACGACGCTGAGCAGGAACGGGAGCCGCCAGCCCCAGCTCTCGAAGGCGGGTGTCCCCACGGCCGCCACGACGCCGAGCACCACACCGTTGGCCAGCAGCAGCCCGACGGGCGAACCGAGCTGCGCGAAGCTCGTGGCCTTCCCCCGCCGCCCTTCGGCGGCGTGTTCGCCGATCAGCAGCACCGCACCTCCCCACTCGCCGCCGACGGCGGCACCCTGCAGGAGGCGGAGCACCACGAGGACCAACGGAGCCCAGAGCCCGGCGGACTCAAAGGTCGGCAGCACGCCGATCAGGACGGTCGCCCCGCCCATGACCACCAGCGTGAGCATCAGCGTCCGCTTGCGCCCGATGCGGTCGCCGAGGTGTCCGCAGACCGCCGCACCGACGGGCCGGGCGAGGAAGCCCACCGCGAACGTCGACAACGCCAGCAGCGTGCCGATGCCGGGCGCGGAGGCGGGGAAGAACAGCTTGTTGAACACCAGCGCCGCGACGGTGCCGTAGACGATGAAGTCGTAGAACTCCAACGTCGTCCCGATCATGCTGGCGAGGACGACCCGGCGCGGCGCCGCTCCGTCCGAGTGGTCCACTCCTGCGGCGGCGTCGGGTGTCCGCCGGTCGTCGAACCGATCGTGGTCCATGATGACTCCTCGTCGAGTGCTTTCCACGTCGCGTGCCTTCACGCAGTGCGAACTCCCGGCCTGCTCGGAGGTGGGCCGGTCGTGCCGTGGACGGGAAGCGGTCCGGCCGCTAAGGGCCGGGCGGCGTGGCGTAGCCGGTCGTCTCCCGGTCCGGGTCGTGCATGGCGGCGATCAACTGGGTGGCGGAGTGCGCCATCACCCGATCGATCGTGCGTTGGATGAACGCGGCGTCGCGCGAACGGATGGCGTCCACGAAGACCAGGTGGTCGTCCGCGGACATGAGGGGCAGCACCAGCGACTCCCCCAGCCCGGAGTGCACCGATACCATCTGGGTCATCAGGTGCTCCCAGCTCCGGGCCAGCGTCTCGTTGCCGGACAGGCGGCACATCGCGCGGTGGAAGTCGAGGTCGACCCGGATGCGCTCGAGGAAGGGTTCGTGGCGCGCCCGGTGCATCACGTCGACGAGGTGCTCGAGCCGGTCGGCGCGCTCCTCCCACTGCCGTGAGCGGGCGATCGCCATCGCGGCGCGTCCCTCGAGCGCCGCCCGGACGTCGTAGATCCCGGTGACCTCGTCGGCGCTGAGCTGGCGGACGAACGTGCCGGTGCGCGGCTGCTGAACGACAAGGCCCTGCTCGTGCAACTCGCGCAACGCCTCGCGAACAGTGCCGCGGCTCACCTGGAACCGTGCGCTCAGCGCGGTCTCCACGAGCGGTCGCCCCGCGCCGAGGGCGCCAGAGGCGATCTCCGCCCGCAGCATGTCGACCAGCTGCTCCCGCAGCGTGCGCCGTTCCAGTGCGCTCACGAGTCCTCCCGGGGTGGCGTGCCACCCCCGACTGCGCCGGTGCCGTTCGCGGCGGCGAAGTAGGCGCTGTTCGGGTTGAGGCTGTAGCTCTTCTCCGCCGACCAGCCGCCGTCGACCGGCAGGACCACACCGGTGACGAACCGGCTGCCGGGCCCGGTCAGGAACGCGACCGCGTCCGCCACGTCCTGCGCCGACCCACCTGCGCCCAGCGGGACGACCGCCGACAACGACGCGACGAACTCCTCGTCGGCGTAGTACCCCTCGGTCATCGGCGTGCGGATCGTGCCGGGCGCGACGACGTTGACCCGGACCCCGTACCGGGCGAGGTCCGTCGCGAGGTTCTTCGACAGCCCGATCACCCCGTGCTTGCTCGCCGAGTACGCGGGCCGGTTCGCGACACCGACCAGCCCGGCGACCGAGGCGATGTTCACGACGGAACGAGCGGCCCCGTCCGCTGCCGCGACCGCCCGTCGGGCGAATTCCCGGCAGGCCAGGAACGTGCCCGTGAGGTTGGTGGCGATGACGTCGGCCCACTCGGCGGTGCTGATCTCCACGATGCTGGTGATCTCACGCACCCCGCCGCTGTTGACCAGCACGTGCGAGGCTCCGAGCAGGTCGGCGACCTCGCCGAACACGGCCGCGACCGAATCCTCGTCCCGGAGGTCGCACCCCACCCCGAGGTGCCGCTGGTCGGCACGCCGGTCCGTCGGCAGTGCTGCCGCGACCGCGACGGCGCCCGCCGCGTCGAGGTCGACCACGACGACGCTGTCGCCGCGCTCGGCCAGGGTCGCGCTGATCGCGCGGCCGAAGCCACCCGCTCCGCCCGTGACGACCGCGACCAGCCTGTTCTCGGCCATCCGGCCTCCCCGTTCCGTCATCGTTCAGCGGACGAAGGCGTCGATGCCGAGGACGCGCTCGTACTCGGCGAGCGGCATCATCCGGTCGGCGACGGCGCGTGTGGACCCGTCCTGTCTGATCGCCCGGAGCACGGTGCGCGCGGCCTCCGCGTACGCGAGGGTCGTCGACAGGCACATGATCGCGACCTTGTAGCCCAGCTCCGCCAGCTCGGCCGTGTCCAGTACCGTCCACGGCCAGACCTCGAAGGCGTCGAACAGCAGCGGGATCCCGGGCAGCAGCTTCGGCAGGGCGCCCACCTGCTCCGGTGAGCGGACATCCTCCACCATCACGAGGTCCGCCCCGGCCTCGGCGAAGGCCTCCGCCCGCCGCACGGCCTCGTCGAGGTCGTCGAGGGCCAGTGCGTCGGTACGCGCGATGACCAGGAGATCCGGGTCCGTCCGGGCAGCCAGCGCCGTGCGGAGCCGCGCGACCGCGGTGTCGAAGGGCACGATGCGGACCCCGCCCATCGCCCCGCAGCGCTTGGGGAGTTCCTGGTCCTCGATGTGGATGCCGGCGACGCCGGCGTTCTCGAACTCGCGCACCGTCCGGGCGATCGCGTGCTCGTCGCCGTATCCGGTGTCGGCGTCGGCGATGACGGGGACGTCGAGGCACCCGGTAACCCATCGCGCCCGCTGCGTCATCTCGTGCATCGTGGCGAGCCCGACGTCCGGACGGCCGAGGAGCCCGCTCGACGCCGCGTTACCGGAGAGGTACACCGCCTCGAAGCCCTCGTCCTGGGCGATGCGCGCCGCCAGGGCGTCATGGCAACCGGGCGCGACGACACACCCCGGCCTCGCCAGCAACTCCCGCATCCGCCGTCGCAGCGCGTGGGCCTGACCTGCACCAACGCCACCGTAGGTCCTCGTCACGACGCTGAATGGTCCGCCGAGCCCCAACCACGGTCAACTGTCGATTGTCCGACGATAGCCATCCTGCCCGTCCGCTGTGCTCAGGGGCAGCGGCAACGCGCGGCGATGTCAGGCGTCGAACGGACCGAGGCCGCGGGAGGCGTCGGGGCGGGCGCCGGCTCGAGCGCCCCGGCCGCCGCCGGTCCGGAGGGTCCCCCCGGTGACGTGCACACCCTGGATTCCCCGACGGCGTCGAGGAGATGGCGACGCTGTTCCACGTCACCGGCGCCTACATCTGCGTCGACGAGAACGGCCACCTGGTGGGGATCGAGGACGTCTTCAGCAAGCTCGAACGCGCCCGCGTGCACCACGCGGCGCACGGCCTCGGCGCCGACTTCGTCGACCGCCTCATCCGCTGAGGCTGCGTCGGCCATCAGATCCCCCCGGCGCGGGGCCGACGAGCGAGGTCACCAGCGTCTCGGCGATGGCACGGAGCTCCGCAGGCCCGTGACCCACCCTCTCCATCACGGCGATGCCGCGGGTGGTGGTGACGACGAGGCGCGCCGCCGCGCGCAGGTCGACCTCCAGCACCACGCCGTCGTCGATGGCGGCCGGCCGGTCGTGCACCGCGGTCTCCAGCTCGTCGAGGAAGGCGCGGACAGCGGTCTCGACACGTGCGGAGTGGGTGGCCGCCTCGATCGCCGTGCCGGTCGAGAGGCATCCGGGGGGCGGCGAGCCGGCCGCGATCGTCTCGATGCAGAAGTCGAAGAAGGACAGCAGCGCCGATCGCTTGTCCGGGCGGTCCAACGCAGACCAGAGCGGCGAGATCAACAGCGACAGCACCCAAGATCACGACGCGGCCGGTATCCGCAGGTAGAAACGTCGACGGGCGGCTCCCCCGCCGAAGGGAACCGCCCGTCTGTGCCGTCGGGACGACAGGATTTGAACCTGCGACCCCTTGACCCCCAGTCAAGTGCGCTACCAAGCTGCGCCACGTCCCGGCCACCCCCCGTTGGGGGCGGAGTCAGCCTACCGCATGGCCGATCCGCCCCGACCGGCCGGTCGTGGCTCCCCCCAACGCGCTTGGCAGCCGCACCTGACCGTCCGCACGCCGGTGGACCGGCGCAGCGGAGGCATCAGTCTCCGCAATCAGAGCCGCGGACACCACCGTCGTCGGTAGCCCGGCGGGGGCGACTTTGGTGGGTACTGGGCAGTAGCGGTGGCGTTACGTCCTGTTTGCCCGATCAGGGGATGGCCGGCTCCTGCTCGCGAACGGGGGCGGGTGGGGCCGGGGGCGGCGGGTCGAGCGGGAAGGCCGCACGTACCGCGAAGCCACCGCTCGGTTGTGGGCCGGCGGTGAGCTCGCCACCTGCCGCCGACACCCGCTCGGCGAGGCCCGTCAGCCCGGCTCCGCCGCCCGCATCCGGCCGACGCGGTGCGGGGGCCGGCGCCCGGCCGTTGCGCACCTCCACGACCAGCTCGGTGGGCAGCCAGCACAGACCGACCGACACCCGCGCGCCCGCGGCGTGCCGGGCCGCGTTGGTGAGCGACTCCTGCACCACGCGGTACACCGCGCGGCCGGTGCCGGGTGCGACCTCGACGACGTCGCCGAGCTCGTCGAACTCGACGGCGACGCCCGCCGCGCGCGAGCCGGCCACGAGCGCGGGGATCTCGGTGAGGCCTGCGACGTGCTCGCTCCCGTCGAGCAGGCCGAGGGCGGCGCGCATCTCGGCGAGCGCCCGCTTGGCGAGCGTGCGCAGCTGCTCCGCGCCACGGCGGGTCTCCTCCTCGGCCGTGGAGGCGGCGATCGCGGCGGCGCCCACCGCGATCAACGTGGCGTGGTGGCCCACCGCGTCGTGGATCTCGCGGCCGATCCGGGCCCGCTCCTGCGCCCGCGCGGCGTCCCGGGACGCGGCGAGCGCCTCCTCGCGGGCACGCTCGAGCTGCCGCAGGCTCTCGGTGAGGCGGGCCCGGGTGCTCACGAGCAGGCCGAGCGCGGCCGGCGCCCCGGCGTACAGGGCGATGAACGCGATCGTCAGGACGATGCGGCCGACGGGGAGGTCCTGGGTGAGCAGCACCGGCACCACGGTCACGGCGACGGTGGCCACCAGCCAGGGCACCAGCGTCACCACGCGCCGGCAGCGCCGGCCTAGGGTGTACAGCGCGACGATCGCCGGCGGCCACCCCAGCCCGCCGGCGAGCGCCCAGAACGAACCGAGCAGCCCCAGCGGCGGCCAGACGTGCCGCAGCGGCAGCAGTGCGCACGCTACGAGCGCGGACACCACCGACCACTCGAACGGCGCGACCCCGAGCAGCACCGCGATCGCCGGGAGCACGACGGCGGCCGGCTCGACGAGCACGCGCCGCACCGGCAGCGGGAACATGGTCACGGCAACCCCCATCCCTGGGCGAGCAGTGCGGCCTGCACGCGGTTCTCCGCACCGAGCTTGACGAGCAGTGCCGACACGTACTTCTTGACGGTGGCCTCGGCGAGCCCCAGCCGCTCCCCGATCGTCGCGTTGGAGTCGCCCGCGGCGAGCCCGCGCAACACCTGCAGCTCGCGTGGCGTCAGGCCGCCGAGCCGGGACGGGCCCGACCGCGCGGACCCGGCGGCGAGGCGCGGCAGGAGCCGCGCGGTGATCCGCGGGTCGAGCACGGCACCGCCCGCGGCCAGGTCGAGCACGGCACGCACCAACGCGTCGGGCTCGGCGTCCTTGAGCAGGAACCCCTGCACGCCCAGCCGCAACGCCTCCGCAACGTAGTCGTCGAGGTCGAACGTGGTGAGCACGGCCGCGGGCGGCGCGTCGGGGCGGGCGCACAGCACGCGCAGCGCTTCCAGTCCCCCGACGCCGGGCATCTGCACATCGACCAGCACGACGTCCGGGCGGTGCGCGTCCACGGCCGCGAGCATCGCGGCGCCGTCCTCGGCCTGCCCGACCACCTCGACGGAGCCGCCGGCCTCCAGCACCGTGCGCAGACCGGCCCGCATCAGGGGCTCGTCGTCGGCGAGCACGACCCGGACAGTCACCCGACCAGCGTAACGCCCGGAGGCCGATCAGCCCTTCCTGTTGCGCTTCTCGCGGACGCGGACGGAGATGCGCACCGGCGAACCGGTGAACCCGAACTCCTCGCGCAACCGCCGCTCGATGAAGCGCCGGTACCCGGCCTCCAGGAACCCGGTGGTGAACAGGACGAAGGTCGGTGGCCGGGTCTGGGCCTGGGTGGCGAACAGGACCTTCGGCTGCTTCCCGCCGCGCACGGGCGGCGGGGTCGCGGCGATGACGTCCGACAGCCACCCGTTGAGCCGGCCGGTCGGGATCCGCTGGTCCCAGGACGCGAGGGCGGTGCGCAACGCCGGCGCGATCTTCGCGACGGCCCGGCCGGTGAGCGCCGAGACGTTGATGCGCTCCGCCCACTGCACGCGGCCGAGGTCGCGTTCCAGCTCGCGCTTCATCGCGTAGCGGCGGTCCTCGTCGACGAGGTCCCACTTGTTGAACACCAGCACGAGTGCCCGGCCTGCCTCCTCGACCATGGCGATCACGCGCTGGTCCTGCTCGGCGATCGGCTCGCTCGCGTCGATCAGCACGACGGCCACCTCGGCGGCCTCGATCGCGGCGCGCGTGCGGAGGCTGGCGTAGTACTCCATGCCGCTCGCGGTCTGGACGCGCTTGCGCAGGCCTGCGGTGTCGACGAACCGCCAGACCTCGCCGTCCAGCTCGACGAGCGAGTCGACCGGGTCGACGGTGGTGCCCGCGACGTCGTGCACGACGGAGCGCAGCTCCCCGGACACCCGGTTGAGCAGGCTCGACTTGCCGACGTTCGGCTTCCCGACGAGCGCGACGCGCCGCGGACCCGAACCGCCTGCGCCGAAGTCGTCGCGCGGGGTCTCCGGCAGCGCCTCGATGATCGCGTCGAGCAGGTCGCCCGAGCCGCGCCCGTGCAGGCCGCTCACCGGCCGCGGCTCCCCCAGCCCGAGGCGCCACAGCGCGGCGGTGTCGGCCACGAGCCGGTCGTCGTCCACCTTCGTGGCCGCGAGCAGGACCGGGCAGTCCGAGCGGCGCAGCACCCGCGCCACGGCCTCGTCGGTGGCGGTGGCGCCCACGCTCGCGTCGACGACGAGCAGCACCGCGTCCGCCGTCTTCATCGCGAGGTCGGCCTGGGCGGCGACGGCGGCCTGCAGGCCGGTGGCGTCGGGCTCCCAGCCGCCGGTGTCGACGAGCGTGAAGCGCCGCCCGTTCCACAGCGCGTCGTAGGCAACCCGGTCGCGGGTGACCCCGGGGATGTCCTGCACGACCGCCTCGCGGCGGCCCAGCAGCCGGTTGACCAATGTCGACTTGCCGACGTTCGGCCGGCCGACGACGGCGAGCACCGGAGCCGGCGGCGCCGCCTCGCCGTCATCGCCCGCCGGGGTGCCGGGGTCGTCTGCTGCCCCGAACTCGTCGGGGTCGAGCCCCAGCGCCGCCATGGCGGCGCGGTCGTCGGTTCCGTTCACGTCGTGCTCCGTAACTCGTCCAGTTCGCGGACCATGCCGGCCAGTCCGGCCCGCAGGGTCTCGGTGGCGGCGACCAGGCCGGCGCGCCCACCTCCGGCAGGGACGGTCAGCGGCTCCCCCACCACCACGTCGACGCGCGGTCGCCACCGGCGCCCCGACCCGTCGGGGCGCCGGGTGCCCCGGGACACGACGGGCAGCACCACGGCACCGCTGGTGCGCGCGAGCCATGCCGCTCCGTGTTGCGCCGCCGCGACGTCGCCGCTGCCGCGCGTGCCCTCCGGGAACACCCCGACGAGACCGCCGCCGCGCAGCACCGCTGTGGCCGCCGTCAACGGCCGCCGGTCGGCCTCGCCGCGGCGCACGGGCAGCTGCCCGATCCGCCGCAGACCCCAGCCGGCGACGCCGCTGAACATCTCCTGCTTCACCCAGAACACCGCGCGGCGCCCCAGTAGTCCGAAGAGCAGCGGTCCGTCGACGTTCGCGCTGTGGTTGGCGACGACGACCACCGGTCCGCGTGCCGGGATCCGGTCCAGGTGGTGGGTGTGCACCCGGTAGAAGGGCCGGAACATCCAGGACGCGAGCCAGCGCCCGCGATCGTGCAGCCACGGCCACGCGTCGGGCGGCAGGTCCGGAGAGCTCATCGCTCGGCCTCGCCGCGCTCGGCCGGCTCCGCCGGGCACCGTACTGATGGCGCGCTCGCAAGCTCGCTCACGTGACCAACCCGCGGTCCTCCACCAGCCGCAGCAGCTCGGTCAGCACGTCGTCGACGGACAGGTCGTCGGTGTCGAGCACGAGGGCGTCCGGCGCGGCGTGCAGCGGTGACGTCTTGCGGGTGGAGTCGAGCCGGTCGCGGCGGCGGACGTCGGCGAGCACCGCCCGGTGGTCGGCGGCCCGGCCTGCCTTGCGGTCCTGCGCCTCGCGGCGCGCGGCCCGGATCTCCTCGGACGCGGTGAGGTAGACCTTCAAGGGCGCGTCGGGGACGACGACGCTGCCGATGTCGCGCCCCTCGACCACGATGCCGCCGCAGGCCGCGACCGCCTTCTCGATGAGGACGCGCTGGCGTTCGACGAGCGCGGTGCGCACCGCCGGCACGGCGGAGACGGCGCTGACCGCACGGGTGACCGCGCCGCCGCGGATCTCGGCCTCGACGTCCTCGCCCGCGAGGAGGATCGCGGGGTGCGCCGGATCGGTGACCGACTCCAGGTCGGTGACGGCGTCCAACGCGACCTTCTCGGCGTCCGCCTCGGTGCCGTCCAGCCCGGCGCGCAGCACGGCGAGCGTGAGCGCCCGGTACATCGCCCCGGTGTCGAGGTAGGCGGCGTCACAGGCGGCGGCCAGCCGCCGGGACACGGTGGACTTCCCCGTGCCCGACGGCCCGTCCATCGCCACGACCCCGTGCAGCCGCCCGGTCACCCGCAAGCCCCCTCGTCGTCGGGCCACCGCGTCGTCATCCGGTGGCCCGTCCTGCCGCGCGCCGTCCGCGGGCCGCGAACCATCATGCCTTGTGGCCCGCCGCGGCCGGTGCCCGGCTACTGGGGCAGGTCGGTGCGCAGGGCGGCGGCGCCGCGCAGGTAGACGTGGCGCAGCTCGGACCGGGGCCGCGGGGTGTCGACGTGGGCGAGCAGTCGCAGCGTGCGCGGCAGCGCGCCGGGCACCGCGATCTCCGACGCGCACATCAGCGGCACGTCGGTGAGGCCGAGCAGCCGGGCGGCGTAGGCGGGGAACTCGGCGGTGAGGTCCGGCGTGGCCGTGAACAGGATGGAGATGACGTCGTCGCCGGTGAGCTCGTTGCGTTCCAGCACGGCGGTGACGAGCTCGGCCGAGCCCTTGAGGATCTCGTCGCGGGAGTCGCCGTCCACCTGGATGGCGCCCCGGATCGCGCGCACCGCCACTACATCCCCACCGATCGGTAGAGCGAACCGACCTCGGGCCGGGTGAGCGGCCGGAACCGCCCGGGACGCTGGTCGCCGAGGCGCACCTCGCCGATGGCGGTGCGCACGAGCCGCTGCACGGGGTGGCCCACCTCGTCGAGCAGCCTGCGGACGACGTGCTTGCGGCCCTCGTGGATCACCAGTTCCACCAGCGACCGCCCGGGAGTGGAGTCCACCAGCTTGAACGAGTGCACCCGCACCGGGCCGTCGTCCAGCTCCACGCCGTCGCGCAGCCGACGGCCCATCTCGCGCGGCACCTGCCCGATGACCTCGGCGAGGTAGGTCTTCTCGATCTCGTAGGACGGGTGCATCAGCCGGTGGCCGAGCTCGCCGTCGTTGGTGAGCAGCAACAGGCCCTCGGTGTCGGCGTCGAGCCGACCGACGTGGAACAGCCGCGCCCGGGGCGCCCCGGTGAAGTGCTCGTCGACGATCCCCCGCTCCACGACCAGGTCGCCGACGCAGGGCCGGCCCCGGTCGTCGTGCATCGTGGAGAGGATGCCGCGGGGCTTGTTCAGGGCGAGGTGCACGAGGTCGTCCTGCAGGACGATGCGGGAGCCGTCGACGTGCACGACGGCGGTCTCGGGATCGACGCGGCGGCCCATCTCCCGCACGACCTTGCCGTCGACGGTCACGCGGCCGGCCGCGATCAGCTCCTCGGCGCCCCGCCGGGACGCGACGCCGGCCTGGGCCAGCACCTTCTGCAGCCGGACCCCGTCGGGTCGCGTGCCTGTGGTCATATCGTTCATCTGGGGTGTACTCACGTCTGTGGTTTCACGTCTTCGGTCTCACAGTTCGTCGATCGCGTCGACGTCGGGAAGCAGCGGAGCCAGCGGGGGCAGCTCGTCGAGGGACGAGAGCCCCAGCCGCTCCAGGAACAGTTCGGTGGTCCGGAACAGCGTGCCCTGTGTGGCCGGGTCGACGCCCGCCTCCTGCACGAGGCCGCGGGTGAGCAGGGTACGCAGCACGCCGTCGCAGTTGACGCCGCGGACGGCCGACACGCGGGCCCGCGTGACCGGCTGCCGGTAGGCCACCACGGCGAGGGTCTCGAGCGCGGCGCGGGTGAGCCGGGCCCGTTGACCGTCGAGCAGGAGCCGCTCGACGTAGTGCGCGTACGCGTCACGGGTGTAGAACCGCCATCCGCCGCCCGACTGCCGCAGGTCGATGCCCCGCTGGTGCGCCGTGTACTCGGCGGACAGGCGGCGCGCCGCCTCCCGCACGCGCGCCACCGGCTGGTCGAGGACCTGCGCCAGCGTCTCCTCGTCGGTGGGGGCGTCGACGACGAGCAGCAGCGCCTCCAGCGCAGCGTCGAGCGCGGCGTCGTCGCCGAGCTCGCCCGTGTCGGGCTCGACCTCGAGCTCTCCGGGGACCGGCGCGTCGGGCACGAGGCCGAGGACGGCGGCGGCGAACTCTGAGGAGGTTTCAGTCATCGGGTGACACATGCTGCTCGGGCTGATCGTGGGCGGATGGGGTCCAGCGTACTGTCAGCTCCCCGAACGGCTCCGGCTGCTGCAGGTCGACGACGGCGCTGCGGAACAGGTCGAGCACCGCGAGGAAGCGGGCGACGACCTCGAGCGGGTTCGCGCAGTCGGCCGTCAGCTCGGCGAACGTCGCCGAACCCAGCTCGGCCAGCCGCTCCCGCAGGATCGCCGCGTGCTCGGCCACCGACACCGCCACGGCGTGCAGGTGGTCGATCCCGACCGTCGGCGGCGGCTTGGGGCGGAACACCGAGGCCGCGAGCTGGGCGAACGCCTCCGGGTCGACGCCGAGCAGCACCTCCGGCAGCAGCGCCGAGAACCGCTCCTCCAGTGCCACCGAGCGGGGGAACCGACGCTGCGCACCGGCCTCCAGCTCGACGAAGAGCCCGGCCACCTGCTTGTAGGCCCGGTACTGCAGCAGGCGGGCGAACAGCAGGTCGCGGGCCTCCAGCAGCGCGAGGTCCTCGGCGTCCTCCACCTCGGCGTCCGGCAGGAGGCGGGCCGCCTTCAGGTCCAGCAGGGTGGCCGCGATCACCAGGAACTCGGTGGTCTCGTCCAGGTCGGCGTCGTCACCCAGCTCGGCGAGGTGCGCGATGAAGTCGTCGGTGACGGTGTGCAGCGCCATCTCGGTGATGTCGAGCTCGTGCTTGCCGATGAGCTGCAGCAACAGGTCGAACGGGCCCTCGAAGTTGTGCAGCCGCACCTGGAAGCGCGGGCGCGCCGGTGCGATGTCGCCCGCCGCAACCGGCGCGTCGTCATCGACGACCGTCACTCGCCCGGACCTCGCTGCGCTCGGAAGGGCTCGCTCGCACGCTCGCTCACCGGGCGAGGACCTCACGGGCCAGCAGCCGGTACGCGTTCGCCCCGTTCGACGCCGGTGCCCACGTCGTGATCGGCTCGCCGGCCACGGTGGTCTCGGGGAAGCGCACCGTCCGGTTGATCACGGCCTCGAACACGAGCTCACCGAACGCCTCGATCACGCGCTGGCGCACCTCCTTGGTGTGCAGCGTGCGCGGGTCGAACATCGTGGCGAGGATGCCGAGGATCTCGAGGTCCGGGTTGAGCCGCTGCTGGACCTTGTCGATGGTGTCCATCAGCAGCGCGACCCCGCGCAGCGAGAAGAACTCGCAGGCCAGCGGGATGAGGATGGAGTCGGCGCAGGCCAGCGCGTTGATCGTGAGCAGGCCGAGCGACGGCTGGCAGTCGATCAGGATGACGTCGTAGCGGTCGAGCACCGGCTTGATCGCGCGCCCGAGCGCCTGCTCGCGCCCCACCTCGGTGACGAGCTGCACCTCGGCGGCGGACAGGTCGATGTTGCTGGGCAGCAGGTCCATGCCCTCGACGCCGGTGGGCCGGATGACCTCGTCGATCTCCGCTCCCCGCTCCATCAGCAGGTTGTAGATCGTGGTCTCCAGCTCGTGCGCCTGCACGCCGAGGCCGACGGACAGGGCCCCCTGCGGGTCGAAGTCGACCAGCAGCACCCTGCGGCCGTACTCCGCGAGCGCCGCGCCGAGGTTTATCGTCGACGTCGTCTTGCCGACGCCACCCTTCTGGTTCGCCACCGCGATGACCCGCGCCGGGCCGTGGTCGGTCAGCGGAGTCGGTTCCGGAACCATCAAGCGGTGTCTCCCCACGGAGTCGGCGGCATCCAGCTCGCCACCCTCGTCGTCGCCATACGGTTCCTCGCCATACGGTTCCTGGTCGAGCGGCTCCGGACGGGGAGTGAAGGGCCGCGGCGTGTCCATGCGGTCTCCGGTCTCTGGCGGTTGACCCGGGAGGGGCCGATCCGCGCAGCGTAAGAGTCCGGGTGGACGACCGGCAACGCACCCCGCCGCGTGTCGGCCGACCTGTCGGCCGGATGTGTCCGACCTGGCCGCAACGTTACCGGCCGATGACGGAGAGCCTGCGGCCACCACCGTCCGTGGGCGTGTCGCACCTTGGAGCGCCCTGAACAACTCGGGCCTACTGCGCGACGCTCGGCTAGGGCCGGGGTTGTTCAGGACCCTCCTAGCGCGCTCCTCCGCGCAGGGCGCGCGGGTGGGACGTGGCGTAGACCTCGCGCAGGGTGTCCACCGTGACGTGCGTGTAGATCTGCGTCGTGCTCACCGAGGCGTGGCCGAGGAGCTCCTGCACGACCCGCACGTCCGCGCCGCCCGCGAGCAGGTGCGTGGCGAAGCAGTGCCGCAGCGTGTGCGGGGAGACCTCGGCGGTGAGCCCGGACGCCTCGGCGGCGCCGCGCAGGACGTGCCACGCGCTCTGCCGCGACAGCCGTGCCCCGCGCGCGTTGAGCAGCAGCGCGGGGCTGCCTCGCCCGCGGGTGGCCAACCCGGGACGGGCGCGCACCAGGTAGGCGTCGACGGCGGCGAGCGCCGGCCGCCCGACGGGCACCAGCCGCTGCTTGCCGCCCTTGCCGCGCAGCAACACGGTGCGCGCCTCGGTGTCGAGGTCGTCGATGTCGATCCCGACGGCCTCGGAGATCCGGGCGCCCGTCGAGTACAGCAGCTCCAGCAACGCCCGGTCCCGGAGCGCGACCGGCCCGCTGCCGATGCAGCCGGCCAGCAGCTGCTCGACCTGGTCCACCGACAGCGCCCGCGGCAGCTTCGCCGGCAGCGCGGGCGGCGCGACGTCGCGCGCGACGTCCACGGGCACGAGGTCGTCCCGCAGCGCGAACCGGTGCAGCCCGCGCACCGCGGCGAGCGCCCGCGCCGCCGATGACGCGGCGAGGTCCAGCGGCGGGCTGCGCAACGCCGGGACGAACGCCGCGACGTCGGCCTCCCGGACCGCGGCGAGGTCGTCGACGCCACGGGTGTTCAGGTGGTCGACGTAGCGGGCGAGGTCGGCGCGGTACGCGGCGAGCGTGTTGGCCGCGCTCCCCCGCTCGACCGCGAGGTGGTGCAGGAACGCCTCGACGACGTCGCCGGGCCGAACTCCCACGAGAACCATCCTCCCGGACCGAGTACCCGACCAGGTGGCGGCACGCCGCTCCCCAACGTCAGCAAAGCCACTTTCACGTCACGTGAGGTCATGAAAGTGGCTTTTGCTGACATCGGGTCACCGCAGCGCCGGGATCACCTCCCGCTCGAAGAGCTCGATGCCCGACTGGTCGTACGCCGACTCGTGGAAGTTGACGATGGCGTAGCTCAGGCCCAGGTCGCGGAACTTCCCGAGCTTCTCCACGATCTGGGCGGGCGTGCCGACGGTGGGGCTGTCGCCGTTCAGCGTCCAGTTCGCGATCGAGGTCTCGGCCTTCTCGGCGCCCACGTAGGGCTCCAGCCGGGCCTTGGCGGCGTCGATCCGCTTCTGCACGTCCGCCTCGGTCTCGCCGATGAGGACGTTGAAGTTGGCGGTACGGGTGATCGCGTCGTAGTCGGTGCCGACGGTCTCGCAGTGCCCCTTGAGGATCTCCGACTTGCGGGTGAAGACCTCGGTGGTGCCGATGAAGTTGGTGTACTGCGCGTGCTTGGCCGCGATCTTGAGGGTGACCTGCTCCCCACCACCGGCGATCCAGAGCGGGATGCCGCCCTCCTGCAGCGGCAGGGGACGGACGATCGCGCCGTCGACCTGGTAGTGCTTGCCGTCGAGGGACGCCGTGCCCTCGGTCCAGGCCTGCCGCATGATCTGCACGCCCTCGTCGAGCATCCGCAGGCGCTCCCGCGCCGCCGGGAAGCCGTAGCCGTAGGCACGCCACTCGTGCTCGTACCAGCCGGCGCCGATGCCCATCTCGATGCGGCCGCCGGAGACGTGGTCGCAGGTGGCGGCGACCTTGGCGAGGTAGGCGGGGTTGCGGTAGCTCATGCACGTGCACATCTGGCCGAGCCGGACCCGCTCGGTGACGGCCCCGAGGGCCGACATCAGCGTCCAGGCCTCGTGCGTGGCCTCGTCGGTGGGCGCGGGGACGGTGTGGAAGTGGTCGTAGACCCAGATCGACTCCCACGGGCCGGCGTCGGCCCGCTGGGCGAGGGACTTCATCGTGGGCCACTGGTCCTTGGCGTCGATCCCGACGAGGTCGAGGCGCCATCCTTGGGGAACGAAGACTCCGAAGCGCATTCCGGTCACGGACTCCCAGCGTAGACCACTTGTATGACGAGTACGCCACAGTGCACTGTGCCCAACCGTGCCGCCCGGATCGGGCAGTTCGCCTAGTGACGCGCCTCTGACCAGCGATTACCGTTCCGCCAACGCCCGAGGAGGTCGCCATGGCAGCACATGTCGGGGTCGACGACTACGCGCTCACCCGCGTCCCAGCCGCAGCGCGCTACTCCTGGTGGACCGTCGCCGTGCAGCGATTCGGGCAGGTCTCCGCGCTGAGCCAGTTCCTGCTGGGCTCCACGCTCGGGTTCGGGATGGGGTTCTGGGACGCGTTCCTCGCGTTCACGTTCGGCGCGGTGATCCTCGAGCTGGTCTCGATCGGCGTCGGGATCATCGGCAGCCGCGAGGGCCTCCAGACCTCGATGCTCACCCGCTGGACCGGCTTCGGCCAGGGCGGCAGCGCCGTGGTCGGCGTCGCGATCGGGATCTCGCTGATCGGCTGGTTCGGCATCCAGTCCGGCGTCTCGGCGGAGGGCCTCGTCAGCCTGATCGGTGTGCTGCCGCTGTGGGTGTGGTCGCTCCTGTTCGGGCTCGCCGTCACCTTCATCGTGCTGTGGGGTTTCGCCTCGATGAAGTGGGTCGCCTACCTGACGGTGCCGTCGTTCCTCGTGCTGGTGGCCTGGTCGATCGGCAGCGAGCTCATCGGCCGCGACGTCGGCGCGCTCGTCACGTCCGCGCCGCCCGGGCCGGGCCTCTCGTTGCTGGAGGGCACGACGCTCGTCGCGGGCGGCTTCATCGTCGGCGCCGTGATCACGCCGGACATGACGCGGTTCAACCGCAGCGCGGCCGACGTCGTCAAGCAGACGGTCGTCGGCTTCACGGTCGGCGAGTACCTGATCGGCATGTCCGGCGTGCTGCTCGCCCACGCCATCCGGTCCGACGACATCATCACGATCGTGACGTCCTCGGTCGGCTGGGTCGGCACGCTCGTGATCATCCTCGGGACACTGAAGATCAACGACTGGAACCTCTACAGCTCCGGGCTCGGCGTCGTGAACTTCGTCGGCACGGTGTTCGGCAAGCACGTCAACCGCGCCGTGGTCACCCTGGTGCTCGGCGTGGTCGGCAGCGTGCTCGCCGCGGGCGGCATCCTCGACACCTTCATCGGCTTCCTCACCGTGCTCGGCGTCGCGTTCCCGCCGATCGCCGGGATCATGGTCGCGGAGTACTTCGTGGTGAAGCAGTGGCGGCCGGACCTGGAGCGCTCCCGCGCCAACGGCACCGTGCCGGAGACCGCGCCGACGTGGGTGCCCGCCACGCTCGTCATCTGGCTGGTCGCCGCGCTGATCGGGCACTTCGTCAGCTGGGGGCTGCCCAGCATCAACTCGCTCGTCGCCGCGTTCGTGCTCTACGTCGTGGCCGGCAAGCTCGGCATGGTCCGCGGCGTCGGGGTCAGCCGCACGGTCGACAGCTTCGACCCCCTCGACCAGAAGGAGAGCGTCTGAATGCGGATCGGGATCGACGTCGGGGGCACCAACACCGATGCGGTGCTCATGGACGGCGACCGGGTGCTCGCCGCGGTCAAGGCGGCCACCACGCCCGACGTCACCTCCGGGATCGTCACCGCGCTGGACGGGCTGCAGGCCCAGCACCCGTTCCCGCCGGCCGACGTCCAGGCGGTGATGATCGGCACCACGCACTTCATCAACGCCCTGGTGCAGGCCCGTGACCTGGCCCCGACGGCGGCCCTGCGGCTCGGGCTCCCGGCCACGGCGTCGCTCCCGCCGACGGTCGACTGGCCGGGCCGCCTCGTCGAGGCGATCGCCGGGCGCGCCTACCTCGCCCACGGCGGCCACGAGTTCGACGGGCGCCCGATCTCCCCCCTCGACGAGGACGAGCTGCGCCGCCACGCCGCCGACATGGCCGCGAACGGCGTCCGCTCGGTGGCGATCTCGTCGGTGTTCTCCCCCGTCAACACCGAGTTCGAGGCGCGCGCCGCCGAGCTGCTCTCCGAGGTGCTCGGGCCGGACGTTCCCGTGTCGCTCTCGCACGAGATCGGCCGCGTCGGGCTCCTCGAACGCGAGAACGCGACGATCATCAACGCCGCCCTGCGCGAGCTGGCCGCCGGCATCGTCGACGGGCTCGCCGCGTCCATCGCCGGGCACGGCATCACCGCACCGCTGTACCTCAGCCAGAACGACGGCACGCTGATGGACGTCGAGTTCGCCCGGCGCTACCCGGTGGCGACGTTCGCGTCGGGCCCCACCAACTCGATGCGCGGCGCCGCGGTGCTGTCCGGGCTCGGCACCTGCGCCGTCGTGGACGTCGGCGGCACCACCACGGACGTCGGCGTGCTCACCGGCGGCTTCCCGCGCGAGGCCACGGTCGAGGTCAGCGTGGCCGGCATCCGCACCAACTTCCGCATGCCCGACGTGCTGTCGGTGGGCCTCGGCGGCGGCAGCCTGGTCCGGGGTACCGGCACCGACACGACCGTCGGGCCCGACTCGGTCGGCTACCGCCTCACGGAGCAGGCGCTCGTGTTCGGCGGCGACGTGCTGACCGCCACGGACGTCGCCGTCGCGGCGGGCCGGGTGCAGATCGGCGACGGCTCCCTGGTTGCCGGTCTCGCCCCGGCCGACGTCGCGGCGGCCCTCGAACGGATCGCCACGGACGTCGCCGACGTCGTCGACCGGATGCGGATCTCCGCGGACCCGCTGCCGGTCGTCGCCGTCGGCGGCGGCTCCGTGCTGCTGCCGGACTCCTTCCCCGGCCTCGGCACGGTGCACCGGCCGGAGCACTTCGCCGTGGCCAACGCCATCGGCGCAGCGATCGCGCAGGTGGGCGGGGAGGTCGACCGGGTGTTCGCGATCGCCCCCGGGCAACGCGACGCCGCCGTCGACGAGGCCCGCCAGGAGGCGGTCGACCGTGCGGTCGTGGCAGGCGCGGACCCGGCCACCGTCGAGATCGTCGACTTCGACGAGGTGCCGATCCCCTACCTACCGGGCAACGCCACCCGCATCCGCTGCAAGGCGGTCGGAGACCTGCGGATCGAGCAGGCGGCGGGGCGGCGGGCATGACCGGCGTGCTGTCCGAACGGCTCGTCACGATCGGTGAGGACGACCTCGAGGCGCTCGCCCGCGGCGCCGCCGTGCTCGGCACCGGTGGCGGCGGCGACCCCTACATCGGGCGACTGCTCGCCACGCAGGCGCTGCGCGAGCACGGGCCCGTCGCGCTCGTCGCGCCGGAGGACCTGCCCGGGGACGCCACCGTGTTCCCGGTCGCGATGATGGGCGCGCCCACCGTGATGGTGGAGAAGACGCCGTCGACGGAGCGGATCGGCGCCACGGTCGCCGCGCTGGCGGAGTACCTCGGCGTCACCCCGACGCACATCGCCTGCATCGAGGCGGGCGGGGTCAACTCCACGTTCCCGCTGGTGGCGGCCGCGCAGCTCGGCCTCCCACTCGTCGACGGCGACGGGATGGGCCGGGCGTTCCCCGAGCTGCAGATGGTGCTGCCGACCCTCTCCGGCATCGCGTGCGCGCCGATGTCGATCGCCGACGAGAAGGGCAACGTCGGCGTCCTCACGACGGTGGACAACCACGCGGCCGAGGCGCTCGCCCGCTCCCTGACGATCACGATGGGCTGCGCGGCGATCATCTCCAACTACGTGATGAGCGGCGCCCAGGCCCGCGAGGCCCTCGTGCCCGGCACGCTGAGCCTCTGCGCCCGCATCGGTCACCGCGTCGAGCGGGCGCGCGCCGAGCACGGCGACGCCGTGGCCGCCGTGGCCGCCGAGCTGGGAGGGCGGGTGCTGCACACGGGCAAGGTCACCGACGTCGCGCGCCGCACCGTCACCGGCTTCGCCCGCGGTACGGCGATCGTCTCCGGCGGGGCGGGCGAGCTCACGCTGGAGTTCCAGAACGAGCACCTGATGGCCGTGCGCGACGGCGTCGTGCAGGTCACCACGCCGGACCTGATCATCGTGCTCGACACCGACACCGGTGAGCCCGTCACCACCGAGGCGCTGCGCTTCGGCCACCGGGTCACCGTGCTCGCGGCCCCGACCGACGAGCGCTGGCACTCCCCCGGCGGGATCGCGCTGGTCGGCCCGCGCTACTTCGGCTACGACACCGACCCCGTCCGCTTCGACGCCCGGGACCTCGAGTGAGCTGGATCCTGACCCCCGAGGACCTGCCCGACCTCGCCCGCGGTGCCGCTCTGCTGGGCACCGGGGGCGGCGGTGACCCGCACATCGGCCGGCTGATGGTCGAGGCCGCCATGCGCAGGTACGGGCCGGTCGCGGTGCTCGACCCCGACGAGGTGGCGGACGACGCGTTCGTGATCCCCACCGCGATGATGGGCGCGCCCACCGTGATGGTGGAGAAGATCCCCCGCGGCGACGAGGCGGTGCGGGCGCTGCACACCCTCGAAACCCGGCTCGGCCGGCAGGCCGACGCCACGATGCCGATCGAGTGCGGCGGGATCAACTCGATGATCCCCCTGGTGGTGGCCGCCACCGCCGGGCTGCCGGTGGTCGACGCCGACGGGATGGGCCGCGCGTTCCCCGAGCTGCAGATGGAGACGTTCGGGGTCTACGGGGTGCCCGGTTCGCCGATGGTGGTGTCGGGCGACCACGGCGAGACCGTCACCATCGACGCCGGCTCGGACAACAGGCGCATGGAGTGGCTCGCGCGCGGCGCGACGATCCGGATGGGCGGGGCGGCGCTCATCGCCGAGTACGCGATGTCCGGCGCCGACGTCAAGCGCACGGCGATCCCCCGCACCCTCTCCCTCGGGCTCGCGGTGGGCCGCGCGCTCCGGGAGGCCAGGGAGCAGCTGCGGGACCCGATCTCGGCGCTCACGGACGTGCTCGCCCCCACCCTGTACCCGCACCTGCGGGTGCTGTTCGCGGGCAAGGTCGCCGACGTGGAGCGCCGCACGGTGGACGGGTTCGCCCGCGGCAGCGCCCGCTTCGTCTCCTTCGACGGTGCGTCGACGCTGCGCACCGCCTTCCAGAACGAGACGCTGGTCGCCGAGGTCGACGGCGAGGTGCGGTGCATCGTCCCCGACCTGATCTGCGTGCTGGAGGCCGAGTCGGGCGAGCCGATCACCACCGAGACCCTGCGGTACGGCCAGCGCGTCGTCGTGGTCGGCATCTCGACGCCGGAGATGATGCGCACACCCGAGGCACTCGCCGTGTTCGGGCCGGCCTGCTTCGGGCTCGCCGAGGAGTTCCGCCCGGTGGAGGACAACGTTCCGGTCCCGTGAGCGGGAACGGCGCGCTCACGCCCCGCCGTTCCAGATCGCCCACCCGTGCGGGGCCACGCTGCCGTTCCCGTAGCTCGACGTGTCGTCGTCCGCCGCCAGTGGCTGCCCGTCGGTGCCGGCGGGCGCGAACGGGTGGTCGCCGAGGTTGAGCGCCACGAGGAGGCGGTGCCCGTCGCCGACGGCCTCGTAGACGTACTGCTCGTTGCGCAGCTCGACCGGTGCCGTGGTGGCCAGGTGGAGCCAGGCGTGGCGGCGGCGGAGCCCGATGAGCCGCTGGTGGAGCCGGTAGATGGCGGCATCGCCACCGCCGTCCGGCGCGCCGGCGGGGCCGGTGGCGGCGAACTCGGTGCGGATGGCGTCGTCGCCACCGGAACGGTCCTCCTTGACGCCGTGCATGCCGTACTCGTCGCCTGCGTAGATCGTCGGGGTGCCGCCGAGGGTGGCGAGGAGAACGAGCGCGTGGGCCAGGTGCCGGGGGTCGGTGATGCGTGTGGCGATGCGGGTGACGTCGTGGTTGCCGACGAAGGTGGCCGGCACGAAGGACTCGAGCATCCGGCCGTGCCGGCTGAGCGCCCAGTCGAGCTCGAAGAAGTTGCGGTCGTTGATGCTCGACCAGATCGCCTTCCACAGCTCGTACTGGGTGACGCTGTCCACGCCTGCGTGTTCGACGAAGGCCTGGTAGTCGCCGTGGATGACCTCGGCGACGTACCAGGCGTCGGGATGCCGGGCACGCACGCGGGGAAGGACGCGGGCCCAGAACTCCGGTGGGACGGCGTAGGCGGCGTCGAGTCGCCACGCGTCCGCGCCCCGGTCGAGCCAGTGCACCATGACCCGGACGACGAGGTCCTCGACGCCGGGATCGGCCTGGTTCAGCGCGAGCAGGGCGTCGTGTCCTTCGAAGGTCGCGAAGCGCAGGCCCTCCGGGCCGTGTTCGGTGGCCAGCCAGCTCGCGCCCGGGCTGCCGGGACCGGCCGCGATGGCGGCCTGCGCGCGGGGGTGCTCGCGGCCGACGTGGTTGAACACGCCGTCGAGCTGCACCCGGAGGCCGCGGCCGTGGGCCTCGGCGACGAGCAGGTCGAAGTCGGCGTCGTCGCCGAGTCGTGGGTCGATCCGGAAGTGGTCGACGGTGTCGTAGCCGTGGCTGGACGACGCGAAGATCGGTCCCAGCGCGATACCCGATGCGCCGAGCTCGACGGCGTGGTCCAGCCACGCCACGATCCGGCGGAGGCGGTGCTCACCGGGCGTCGCCGCGGTGCCCGGATGGGCGCCGACGAAGCCGAGCGGGTAGACCTGCCACCAGATCGCGTGGTGCACCCAGGCCGGTTCAGCGGGCATCGGTCGCCGTTCCGCTCATGGTTGGTGAGTATCGATCAGGGTTGCTGTGCCGGCCAGCTGCGGCGGCCTGGTTCGTCCTCGCCGTCCGCGCTGGGGCGCGTCCACCGCCCGCACGTCTGGGACCATTCCCGGATGACGGGAGTCCGGCTCGGGGTCACCGACGTCGACCCGCTCGTCGTCGGGCTGCAGCTGCTCGGCTCCGGCGGTGGCGGCGATCCGCTGCCGTTCCGCCAGGTGCTGCGCCGGGTGCTCACCGACGGCGGGGTGGAGCTGCACGACCCGGCCGACCTGGGCGACGCGCCGGTCGTCGCGGTCGGGATGCTCGGTGCCACCCGCGTGTTCGCCGAGAAGCTGCCGAGCGGGCAGGAGATCACGCGGGCGGTGCGCGCACTGGCCCGCTGGACCGGGGTCGCTCCGGCCGCGCTGATGCCGTACGAGGCGGCCGGGTTGAACGGCACCCTCGCCGTGGCCGCAGCGGGCGAGCTCGGGCTCCCCCTGGTGGATGCGGACCTCATGGGCCGTGCCCTACCCCGGCTCGACCAGCTCACCCGCGCCGTCGCGGGCGGCACGCTCACCCCGTACGCGCTCGCCGAGGCGAACGGCCAGGTCGTGCTCGTCGACGACGCCGACCCGGTCGCGCTGGAGCGGGTGGCCCGCACGGTGGTGGCGCAGGGCGGCGGCTGGGCGGGTGGGGCGCTCGCGCCGGTGCCGGCCCGGCTCGTCGGCACCGACGCCTGCACCGGCACCCTGGCGAGGGCGTTGCGGCTGGGGCGCGCGCACGCCGGGCTCGTCCGCCCAAGCCAGGCGGAGGTGGCCGACGCCCTCGGCGGCCGGGTGCTCGCCGCGGGCCGCACCGTGGAGATCGCCCGGCATCCCTCGCGGTCCTTCGGCCGCGCGGGCGTCACGATCGTCGCCGAGGCCGGTGGCGTCCTGCGCGTCGAGGCCGAGAACGAGTACCTGCTCGCGATCCTCGACGGCGAGCCGGTCGCCAGCTGCCCCGACCTGCTGTGCCTGCTCGACCGGCGCACCGCCGCCCCGATCGCGGTGGACGCGCTGCGCCTCGGCGACGACGTCCTCACGGTGGCGCTCCCGGGCCCGCCGTGGTGGCGCGCCACGCCGGAGCGGCTGCGGCACGTCGACCCGCATGCCTTCGGACTCGGCTGCGACGCCGTTCTCCTCCCGGCCGGGAGCCCCTCGTGACCGACGCCCCGCTCGCCCTGCGGGCGCTGCTGCACCACCCCGACTGGGCCGCCGTCACCGTGCTGGCCACGCCCGTCGGCGAGCCGGGCGGGGTGCCCGTCCGGGACGTGGTCACCGTCGCCGACCTGCGGGCGGACGTCACGTCGGCCCGCGGAGCGCTGCTGGCCGTCGCGCTGTCCGGCGACCGCGAGGACTGGCACCTGGACGCGCTGCTGCGGCGGGCCGCCGCGGCGGAGGCCGCCGCGGTGCTCCTGCCGGGTGCGGAGCCGCTGCGGGTGGCGAGCCGGCTGCTCGCGGAGCGGGTGGGGCTCACCGTGCTGGGCGCCCGCGACCCGCTCGCCGCCGCGATGGCCGCCACCCGCCTCCTGCGGGAGTCCGACCAGGTCGTGGCCCAGCTGGTCGCGACGACGGCGGCGGTGTGCTCGGCCACCGGCGGCGGCGTCGACGAGCTGGTGGCGGCGCTGGCCGCGGCGTGGCGCCGGCCGATCTGGCTGCTCGACGGCGCAGGTGACCGGCTGGCCGGCCCCGATCCCGGCCCGTCGGACCCGAGCGCATTGCTCACCCGCGCGGTGGGAGCGGGCCGCCGGCCCACGGTGCTCGCGGCCGCGGTGCCGCCGGGCATCCCCGCCGAGCTGGCCGCCGTGCGCGCCGCGCTCGGGGTGGCGGCCGGCGCCGTCGGGCAGCGGCTGGCCGAGAACCGGCTGGCCGTCGAGCGGGACGCCCGGCTGCGCATGTCGCTGCTGGCCGAGCTCGTGCAGGCCGGGGCCGAGCCGGAGCCCGGCGTCCGCCGCCGCGCCCTCGACGCGGGCTGGCAGCTGGACGGCTGGCACGTGGGCATCCGCATCGACGTCCCGGACAGCGTCGACCCGGTGACCGTGCGCCCCGAGGTACTGCGCGCGTTCGAGGCGGCGCACCTGCACGCGCTGGTGGTCGAGCAGGGCCGCGGGTGGGGTGCCTGGACGACCTTCGGCGAGGAGCCGTCGGCCACCGAGCTGCACCGCCACGCCGCCGCGGCCCGCCGGGCGCAGTGGCTGCTGCGCTCCACCCTGCCCAGCGCGATGGGCGTCGGGCGGCTCTACCGCGAGGCCACCGGTCTCGCCCGCACGCTCGGCGAGGCGGGCGACGCGGCCCGGCTGGCCGCCACCCGCTCGGCCGGCGGCTACTTCGTGCACGTCGACCGGCTCGGCCTCGGCCAGCTCCTGCTCGCCTGGACCCGCACCGACACGTTCCTCCTCGCCGCCCGCTCACTGCTCGAACCGCTGCGCGACCAGCCCGGCGACCTGCTCGCCACCCTCACCGCGTACCTCGACGCGGAGTCCTCCCTCACCGAGACCGCCGCCGTGCTCGGGGTGCACCGCAACACCGTCGCGACCCGCATGGCCAAGGCCCAGGAGCTGCTCGGCGTGGAGCTCACCGACCCCGACGAGCGGCTGGCCCTGCACCTGGCGTGCCGCAGCGTCCTGTTCCACAGCTGAAGCCCCGCCGCACACCAACCGTGGCGCCGGCACACGAACTGCAGTTGGTGTGCCGGCGCCACAATTGGTGTGCGAGCGACCGGCCGACGCGGGCTGACAGCGGTACCGTCGACACCGTGAGCATGCAGCCCCTGCTCCGCATCGGCCACGCCGAGCGCGAGGCGGCTGTGCGCGAGCTCGGCGAGCACTACGCCGCGGGCCGGCTCGACGCCGCCGAGTACGAGGAGCGCACCTCCGCCGCGTACGCCGCGCGCACCGCCGAGGACCTGGAGCCGATCTTCGCCGACCTGCCCCGCGAGCAGCCCACGGTCGCGCTCCGGGCGCCGGCGGCCACCGTCGCCGTGCCCGCGGGGCACGACCCCGACGCGCCCTACGGCCGCGACCCGGTGACGGGCCGCCCGTACTCCGACCGCATCAAGGTGATCGCGGCCCTGCTGCAGCTGTTCCTCCCGTTCGGCACCGGGCGCTTCTACACCGGGCACACCGGCATCGCGATCGCACAGCTGGTACTGGTCGCCTTCGGGGTCGGGGTGGTCTGGTCGTTCATCGACGGGATCGTGCTGCTCGCCGGCGACCCCACCGACCCGGAGGGGCGTCCGCTGCGTCCTTGAGCACCCGGGGACATCCCGCGCAGGACGAGGCCGGGTTGTGGTCGGTCGGTCAGCGGCGTGGTGGCGTCGGGCAGTCCTGCAGCACCCGGTCCTTCTCGTTGGGCCCGCCGCCCTTGAAATAGGTCTCCGGAACCCAGCCACTCCCCGCCGCGCCATCGGCATCGGTGAGGGCCCACCAGTCGTTCACGAACTCGCCCAGCCGGTGGGTCTTCCCCCTCGTCTGGCAGAAGTAGAAGTCGTCACCCGCCGGGTCGATGTGGCCGATCACCTTGGAGCCCGGGTCCCGGCTCTCGAACACCTCGATGCTGCCGTTCGGTGACCAGTCCGGGCAGACCAGCGCCTCGCCCCCCGTGGTCTCGACCTTCTGGCCGCACGGCTCGTCGTCGCCCTTCTGATCGTCGTTGTCCGGCAGGGGCTTGGTGACCATGGCCGGTGACGCGGGCGCTGTCGGCTCTCCCGCCGCCGCCGTGCTCGCCGCACCGGTCACACCCACAACCGTCAGGACCAGGACCGTGAAGAGGCGGCGAGCGCCGGCGGACCGGCGCGTCTCCATCGGATCGTCGTGTGCCGTGTAGTCGTGCATCGCTGCTCCCCCGAGCTATGCGTGGTGATTGCACGTGCTTCTCGCTCCTCCCGACACGGCCCGGTCCGGAGCGCGGTTCACGACCTCCACGACATGGCAAGATCCTGGCGGGACCTGGCAGGAGCAGCGGCGTTCCCGGAGTGCCGACGGCCGGCCACCGACGCGCCGACGACTGCCCCGCATCGGTCGCCGGGTACCCGCGACCCGATCGACGAGCTCACGCACCGGATCGAGGGGCTCACCGCGGCAGCTGCGTCCCGGCCCCCGAAGGAGAGAACGCGATGAACGAGTACCGGACCCTGCCTCCCGACCTGCCCGTCCCCGAGGACGACGGCGCGGCCGCCCACCTGCCCGGCACGAGGATGCCGGGCCTGGAGCTGCGGGCCACCGGCGGCGGAACCGTCCGCCTCGACGCGCTCGGCGCCGGCCGCACGGTGATCTACGTCTACCCGCTCACCGCCCGACCGGGCACCGACCCGCCCGACGGCTGGGACGCGATCCCGGGGGCACGCGGCTGCACCCCCGAGGCCTGCGGCTTCCGCGACCACTACCAGGACCTGCGTGCCGCGGGCGCGGACGAGGTGTACGGCCTGTCGAGCCAGGACACCGACTACCAGCGCGAGGCCGTCGAGCGGCTCCACCTGCCGTTCCAGATGCTCTCCGACCCCGCGCACGACCTGGCCCGGGCGGTCGGCCTGCCCACCTTCGAGGCCGGCGGCCGCACGCTCTACAAGCGGCTGACGCTGGTGATCCGCGACGGCGCGGTCGAGCACGCGTTCTACCCGGTGTTCCCGCCGGACGAGCACGCGGAGCGGGTGCTGACCTGGCTGCGGGGTCAGCGCGCCTGATCGGCGATCCGGTCGGCGAACCGCGTGGGCCGGTCCGGCCACGGTGCGTCCGCCGGGCGGGCCGCCGTCGGGGCGATCGCGAGGGCGTGCGCCGCGAGCACCCCCGCCACCGTGGTGCTGTTGACGATCGTGCCCGAGAGCACCATCCGCACCGCGACGGGCAGCGACACCCATCGGGTGGTGAGGTCGGCCTCCTCGTCGCCCTCCACCGGGGGGCGCCCCACCTCGGTGAGCCCGCGGGCCAGGTACACCCGCACGGCCTCCTCCGTGAAGCCCGGCGAGGGCGCCAGGTCGACCAGGGAGGACCACTCGCTCGCCGCCAGGCCGGTCTCCTCGGTCAGCTCGCGCTGCGCGGTGACCAGTGGGTCCTCGCCCCGCACGTCGAGCAGCCCGGCCGGGAGCTCCCACAGCCGCCTGCGCAGGGCGTGCCGGTACTGGTGGATCATCATGAGCCGGTCGTCGGCGTCCAAAGCGGCGACGGCGACCGCCCCCGGGTGCTCGACGATCTCGCGCACGGCCACCCCGCCCCCGGGCATGACCACCTCGTCGGCCCGCAGGGCCATGACCTTGCCGACGTAGACGTCCTTCGACGAGCGGATCGCGAACTCGTGCCGGGGAGCGGTCACGACGCCGCCCCGTTCACGCCCGCCTTCGCCCCGGCGGTGGCCGGCTCGCGGGCGGGCAGCTCCACCGGCAGCCGGTCGGCTGCGCGGTAGGCCAGCGCGGCCTTGACGAACGCGGCGAACAGCGGGTGCGGACGGGTGGGGCGGCTCTTGAGCTCCGGGTGCGCCTGCGTCCCGACGAAGAACGGGTGCGCGTCGGTGGGCAGCTCGATGAACTCGACCAGCTTGCCGTCCGGGGACGTGCCGCCGAACACGAGCCCGACCCCTTCCAGGCGCTCCCGGTAGGAGTTGTTCACCTCGTAGCGGTGCCGGTGCCGCTCCGACACCTCGCGCGCGCCGTAGGCGCCCGCCACCACCGACCCCTTCTTCAGCACGGCCGGGTACGCGCCCAGGCGCATCGTGCCGCCCATGTCGCGCTCGCCGGCCACGACGTCGCGCTGGTCGGCCATCGTGGAGATCACCGGGTGCGGGGTGCGCTCGTCGAACTCGGAGGAGTTGGCGTCGGCGAGGCCCCCGAGCGACCGGGCCGCCTCGATCACCATGCACTGCAGGCCCAGGCAGAGCCCCAACGTCGGGATGCCGCGCGTGCGCGCGTGGCGGATCGCGCCGAGCTTGCCCTCGATCCCGCGCACACCGAAGCCGCCGGGGATCAGCACGCCGTCCATCCCCTCCAGGTGCGCGGCGGCGCCGGCGGGGGTGCGGCACTCGTCCGACTGCACCCACACGATCTCCACCCGCGCGCGGTGGGCGAACCCGCCCGCCCGCAGCGCCTCGGTGACCGACAGGTAGGCGTCGGGCAGGTCGACGTACTTGCCGACGAGCGCGATCCGCACCGTCTCGTCCGGGTGGTGCACGCGGTCGAGCAGGTCGCCCCACACCGTCCAGTCGACGTCGCGGAACGGCAGTCCCAGCCGGCGCACCACGTACGCGTCGAGGCCCTCGCGGTGCAGCACGCGGGGGATGTCGTAGATCGACGGGGCGTCCGGGGCGGCGACGACGCCGTCGGTGTCGACGTCGCACATCAGGCTGATCTTGCGCTTGAGGCCGTCGGGGATCTCCCGGTCGGCGCGCAGCACGAGCGCGTCGGGCTGGATGCCGATGTTGCGCAGCGCGGCGACCGAGTGCTGCGTCGGTTTCGTCTTCAGCTCGCCGGACGGGGCGAGGTAGGGCACCAGCGAGACGTGCAGGAAGAAGCAGTTGTCGCGGCCCACGTCGTGGCGGACCTGGCGCACAGCCTCCAGGAACGGCAGCGACTCGATGTCGCCCACCGTGCCGCCGACCTCGGTGATCACGACGTCCGGGACGATCCCGTCGTCGTCCGGCTCCGCCATCGCGCGGATCCGGTCCTTGATCTCGTTCGTGATGTGCGGGATGACCTGGACCGTGTCGCCGAGGTACTCGCCGCGCCGCTCCTTCGCGATCACCGAGGAGTACACCTGGCCGGTGGTGACGTTGGCGCGGCCGTGCAGGTTCCGGTCGAGGAACCGCTCGTAGTGTCCGATGTCGAGGTCGGTCTCGGCCCCGTCCTCGGTGACGAACACCTCGCCGTGCTGGAAGGGGTTCATCGTGCCCGGATCCACGTTCAGGTACGGATCCAGCTTCTGCATGATGACCCGCAGGCCGCGGGCGGTGAGGAGTTGGCCGAGGCTCGAGGCCGTCAGACCCTTGCCCAGCGAGGACGCTACCCCGCCGGTGACGAACAGATGACGCGTCGCGCGAGGCTGCACGGGTCTTCAGGGTACATACGAGCCAGGTCCGTCGGCCAACTCCCCCGCGTGTCGTGCCCCGCCGCACCCGATCAGGCGGCCGGCGCGGCACCCCCGGTCGCGGTCGCGGACGTTCCGTAGCTGCCGGAGCGCCCGTCGAGCTGCTCCCGCAGCGCCAGCACCGCCGACACCTGTCCGGCACCGGTCTGCACGTCGTCCACGGTGGACACGCGCTGCACGACGCCCGGGTCGGCGCGTGCCACGCCCACGGCCCCCGTGGCGTCCGCGGAGCCGGTGCGGCCGGCCAGCACGGTCCCGCCACCCGCGTGGTCGAGCTGGGCGGCCAGCCGGGCGACGACGGCGGCGGCGTCACCGGCGTCGAGGCCCTGCAGGGCCCCACCCGTGAGCACGAGCACGACGTTCCCGGGCTGCGGCCGCGTCCCCGGCGCGACGAACCCGGCTGCCGCGAGCCCGGCGAGCACCGCGTCGGCCTGCTGGGCCGTGATCGGCTGGCCGGGCTGCTGCCCGGTCGGGGCGAGCACGACGCCGCTGAGCAGGCCACCGACGAGGCTGCCGGTGTCGGTCGCCGCGGGCAGCTGGGCGCCGGTGGGCAGCAGCTGCGCGGTGAGCTCGCGCAGCTGGTCACCGCGCGCCGGGTCGCCGACGGCGGGGGTGAGCGCCACCTCGCCGCCCACGGTGGCGCCTGCCTGCTGCAGGAGCGCCACCACGGCGTCCCGGTCGGCGGGGTCGGCGCCCGTGGTCACCAGCGTGACGCTGCTGCCCTGGAGCAGCCCGCGCACGGCGGCGGGCCCGACGCGGCGCGCGAACTCGTCGGACGCGCGCTGGCCCGCGGCGAGGTCGTCCCGCTCCGCGCGCAGCGTCTGCACCTGGCCCGCGAGGTCGTCGGCCTGGTCGGAGACGGCCGACAGCAGCCGGTCCGACACACCGGCCGACCCGAGCACGACGCCGACGGCGAGTGCCAGGAACACCGCGGCGATCGACACGACGTGGTAGCGGAACGAGATCACGCGAAGAATCCCCCGGTTACATCCCTGATCTGCTGCACGAGCCCCACCCACACCTGGGAGATCCACGCCAGCACGGCCTCGCCCGCGTCCGACACGAGCAGCGCGGCCACCACCGCCACCAGCGCGGACGCCGCCATCAGCACGATCGCGCCGATCGAGATCCGGCTGCGGTACAGCGAGGCGATCACCCGCCCGTCCACAAGCAGCCCTCCCAGCTGCAGCCGGGTGAGGAAGGTCGAGGCGCTGCTGCCCGACCGACCGCGGTCGAGGAACTCCACCATGCTCGCCGAGAGGCCCACCGTGACCACGAGCGACGCCCCGCCGTGCGCGGCGATGAGCAGCGCCAGGTCCTCCGGGTTGGCCGAGCTCGGGAACGTCACGGCGCCCACGCCGAGGTCCTGCACCCGGTGCAGGCCCGGGGCGTGCCCGTCGGCGAAGGCCGGTACCACGACGTCGGCGCCGCAGGTGAGCGCCTCGCTGGAGATCTCGCTCGGGTCGCCGACGATGAGCTGCGGCGTGTGCCCCGCCTTCATCAGCGCGTCGGCGCCCGCCCCCACGCCGACCAGCACCGGCCGGTACTCGCTGATGTAGTGGGCGAGCCGCTTCAGCTCGGCGTCGTGGTCGTAGCCCGTGCCGACCACCAGCACCTGGCGGTCGGCGAGCCGCACCTCCACCTCGGGCACGCCCGCGCCGTCGAGCAGCATCGACCGTTCCCGGCGCATGAACTCGATGGTGTTGGCGGCGAACGCCTCGAGCTGGTGGGTGAGGCCCGACTTCGCCTCGACCATCGCGTCGGCCACCGAGTCGGCGTCCTGCTCGACCCCCTTGGCCAGCTCCAGCTCACCGGCGTAGATCACGCCCTCGTGGATCCGGATCCGGCTCCCGTCCTTGATCACCCGGAGGGCCTCGTCACCGACGTCGTCCACCAGCAGGATGCCGGCGGCGACGAGCACCTCGGGTCCCAGGTTCGGGTACCGGCCGGAGATGGACGGCGCCGCGTTGACGACGGCCGCCACCTGCGCCGAGACGAGTGCCTCGGCGGTGGCTCGGTCCAGGTCGACGTGATCGATGACCGCGATCTCGCCCGCCTTGACGCGGCGGAGCAGGCCGTCGGTGCGCCGGTCGACCCGGGCAACGCCAGCCAGCCCGGGCAGCGCCGTACGCGAGCGGTGCAACAGGCCGGACAGCTTCATGCACGCACTGTGACACCCGAGACGCGGGATGCCGGGAAGGCACGCCGGACGGTGACGGTGGGTTCACCTGGCCGGCCGGGCGCTCGCACACCGACATCCGCGCTCGCACACCAACTGCAGTCGGTGTGCGAGCGCCACAGTTGGTGTGTGGCCGCCGGGCGTGGCGTCAGCCGGCCGCAGCCGGCGCCTTCCGGCCCTTCCGCCGGGGGGCCGCGCCGGGTGCGCGGTCGGCCTCCCGGTGGGCTCGGGCGGCGGCGAGGAGCTCCTCGGCGTGGGCGCGTCCGGTGTCGGTGTGGTCGAGGCCGGCCAGCATCCTGGCGAGCTCGACGATGCGGTCCGACTCGGGCAACGTGCGCACGCTGCTGCGCGTGGCGCCGTTCTGCCCGTCGTTGGACTTGTCCACCACCAGGTGCCGGTCGGCGTAGGCGGCGACCTGCGGCAGGTGGGTCACCACGATCACCTGGTGGCGGGCGGCCAGCCGGGCGAGCCGCCTGCCGATCTCGACGGCGGCGCGGCCGCCGACCCCGGCGTCGACCTCGTCGAACACCATCGTGGGCACCGGGTCGGCCCCGGCGAGCGCCACCTCGAGGGCGAGCATCACGCGCGACAGCTCGCCGCCGGAGGCGCCCTTGTGCAGCGGCTGCGGCGCGGCGCCGGCGTGGGCCACCAGGCGCAGCTCGACCTCGTCGACGCCGTCGGTGCCCGCCGCCAGCAGCGCGCCGCCGACCGGCAGCGCGTCGGGGGCGTCGCGGCCCGCCTCGCGCGGCGTGACCGTCACCTGCAGGCGCGCGTCGCGCATCGCGAGCCCGGCCAGCTCGGCGGTGGCCCCGGCGGCGAGGCGCGTCGACGCCTCGGTGCGCGCCGCGGTGACCGCCTGCGCGTGGCCTGCCAGCTCCGCGGCGAGCTCGTCGCGGCGGGCGGCCAGGGCCGAGAGGGCCTCGTCGGAGGTGTCGAGGCCGGCCAGTCGCTCCCGCGCGGCGTCGGCCCACGCGAGCACGCCGTCGATGTCTGCGGCGTACTTGCGCGTGAGCGCCTTCAGCTCGGCCTGCCGGGCGAGCACCTGGGCGAGCCGCTCCGGGTCGGCGTCGAGCCGGTCGAGGTAGGCGGTGAGCTCGGTGCCGACGTCCCCGAGCAGCGCGAGCGCCTCGCCGAGCCGCGCGTCCAGCGCGGAGAGCTCGGGGTCGCCCGCCGCGGCGAGCCGGTGCCGTGCGTCGCCGATGAGCGCGAGCGCGGCGGGCGCGTCCGGGTCGGGCTCGTCGGCCCCCACGAGCGCCGCCTGCGCCGCCGCGGCGGCCTCGCGCAGGTCGTCGGCGGCGGCCAGCCGACGCGCGAGGTCGACCAGCTCGGTGTCCTCGGCCGGCTGCGGGTCCACCGCCTCGATCTCGGTGAGGCCGTGACGCAGCATGTCGGCCTCCTGCGCGAGCCGCCGGGCGCCGTCGCGGCGCTCCAGCAGCTCGGCGGCCACCCGCTGCCACTCCGCCCGCACGGCCCGGTAGCGCTCCAGCGGCCCGGCGACGGCGTCGCCGGCGAACCGGTCCAGCAGCGCGCGCTGCTCGGCCGGGCGCAGCAGGCGCAGCTGGTCGTTCTGCCCGTGCACGGCGAGCGTGGCCTCGGCGAGCCGGGACAGCACCCCGACGGGCACCGACCGCCCCCCGAGGTGGGCCCGCGACCGCCCGTCGGCCGACACGGTGCGGACGGCGATGAGGGTGCCGTCCTCGTCGGCGTCGGCGCCCACCTCGTCGGCGACGGCGAGGGCCGCGGCGTCGGCGCTGAACCTGCCCTCGACGACCGCGCGGCGGGCGCCACCGGCCACCCGGGACGCCTCGGCCCGGCCGCCGCCGAGCAGCGAGAGGCCCGTGACGACCATGGTCTTGCCCGCACCGGTCTCCCCGGTGAGCACCGTGAGGCCCGGGTCCAGCTCGAGGGTCGCGTCGTCGATCACGCCGAGGCCCTGGATCCGCATCTCGGCCAGCATGGGCGTGAGCGTACGGCGCCGGGCGGACAAGGGTTCCTAGCGCTCCCGGTGCGCGTCGGGCGCGCCGCGCCAGCCCCGCACCGGGAGGTCGAACTTGCGGACGAGCCGGTCGGCGAACGGCTGGCCGTCGAGGCGCACCATCCGCACCGAGGTGCCGCCACGGGCCAGCTCCACGCGCGCTCCGGGCGGCAACGCGAACGTGCGGCGCCCGTCGCACTCCAGCACGGCCGGCGGCCCGCCCGGGTCGACCTCGATCGCCACCTCGCTGTCCGGGGCGATCACCATGGGCCGCGCGAACAGCGCGTGCGCGTTGCTCGGCACCAGCAGCATGGCCTCGACCTGCGGCCACACCAGCGGCCCTCCCGCGGAGAACGCGTACGCGGTGGAACCGGTCGGCGTGGCGCACAGCACGCCGTCGCAGCCGAAGGCCGACACCGGCCGCGCGTCCACCTCGAGCACCACCTCGAGGATCCGCTCCCGGCTGCTCTTCTCGACCGTGACCTCGTTGAGCGCCCAGCTGCGCGCGACGACGTCCCCGTTGGTGCGGGCGACGGCGTCGATCGTCATCCGTTCCTCGACCGAGTAGCCGCCCTCGACCACGGCGTCCAGCGCGTCGTTCAGGGACTCCTGCTCGGCCTCGGCGAGGAAGCCGACCCGCCCGAGGTTCACCCCGAGCAGCGGCACCCCGACCGGCCGCGCCATCTCCGCGGCGCGCAGCAGCGTGCCGTCGCCGCCGAGCACCAGCACGACCTCCGCGCCCTCGGCGCACCCCGGACGGCCCTCGACGGTGCGCGGGGTGAGCCCCGCGGGCAGGCCGTCGCACTCCACCTCCGCCCATTCCTCACCGATCACCCGCAGCCGGACGCCGGACGCCGCCAAGCGCTGGGCGACCGCCGCCGCGGTGCGCAGGTTGGTGGCCCGGCCGGAGTGCAGGACGACGAGGACCTCTCGTGTCACGGGCTCCCCCTACCCACGGCGCCGGCCTCCACCGCGCCGGCCAGCACGTCGTCACCCGCGTCGGCACCCGAGCGGGCGAGCCGCAGGAAGAACTCCACGTTGCCCGACGGGCCGGGCAGCGGGCTCGCGACGGCGTCGCGCACGACGAGTCCCAGCTCCCGCGCCGCGGCGGCCACCTCGGTGAGCGCCGCGAGCCGCAGCTCGGGGCTGCGCACCACGCCTCCCGCGCCCAGCCGCGCCTTGCCCACCTCGAACTGCGGCTTGACCATCGGCAGGAGCTCCCCGTCGGCGGCGGTGCACGCCAGCAGCGCGGGCAGCACCGTGCGCAGCGAGATGAACGACAGGTCGGCGACGGTGAGCGCCACCGGGCCCCCGATCGTCGCCGGCTCGAGCGCGCGGACGTTCGTGCGGTCGTGCACCCGCACGCGTTCGTCGCTGCGCAGGCGCCACACGAGCTGCCCGTACCCGACGTCGACGGCCACCACCTCGGCCGCCCCGCGGTCGAGCAGCACGTCGGTGAACCCACCGGTGGAGGCCCCCGCGTCCAGGCACCGCAGGCCGGTGACGTCCATCTCGAACGCGTCGAGCGCACCGATGAGCTTGTGCGCTCCCCGGGACGCCCACTCGCGCTCGTCCGTGCGCTGCACGGTGACCGGCGTGTCCCGGTCGACCACGGTGGCGGGCTTCCCGGCCGGGACGCCGCGGACGGCGACCCGGCCCTGCGCGATCAGCTCGGCCGCCTGCTGCCGGGAACGGGCGAGCCCACGGCGGACGAGCTCGGCGTCGAGACGGGCCCGGGTGACCACCGCGGTCACGCGCCGCCCGAGGAGCCCGCGCTGAGCGCCTCGGACAGCGCGGCGTGCACCCGCTCGTACGCCTCGACGTGCTCGCCGAGCGGCCGCCCGGCCAGCCCGTCGAGGGCGGCCACGGCCTGGTCGACCACCTCGAGGTGGTCGACCGGGCGTGGTGGCGGCCCGGGGGTGGGGACGGTCATCGATGCGCTCCCGGCTTCTGGTCGTGCTCCCCGACCTCCGCCACGGTAGCCGAGCCGCCGAGCCGGAGGTGCCGCAGCGCGGCGGCCGCGTCGTCCCCGTCGGCGCTGACCTCTGCCGGGCCGCCTCCGGACGCCCAGTGTGCGGCGCACAGGGCCCGTAGGGCGTCGACCGGGGCGCCGTCGCCGGCCAGCACCAGCGTGCCGGGCTCCGGCACGCGGACGTCCCAGCCGGGCCGCGGGCCGAACGCGAGGTCCTCGGGGCGGGCGGTGAGGCCGTCCAGGTCGGCCGCCACGTAGTCGGGCCGCAGCTCGGCGGGTGCGGCCAGCAGCTCGGCGGCATCGGAGATGCCGGTGAGCACGAGCATCGTGGCCATGCCCGCGGCGCGGCCGCCCTCGATGTCGGTGTCGAGGCGGTCGCCGATCATGAGCGGCCGCCGCGCCCCGGTGCGCCGAGCAGCCTCCTGCAGCAGCGCGGGGCCCGGCTTGCCCGCGACCTGCGGCTCCTTTCCGGTGGAGACGCGCACGACACCCACCATGGCCCCGTTCCCGGGCAGGGGCCCGCGTTCGGTGGGCAGCGTCGGGTCGAGGTTGCACGCGACCCACAGCGCACCCGCGCGTACCGCGACCGTGGCCTCGGCGAGCTGCGGCCACCCGGTGTCGGGGCTGTGCCCCTGCACGACGGCGTCGGCCTCGGCGGCCGTCGTGACGACCCGCAGCCCGCGCCCGGTCACCTCCGCGGCGAGGGCGTCGGCACCGACGACCAGCACCCGGGCGCCGGCCGGGAGCTGGTCCGCGAGCAGGCCGGCAGCGGCCTGGGAGCTCGCGACGACGTCCTCGGTGCGCGCCGCGAACCCCAGCTCGGCGAGGTGCTCGGCCACCTCGGACGGCCTGCGGGACGCGTTGTTGGTGACGTACGCGGTGCGTACACCCCGCTCCGCCGCGCCGCGCACCGCCTCCACGGCTCCCGGCACCGCCGACGGGCCCCGGTACAGGGTGCCGTCCAGGTCTGCGAGCAGCACGTCGTGGCGGCTCAGCAGGTCGTCACTCACCCGGACTCCTCGGGCCCCGCTCCTCGTCGGTGTCGCCGTCGATGTCGCCGTGCTCCGCGGCGGACGACGGCGGCGGATCACCCACCGCGGCGTCGCCGGTGCCGCTCGCGGCATCGACCTCCGCGGTGACGTCCCCGCCCGCGGAACCGGCGTCGGCCGGATGGGCGGGCTGCTCGTCGGAGCCGTCCGGGTCCGCCGCGGGCTCGGGCTCCGGGTCGGCCCCGGCCGGGTCGACGCCCCCCGCGTCGGGAGCGCCGGCGTCCGCTGCGGGCTCGGCGCCCGAGCTCGTACCTTCCGCGTCCGGGCCGGCCGCAGCTCCGTCCTCCACCCCGAAGGCGAAGTCGTCGTCCGGGAGCGGCTCGCCGGTGAGCTCGGCGATCCGCCGATCGGCGTCGGTCTCGCCGCCCTCGTCGGCGTCCGCGGCGTGCACGAACCACTGCAGGGCGTCCGCCTCGCGCCCGGCGGCGAGCAGGTTGTCGGCGTAGGCGTAGAAGAGGCGCGCGCTCCACGGCTCCCGGCGGGCCGGTTCGAGCTCGGGGATCTGCAGGCTGACGACTGCGGCGTCCAGCTCGCCGAGGTCCCTCCGGGCACCCGCAGCGACGATGGCGAGCTCGATGGCCTCCGCCCGGTCCAGCTCACGCACCTCGGGGCCGCGGCTGAGCTCAAGGGCACGCTCGGGCCGCCCGAGGGCACGCTCGATGTCGGCCATGACCGCCAGGTGTCCCGGTCCGCCCCCCATGCGCCGTGCGGCGCGCAGCTCACCGAGCGCCTCGGCCCATTCCCCGGCGTGGTAGGCGGCGATGCCCGCGGCCTCGCGCACCACGGCGATCCGGGATGCCCTCGCCCGCGCGAAGCGGGCGTGCTCGAGCGCGAGTCCCGGGTCCTCGTCCACCAGCCTGCCCGCGGCCACCAGGTGCCGGGCGACCGAGTCCGCCGTGTCCCGCTGCAGGCCGCGCAGGTCGCGGCGCACCTCGGAGTCGAGCCCCGACGCCGTGATGTCGTCGGTCAGGGCCGGCTCGGGCACACGCGGCTGCGCGGGAGCACCCTCGGGCCGCTCCCCGCGCCCGACGTCCTCCCGACGGTCCCGCCGCCGATCGCCCCGGAACCCACCGTCGTCGCGCCTGCGACCGTCCGGCCCGCCGGCGGTGCGCCGCCCACGTTCGGGTGCGCCCTGCCGCGCGCCGCGATCTGGCCTTCCCCGCGCCCCCTCGCGATCGTCCCGGCGCCGGTCGCCGCCACGGTCATCGCGGCCACCTCGCGGGTCCGTCCACGGCCGCCGGTCTCCACCGGAACGGTCGTCCCGGCCGCCACGGCTGTCCCCGCGCTCCGCCGACGACCGGCGCTCACCGCTGGAGCGCTCGTCCCGACGGCCGCGGGTGTCATCCCGGTCGGCCCACGGTCGCCGGTCTCCACCGGAACGGTTCTCGCGGCCGCCACGGCTGTCCCCGCGCTCCGCCGACGACCGGCGCTCACCGCTGGAGCGCTCGTCCCGACGGCCGCGGGTGTCATCCCGGTCGGCCCACGGTCGCCGGTCTCCACCGGAACGGTTCTCGCGGCCGCCACGGCTGTCCCCGCGCTCCGCCGACGACCGACGCTCACCGCTGGAGCGCTCGTCCCGACGGCCGCGGGTGTCATCCCGGTCGGCCCACGGTCGCCGGTCTCCACCGGAACGGTCCTCGCGGCCGCCTCGGCTGTCCCCGCGCTCCGCCCACGGGCGGCGCTCACCACCGGAGCGCTCGTCCCGACGACCGCGCGCGTCGTCGCGATCCCAGGGACGCCGCTCCCGGCCGGCACGGTCGTCGCGGCCGACCCCTCCGGCGCCCCGGTCCGCCCAAGGCCGCCGGGCGCCCCCGGGCCGCTCGTCGCGGCCACCGCGCTCGGATCCGCGGTCCGAGCGCTCGCGGCGCTGCCCGCCGAACCGGTCCTCCCGGCCGCCCCGCGAGGCCCCGCGGTCCACCCAGGGCCGCCGCTCGCGCCCGGGACCGTCCTCCCGGCCCCGCCCGGCGCTCCTGTCGTCCCGCCCGCGTGCGGCGCCGGGGCGGTCGTCGCGGCCGCGGTAGTTCCCTCGCGGCCCGTCGCCCTGCCGACCGCGGTCGGATCCGCGACCACCGCCGTGCCCGCGGTCGTCCCGGCCCGACCATTGCCGCTTCTCGGAGCGGTCGCGGTCGGCACCGCCCCGGCGCTCCTCGCCGCCGCGCCGCTCCGGATCGCCGGACGGCCGTCGGCCGCCGCGCTCCCGGCCGCCGTCCGCGCCGCGATCGCCGCCCCACCCGGACCCGAGGCGCGGCGCGCTCTTCCTGCCGCCACGCTCGTCGCCCTGCCTGCCGCCCGCCGGTGCGCGGCGAGGGCCGGATTTCCGATCATCGGTTCGGCGGCCGCTGTCGCGATCTTCTCGCGGGCGGTCATCGCCGGAACCATCCGCGATACTCACCTCAAGAGGATACAAAAAAGTGGGCCCCCGCCTGTTGGCGGGGGCCCACAACACGTTGAATGTCGGCGGCGACCTACTCTCCCACACCCTGGCGAGTGCAGTACCATCGGCGCTGGAGGGCTTAGCTTCCGGGTTCGGGATGGGA
>NZ_BAABJO010000013.1:0-214486 GCF_039543345.1 Pseudonocardia adelaidensis | reverse complement strand
CCCCTGTGACTTTCCCGCCCCCCTGCCCTTCGGGCCCGCCCCCTGTGACTTTCCCGCCCCCCTGCCCTTCGGGCCCGCCCCCCTTGCCGTCGGACAGCCGGAAGAGCGCCACCTGCACCGGCTCGCCGCCGGCCGCGAGCAGCGCGGCGACCCCGCGCTCGGGCAGCAGCCGGTCGAGCGGGCACACGGTTTCCCACCTGAGGTCGATCATCTCTCCACGCATGTCCGACGACGGAACGCCGTCGCGAAGCAGGCGGACGGTCGGCGGTGATTCAGCAGTCATGCGCGTACCCCCGGGAGGCCGAGCGTGACGGGCACCGGCTGCCCGCGTTCGGTGACGAACGAGATCGTCGGGTCCGGCGCGTCCGGCGCGTTGACGAACGACACGAACCGCTCCAGCTTCTCCGGGTCCTCCAGCACCCCGCGCCACTCGTCGGCGTAGCCCGCGACGTGGGCCTCCATCGCGGCCTCGAGGTCGGCGCAGATCCCCAGCGAGTCGTCGACGATCACGGCGCGCAGGTGGTCGAGGCCGCCGTCCATGGCCTGGATCCAGGCCGCGGTGCGCTGCAGCCGGTCCGCCGTGCGGATGTAGAACATGAGGAACCGGTCGATGAGCGCGATCAACGTGTCGGTGTCGACGTCGGACGCGATCAGCTCGGCGTGGCGCGGGGTGAAACCGCCGTTGCCGCCGACGTAGAGGTTCCACCCGGTCTCGGTGGCGATCACGCCGAAGTCCTTGGACCGGGCCTCCGCGCACTCGCGGGCGCAGCCCGACACCCCCGCTTTGACCTTGTGCGGCGAGCGCAGGCCGCGGTAGCGCAGCTCGAGCGCGACGGCGAGGCCCACCGAGTCCTGCTGCCCGTAGCGGCACCACGTGGTGCCGACGCACGACTTCACGGTGCGCAGCGCCTTCCCGTACGCGTGCCCGGACTCGAACCCCGCGTCGACCAGCCGGCGCCAGATCGCCGGCAGCTGCTCGACCCGGGCACCGAACATGTCGATCCGCTGCCCACCGGTGATCTTCGTGTAGAGCGCGAAGTCGCGGGCCACCTCGCCGATCACGATCAGGCCCTCCGGGGTGATCTCCCCGCCCGGGATGCGGGGCACCACCGAATAGGTGCCGTTGCGCTGCAGGTTGGCCAGGAAGTGGTCGTTGGTGTCCTGCAGCGCCGCCTGCTCGCCGGAGAGCACGTGCCCCGAACCGAGCGACGCCAGTATGGAGGCGACGGCCGGCTTGCAGATGTCGCAGCCGCGGCCGGTGCCGTGCTGGGCGATGAGCTCGGAGAACGTGCGTACCCCGGTGCTCGCCACGATCTCGAACAGCTCCGCGCGCGACACCGCGAAGTGCTCGCACAGCGCCTTCGAGACCTCGACGCCCTCCTGCGCGAGCAACGTCTTGAGCATCGGGACGCACGACCCGCAGCTGGTCCCGGCCCGGGTGCAGGCCTTGAGCGCCGGCACGTCGTGCGCGCCACCGTGGATCGCGTCCCGCAGCGCGCCCTTGGTCACGGCGTTGCAGGAGCAGATCTGCGCGGAGTCGGGTAGCCCAGAAAAGATCAACTCGGCGGCGCCCACCTCCACGCCGCCCGGCGCGATCATCGCGACCGGGTCCGCGGGCAGCGGCGAGCCGACCAGCGGGCGCAGCGCGGCGAACTTCGACGCGTCGCCGACGAGCACGCCCCCGAGCAGCGTCTTCGCATCGTCGCTGACGACGAGCTTGGCGTAGGTGCCCGCGACCGGGTCGTTGACGACGACCTCCAGCGCACCCGGCGTGCGGGCCAGCGCGTCGCCAAAGCTCGCCACGTCGACGCCGAGCATCTTGAGCTGCGTCGACATGTCCAGCTCGGCGGGCGTCATCGTCGCGGAGCCGCCGAGCAGCCGGTCGGCCACCACCTCGGCCATCGCATACCCCGGCGCGACCAGCCCGTACGTGCGGCCCTCCAGCGCGGCCACCTCGCCGACGGCCCAGACGTGCGGGTCGGGCGTCCGGCAGGCGGCGTTCACGAGCACGCCGCCGCGCTCCCCGACCGGCAGCCCGGCCGCGCGGGCCAACCCGTCGGCGGGGCGGATGCCCGCGGAGAAGACGACGACGTCCGCGTCGAGCTCGATCCCGTCGGACAGTGACGCGATCAACCTCCCCGGCGGGGATCCGCCTTGCTCCGCGGCGGCGTGTCCCCGCCGGGCACGTGGTGGGAGGCGCCGCCGGTCCTCGGTGATCCCCGTGACGGACACGCCGCAGCGCACCTGCAGGTCCTCGGACTCCACGAGCCGCCGCAGCACGGCGCCGCCGCCCTCGTCGACCTGCGCCGGCATCAGTCGCGGCGCGATCTCGACGACCTGCGGCGACAGCCCGAGCAGGCGCAGCGCCCGCGCGGCCTCCAGCCCGAGCAGCCCGCCGCCGACCACCACGGCCGAGCGCCGGCCGGGCCCGGGCGCGGCCACGGCCCGCCCGGCGGCGGCCATGATCGCGTCGAGGTCGTCGAGCGTGCGGTAGACGAAGCAGCCGGGCAGGTCGCGGCCGGGGACCGGCGGCACGAACGGCACCGACCCGGTGGCGAGCACGAGCGCGTCGTAGGGCAGCTCGCGGCCGGACTCCGTGCGAACGATGCGCGCATCGCGGTCGAGCGCGACGGCGGGGTCGCCGAGGTGCAGCTGCACCAGCGGGTCGGCCACCTCGGGAAGCGTCAGCTCCTCGGCGGTCCTGCCGTCGACATAGGAGGAGAGGGCGACCCGGTCGTAAGCGGGGCGGGTCTCCTCACCCAGCACCGTGATCCGCCACCGAGCGGCGGCATCGCGGTCGCGCATCGCCTGCACCAACCGGTGCCCGACCATGCCATTACCGACGACGACGAGCTCCTTCACGCGGCTCCCTCCTCGGGGACGGGGGTCAGCGCTGTCTGTTCGCTCCGCAAAGCTCCGCTCAGCGTCGGGGGGTCGCTCTCGGCGAGCCATGCGCAGATGCCGCGCACGGTGTCGCCGCAGCCGCCGCAGCCGGTTCCGGCGCGGGTGGCGCGGCTCAGGGCCGGGACGTCGGTGTAGCCGTCCCGCCAGGCGGCGACCAGGGCCCCCTTCGTGACGGTGTTGCAGCGGCAGACGATCGCGGATGCGGGCAGCCGGCCGGGGTCGGCCGTCTCGGGCGCACCGGGCAGCGCACGGCCGAACAGCAGCCCGAGCCGGTCGGCCGGGGCGGGATGACCCGTGTCGTAGTACTGGATCATCGACGCCGCCGCCTCGGGCAGGCCGATCATGGCGCCGCCCACCACGCGGTCGCCGCGCAGTGCGAGGGTGGCGTAGCGGCCGCCTGCCGGGTCGGCGAAGCGCAGCACCTCCGCACCCGACTCGGCCAGCACGGCCGGATCGCCCACCGTGGCGAGGTCGACGTCGCGCGCCTTGAGCCGGGTGACGGCGCGGGTGCCGCCGTAGCGGGCGGCCGGGTTCGTGCCGGTGAGGAGGTCGGCGAGCACCGCGGCCTGTTCCCACCCCGGCTGCACGAGGCCGGCGGGGGTGCCCGGGTGCTGGGCGCAGTCACCGATCGCGTGCACGCGCCCGTCGGACGTGGCGAGGCGGTCGTCGACCAGCACACCCCGGTCGACGGCGATGCGGGCGTCGGCCGCGAGCCCGGTCTCGGCCCGGACGCCTGCCGCGACGACCAGCGCGTCGGCGGCGACCAGCTCACCGTCGGCGGCGCGCAACCCGGCGTCGGGTTCCCAGCCGACGGCCTGGAAGCCGAGCCGGACGTCGACGCCGAGCCGGGTCATCGCGCCGGCCAGCACCTCGCCCGCACCCGCGTCGAGCTGGCGTTCCATGAGGTGCGACATCGGGTGCACGACCGTGACCCGCACTCCCCGGCCGGCCAGCCCGCGGGCGGCTTCGCACCCCAGCAAGCCGCCGCCGAGCACGGCGAAGCGCGCGCCGGGACGGGCCAGCTCCAGGATCCGCTCGCAGTCGTCGAGGTCGCGGAAGGTGACGACGCTCTTGTCGGCGAGCCCCTCCAGCGGCGGCAGCCAGGCCCGGCTACCGGTGGCGAGCACCAGCTCGTCGTAGCGTTCCACCGCGCCGTCCGAGCAGTGCACGACCCGTTCCGCCCGGTCGATCGACTTCACGGTGACACCGGTGCGCAGGTCCACGCGGTGCCGCGCGGCCCAGCCCGGCGGGTGCAGCTGCACCGCCTGGGCCGACAGCCCGCCGCCGAGCACCGTGGACAGCAGCACCCGGTTGTAGGCCGGGCGCGGCTCGGCCCCGAGGACGGTCAGGCGCACGAGTCGCCCGTTGGGGTCCCGGCGCCGCACCTCCTCGGCGAACCGGGCACCCACCATCCCGTGCCCCACCACCACGACCCGTCTGCTCACGCCGATCGACGGTAGGTACCTGGAGTTACACGCGTGGGGCGCTTCGTGACGGAGAGGTAACGCCGCTCGCACATCGCCCGGCCACCGCCGTGAGCGGTGCCGCGCGTCACAGGATCAGCGGCCGCGCACCGGGCGCCCCCACTCCGTGTCCTCCCGCAACTGCCGCTTGAGCAGCTTGCCGCCCGGGTTGCGGGGCAGCGGCGCTGAGCGCACGACGAGGAACTGGGGGATCTTGAAGTCGGCCATCCGCCCTCGGAGGTGGGCGAGCACGTGCTCCGCGTCGATGCCGGCGCCGACCACGACCGCGCCCACCTTCTCCCCCATCACCTCGTCCGGCACCCCCACGACCGCGGCCTCGACGACGCCGGGCACGGCGGCAAGCGCGTTCTCCACCTCCACGCAGTACACGTTCTCGCCGCCGCGGTTGATCATGTCCTTGGCGCGGTCGACGATGTGGACGAGGCCCTCGCCGTCGATGCGGGCGAGATCGCCGGTGTGCAGCCAGCCGTCGACGAACGTCTCCCGGGTTGCCTCCGGCTTGTTCCAGTAACCGGCCACCACGTTCGGGCCGCGGACGAGCAGCTCGCCCACGCCGCTCGCCGCGTCGAGCACGTCGAGCGAGAGGTCGACCACGGGAGCCGCGAACCCGACGGAGTCGGCGTGCTCGGCCGCCCACTCGTGCGGCAGGAAGGTGGCGATCGAGGAGGTCTCGGTGAGTCCGAAGCCGTTGCCGACCCGGGCGTTCGGGAAGTGCTCCTTGATCCGCTGCACGAGCGACGGCGCGATCGGCGCTCCGCCGTACGCGACACGGCTGACCCGGCCGACGTCGAACTCGGCGAAGTTCGGCTGGCCGATGGCGAGCGCGTAGATCGCCGGCACGCTGGTGAGGTGGTTGATCCGCTCCTCGACGATCGTGCGCAGGAACGCCTGCACGTCGAAGGCCGGCAGCACGACGGTGGTGCCGGCGATGGCGAGCTGCAGGAGCAGCTGGCTGTTGCACCCGGTCACGTGGAACAGCGGCACCGAGACGAGGTTGCGCAGCTCCGGCCCCTCGGCCCGGTCGATGCCGACCACGCGCACCGCCGTCTCCACGTTGGAGAGGAAGTTCTCGTTCGTGGTCATCGCGCCCTTGGGGAAGCCGGTGGTACCGCTGGTGTAGAAGATCGCCGCGAGGTCGACGGGGGTGAGCGCCTCGGCGTGCGGCGGGCCGTCGGGCAGCGGCTCGCCGGGGCGCAGCACCACCGAGGCGCCCGAGTCGGCGAGCACGTACTCGATCTCGGGCGGCGCGAACCGGGTGTTCACCGGCACCGCGACCGCGCCGGCGAGCTGCGTGCCGAGGAAGCAGAGCACCCAGTCGACGCCGGCGGGCAGGACGTTGGCCACGCGGTCCCCGCGGCCCACCCCGGCCGCGACGAGGCCGCCGGCCACGCGGGCCGCCCGGTCCCAGAGCTGCCGGTAGGTGAGCCGCCCTCCGCCCACCTCGACGAGCGCCTCGCCGTCCGGGTACCGCTCGACGCTCGCGCGCAGCATCGTGACCAGCGAGGTCGGCAGCGCGGTGTAGTGGGCGACCCCGGTGACGTCCCGCTCGATCCCCGACGTGTCGAACGGGGCCCTCCCGCGCGGGTAGGGCTCGACCACCACCATCGGCGCCTCCTCATCGAGTTCGCCGGCCGATCGTGTCCCCCGTCACATCAGCCGCGCAAGGGCACACTCGCGGCACGTGCTGCGGCGAGGACGAGGAGCCGGGCCTGCCGCCCGCCGTGATCGAGATGCTGGCCCGCTACCGCCGGATGTGCGACGAGCAGGGGTTCGGCTGGGGTGAGGGCGCCCCGCCGGACTTCTTCCGGTGGGCGCGGTTCAGCGTGCTCGGCCCCGCGTTCGACGAGTTCGCGGCCTCCGGTGACTGGTCGGCGGCCGTCCGCGCCGCCGTCGGTGAACGCGTTCCCGCCGCTGCTCGACCGGTTGCAGGCCCTCGCCACCGAGCACGGCCGGTTCGACCCGGACCGGCGGCCGGAGCAGCTCGCCGACCTGGTGGCGGTGGCCGACCGCGCCCGGGCCGTCTGCCGGGACGTCCTCGCCGTCGCCGAGAACTGAGTCCGGCATTGCAGCAAAGCCACTTTCACGCAACGTGCTGGCAGGAAAGTGGCTTTGCTGCAACTCCCGCGACTCAGGCCGGCTCGAGGCGCACCGCGCTCACCTTGAACTCCGGCATCCGGCTGACCGGGTCCAGCGCCGGGTTCGTCAACCGGTTGGCGGCCTGCTCGCCGCCGAAGTGGAACGGCAGGAACACCGTGTCCGGCCGCAGGCCCGGCACGCACCGCACGCGCGCGTGCGCCGCGCCCCGCCGGGACACGACGCGCGCCCAGTCGCCGTGGGCGAGCCCGGCCCGGGCCGCGGTGTCCGGGTGGACCTCGACGAACGACTCGGGCACGACGCCCGCGAGCTCGGCGATCCGGCGGGTCTGCGCGCCCGACTGGTAGTGGACGAGAACGCGTCCCGTGGTGGCGCGCAGCGGGTGGTCGGCGTCGGGGAGCTCGGCCGACGGCGTGTGGTCGACCGGGATCAGCCGGGCGCGGCCGTCGGCGTGGGCGAACCGCTCGGTGAACAGCCGCGGCGTGCCCGGGTGGCCCGGGGCGGGGCAGGGCCAGTGCAGCGCCTCGCCCGCGTCGAGCCGGTCGTAGCTGATGCCCGAGTAGTCGGCGAGCCCACCGGCCGACGCCGCCCGCAGCTCCTCGAACACCGCACGGGGCTCGGCGGGGAAGCCTGCGACGCCGAGCCGGTCGGCCAACCCCGAGATCACCTCGAGGTCGGTGCGCACCCCCTCCGGGGGTGGCAGCGCCCGGCGCCTGCGCAGCACCCGGCCCTCGAGGTTGGTCATCGTGCCCTCCTCCTCGGCCCACTGGGCCACCGGGAGGACGACGTCGGCGGCCATCGCCGTCTCGCCGGGGAGGACGTCGGCCACCACGAGCAGGTCGAGCGCCGCCAGCCGCTCGGCCACCGCGTTCGCGTGCGGCGCGGAGACGAGCACGTTGGAGCCGAAGACGAGCAGCGCCTTCGGCCCGTCGCGACGACCGAGCGCGGCCAGCAGCTCCGTGGCGCTGCGCCCGGGCCCCGGCAGGCCGGCCGGGTCCACGCCCCACACGCCCGCGACGTGCGCACGGGCGGCCGGGTCGCTGATCGAGCGGTACCCCGGCAGCTGGTCGGACTTCTGCCCGTGCTCGCGCCCGCCCTGCCCGTTGCCCTGCCCGGTGATCGTGCCGAAGCCCGAGCCGGGCCTGCCCGGCAACCCGAGTGCGAGCGCGAGGTTGATCCAGGAGGTGACGGTGTCGACGCCGTGGGCGTGCTGCTCGGCGCCGCGCGCGGTGAGCACGTAGCGCCGCGCCGCCCCGGCGAGCAGGCCGACGGCCGTGCGCATGTCCGCGGCCGGCACTCCGCACACCCGCTCCGCGCGCTCGGGCCACCACTGCGCGGCGACCCGCCAGGCGTCGTCGAAGCCCGCGGTGCGTTCGGCGAGGTAGTCGGCGTCGAGGTGCCCGTCGACGACGGCGGCGTGGAGCATGCCCAGCGCCAGCACGAGGTCGGTGCCGGGCACGGGCTGCAGGTGCAGCCCGCCCGAGGCCACGGCCCGTTCCGCCGTCGGCGTGCGCCGCGGGTCCACCACGACGAGCCGGGCCCCAGAGAGGTGGCCCATCAGCGGCGGCATCGTCTCCGCGACGTTCGCGCCGGCGAGCAGCACGACCTCGGCGTCGTCGAGGTCGGTGACCGGGAACGGCAGCCCGCGGTCGATCCCGAACGCCCGGTTGCCGGCCGCGGCCGCCGACGACATGCAGAACCGGCCGTTGTAGTCGATCTGCGAGGTGCCGAGCGCGACCCGCGCGAACTTGCCGAGCAGGTAGGCCTTCTCGTTCGTGAGCCCGCCCGCGCCGAAGACGGCGACGGCGTCCGGTCCGTGCTCGGCCTGCAGCTCGCGGAGCCGGCCTGCGACGTGCCCGAGCGCCGCGTCCCAGCTCACGGCGTCGAACGGGGCCGAGCGGGACGCGCGCATCAACGGCGTGGTCAACCGTTCGGGGTGGGCCAGCAGGCTGCCGGAGGTCCATCCCTTCTGGCAGAGCCCGCCGCGGTTGGTCGGGAAGTCCCGCGCGTCGACGCCGCCGTCGGCACCGACCCACTGCCCGCACTGCAGGGCGCAGTACGGGCAGTGGGTGGCGACCCGGGGCGTCACACTCCCGCGTGGGCCACGCGCGGGTGCGTGACCTCCGCCGGGACCGGACGCAGGTACACCACGTACGTCACCACGATGCACACCAGGTAGAACGCGAGGAACGACCAGAACGCCGGATTGCCGGACTGCGCGGTCAGGAACGACTGCCGGAACGCCAGGTTGATGAACAGGCCGCCCAGCGCGCCGATCGCGCCGGCGATGCCGATCACGGCACCCGAAACGCGCCGCGCGCGCAGGTACGCCGCGTCCGGCTCGGCCGCTCCCGCCTCCACCGCGACCCGCGCGTGGCCCCGGAAGATCGCCGGGATCATCTTGTACGTGGAGCCGTTCCCGACGCCGCTGAACACGAACAGCAGCACGAACCCGGCCGTGAACAGCGCGAGCGAGTCGATGGCGGACGCCGCGAGCACCACGAGGGTGGAGACACCCATCGCGATGAAGTTGTAGAACGTGACCTTCGCGCCCCCGTACCGGTCGGCGAGCCACCCGCCCACCGGCCGGACCAGCGAGCCGAGCAGCGGACCGATGAACGTCACGGCGGCGGCCTGCAGCGGGGTGCGGCCGAACTGGTTCTGCAGCACGAGCCCGAACGCGAAGCTGTAGCCGATGAACGAGCCGAACGTGCCGATGTACAGGAACGACATCACCCACGTCTGCGACTCCCGGTACGCCTCCTTGAAGGCCCCGGTGTCGCCGCGCATCGATGTCAGGTTGTCCATCCTCAGCGCGGCGCAGGCGGCGGCCACCACGATCAGCGGGATGTAGACGCCGAGCAGGATCCGGGGCGCCCCGGCTCCCGCGGTCGCGATGATCAGCAGGCCGACCAGCTGGATGACCGGCACGCCGATGTTCCCGCCGCCTGCGTTCAACCCGAGGGCCCAGCCCTTCTTCGCCTCGGGGTAGAAGGCGTTGATGTTGGCCATGGACGAGGCGAAGTTCCCACCGCCGAGCCCGCCGACGGCGGCGACGAGGACGAACACCCAGTACGGCGTTCCCGGCTGCATGACGATCGCGGCGAGGATCGTCGGGACCAGCAGCAGCGTCGCGCTCACGATCGTCCAGTTGCGGCCGCCGAACCGGGCGGGCGCCATCGTGTAGGGCAGCCGCAGGATCGATCCCACCAGCGTCGGCACGGCGACCAGGAAGAACTTCCCCGCCGCGTCGATGCCGTACTCCGGCCCCATGAAGAGCACGAGGACCGACCACAGCGTCCAGATCGAGAACCCGATGTGCTCGGAAAGGATCGAGAACCACAGGTTGCGGTTGGCGACCTTGGCGCCCGTGCGCTCCCAGAACCCACCGTCCTCGGGGTCCCAGTGGTCGATCCACCTCCCGCGGAGCAGGGAACGCGCGGGGGATGCGTCTGCCGTGGTCGTCACGCCGGTCCTCCAGGTTCGTCTTCTCCGGCGCGACGCTATGCACGGCCCGTTACCGGCCCGTCGGTTCGATGTGACGGCAGCGCAAAGCCGCGCTCACCGGGAGGGGGCGCTCGAGGTGAGGTCCTCGGCTACAGGAGCGGGCCGATGGCCCCCGCCGCCCGCTGCAGGCCGGCGAGCGTCCGCGGCGAGGCGTCCGGGTGCTGCGCGTGCAGCGCGACACGGTGCAGCAGCGCCCGCAGCAGCATCTGCGGCCACTCCTCGAGGTGCGTCCACCGGTGGGGCAGCTCCTCGTCGGCGCCGCCCCAGGCCAGCGCGTCGACGACGATGACCGCCGCCGCCCACTGCGCCGGGCGCCAGCAGGGCACGAGGTCGATCACGGCCGGCATTCCGTGCTCGTCGAAGAGGACGGCGCCGAAGAGCTCGGGGTGCACCAGCTGCGGGGTGAGCTGCACGGGCTTGCGGAACTCGGCGAGCTGCGAGTACAGCTCGCCGCCGGTGGCCGGGTCGAGCGTCAGCCGCCGCTCGCCGAACGCGCCCGCGGCCGAGCGGCTGACCAGGTCGTCCCGATCGTCGAGCAGCCGGGGCCGGGAGACGCTCGCGGTGGCGGCGTGCAAGCGCACCGACGCCTCGATCACCTCGTCGTAGCGGGGCTCGACGTAGCCGGGGATGAAGCGGCACGCCGCCCAGCCGCCCACGACCCACCGCCCGTCGGACGAGCGCAGCGGGCGGGCGATGCGCACACCCTCGACCTGGAGGCCGTCGAGCACGGCCGCGGACCAGGCCGCCACGACGTTGTCGGGCACCGGGCGGACGAGCACGTCGCCGCAGTGCCATGCCCGCCTGCCGGCCCACACCACCGGACGTGGCTCGACGTCGTTGACCCCGAACGCGGTGCGGACGTGCACGGGCAGGGTGGTCCCGGCGGGCGGCATGACGGGCGCAGCGGTCACGCCGGCGACGCTACCTGCGCCGCGCAGCCGTTCCGGGGTGCCACGCGGGGGCGCGTCGCCGTGCCGCGCGATCGGGCGGTGACCCGGTGCGATGATCACTCGCCGTCGTCGCCGCCCGCCGGCGCTCACTCGCCGTCGTCCCCGCCCACCGACGCTCAGTCCGCGTCGTCCCCGCCCACCGACGCTCAGTCCCCGTCGTCGCCGCCCCCGTCGTCCCCGCCGTCGTCGCCCCCGTCGTCTCCACCGTCATCGCCGCCGTCGTGATCGCCGCCGTCGTGATCGCCGCCGCCGTGATCGCCGCCGCCGTGATCCCCGTCGTCGTCCCCGCCGTCGTCGTCGCCGTCATCGGAGTCGCCGTCACCGGAATCGCCGTCATCGGAATCACGGTCGTCGGAATGCCGATCCGAGCCCTTGTCCGAGTCGTGGTCGGAGTCGTGGTCGGAGTCGTCGTCGGAGTCCCGGTTCGAGTCGCGGTCCGAGCCCTTGTCCGAGTCACGGTCGGAGCCCTTGTCCGAGTCACGGTCGGAGCCCTTGTCCGAGTCACGGTCGGAGCCCTTGTCCGAGTCACGGTCGGAGCCCTTGTCCGAGTCACGGTCGTCATCGGAGTCCCGGCCCGAGTCGTCGTCGGACTTCCGGTCCGAGTCACGATCCGAATCCCGGTCCGGGTCCTCGCCGGAGTTCCGATCCGCATCCGAGTCCCGATCGCTGTCACGCTCCGCATCCGAGTCCCGGTCCGACCCGCCATCGGAGTCGCGTTCCGAGCGCTGGTCGGCGGCCTCGTCGGAGCGGCTGTCGGAGTCCCGGTCAGACCGGTCCCCGGACTCCCGCTCCGAGTCGCCGTCGGTGTCACGGTCGGTGTCCTCCTCGGTGTCACGGTCCGAGCGGTCGTCACGGTCGGCCGAGTCCTCGTGGGAGTCACGACCGGAGTCCCGATCGGAATCGCGGTCGGAGTCACGGTCGGAGTCACGGTCGGAGTCACGGTCGGAGGAGCCCTCGGATGCCAACGCCTTCCAGACGGCCGCCTCGAGCTCGTCCTCGTCCCATCCGCCCCGGTCGCCGGACCCCGAGTCGCGGTCGGACGATTCACCCGACGAGTCGTCATCCGAGGAGTCCCGATCCGGAGCGTCACCATCGGACCCGCGGTCCGAGTCGCGGCGGTCCGAGTCCCGGCCCGACTCGTCGTCCGAGACGCCCCCCGGGTCGTCCCCCGAGTCGTCATCGGAGTCGTCATCGGAGTCGTTCTTCTCGGCCGCGGCCGCCAGCAGGGAGCCGAGCCCGGAACCTCCCAACGCCTCGAGGACCCGGCCGGCCCGTTCGGCGTCGTCCGAGCCGGACGAGTCGCCGGAGTCCGAGCGGTCGGTATCGCGGTCGTCGTCCGAGCGGTCGCCCCGGCCGCCGCCGGATTCCTCGCCGGACCGGTCAGAGCCGCGGTCGGCGTCGGCACGCACGTCGTCGTCGCGCTTGCGGTCCGATCCGCCGCCGTGGTCTTTCGATCGGTCGTCGTCCGCGGTCAACGACCCGCCGACGGCCTCGACGACCCCCGCGACCTTCCGGTCCGGTCGCGACGAGCCCGAGTCGTCGCCGTCGTCCCCGCCGCGATCGGACCCGCCGCCGTCGGACCCGCCGCCGCTCGGCTTGCTGTCGGACCCGCTGCCCCGGTCGCTCCTGCTGCCGCCGTCGTCGTCCGCGTCGCCGTCCCGGTCGCCACCGCCGTGACCCCCGCCGCCGAACAGGCCGCGCAGCGGTCCGGCCCCGCCGGAGTCGTCGTCCCCGCCACGGCCGTCGTCGCCGGCGGCGTCCCCGGCGTCGTCACCGTCATCCGCGGCGCCGTCATCCCCGGCCACGTCATCCCCACCGTGGTCGGACCGGCCGCCACCGCCGAGGAGATCCCCGACCGATCCGACGAGGCCACCCGGGGAGCGGCCGCCACCGGACTCAGCGCCGGTGCCACGACCACCGCCCCGCGACACCTCGTCCGGGCCGGCGCCCATGTCCGCCCCCGAACCCCGGCCCGCCCGGTTGCCCGACGCGACGTCTCCCGGCCGGTCGCGGTGCTCACCCCCGGCGTCCGCGCCGCCGAGTGCGTCCCCGACGGAGCCGAGCGCATCACCGACGGCGCCACCCGGTCCACGGTCACCCGAGCCCTCGCCCTGCTCCCGGTCACCCGCCGCATCCCGCTCACCGGGCCGGTCCCCACCCCCGGGCGAACCACGATCGCCACCGGCCGGCCCGCGTTCGCGGGGCCCCTCGCGCTCCTCACCCCCGGCATCCGCGCCGCCGAGTGCGTCCCCGACGGAGCCGAGCGCATCACCGACGGCACCACCCGGTCCACGGTCACCCGAGCCCTCGCCCTGCTCCCGGTCACCCGCCGCATCCCGCTCACCGGGCCGGTCCCCGCCCCCGGGCGAACCACGATCACCACCGGCCGGGCCGCGTTCACCGGGTCCCTCGCGTTCATCGCCGCCGGCGTCGCCCGGCCGACCGGCGCCGTCCCGGCCGCCGCCGAGCGCATCGCCCAGTGAGCCGAGTGCCTCCCCGACGGGTCCGCCCGGCCCGTTCTCGTCCCCGCCGGCTTTCCCACCAGGGCTCTCGTCCGCCCCGCGGTCACCCGGGTCCCGGTCCTGGCCCCCGGACGGCGCTCCCCCGGCGGGGGGTCGGTCCGCGGGCGACCGCTCCTTCTCGCCGGCGTCACCACCGTCGCCGCCCGCCTTCTCACCGCCGAGCGCATCGCCCAACGAACCCAGTGCGTCCCCGATCGGCCCCCGATCGGGGCCGTCGGCACGGAGGTCCGGCGGCGAGTCGGGGTCGTGGTGCTCCGCGGTCTCGTCCCCCGGGCCGCGGGGGTCCGGCGGTGCGCCGTTGGACGTGTCCTGCCGCTCCTGGTCCTCGTCCTCGCCGCGGGCGATGACGTCGGGGAGATCGGGCAGGGCGTCCTGCTCCTCGTCGTTGTCGTCGGAGTCGCCGTCGGCCTTCTCGCCGTCGGACTTGTCGCCGTCGGACTTGTCGCCATCGGACTTGTCGCCATCGGAGTCGCCGTCGTGGTCGTCCCGGTCGGATTCCTCCCGGTCCTCGGAGCGCCCCTCGTCCGACCTCCTGTCGGAGCCGCCGTGTTCGACCACGTCGAGGACGCGCTGCCTGACTTCCTCGGTTTCCTCGTCGTCGTCGGGCAGCGGGCTGCGGACGGCGTTGTCGACTCCGCGCTCGAGGTCCTCGAGCTCGTCGCGCTTCGCCTCGCGCTGGCGCAGCTGCAGGTCCCGTTGCTCGTCGAGCGCGGCGATCTCGGGCGACTGCCCGCTGCGCCGACCGGACGGGGCGGCCGCGAGTGCTTCCTCGACCGCCTGCAGGTGGCGCTCGGTGGTCCGGAGGTCCGTCCGGGCGCGGTCGAGGGACCGGTAGGTGTCGATCTGGGACGCCAGCGTGGCCTTCCGCCGTTCGAGCAGGGCCTTGCGCGCCTGCAGGTCCTCCACCTCGGGAGGGGTGATCGAGCGGCGCTCCGGCGGCAGGCTCGTCCACGCGCGTTCGGTCTGCGTGAGCGTGTCGAGCTGGCTGTCGAGCGAGGCGAGTGCGATCTGGGCGTGCGCGATCCACTCGGCCCGCGGGTCGGTCCCCGGCTCGGCGGGGGCGGTCTGCGTCGGAGCGATCGGTTCCGACGCGGTGAAGACGTAGGTGGCCGCGAGGATGCCCGCGGCGCCGAACACGGCCATGGTGCGGCGCCTGCGCCCGTTCGCGCGCGCCCTGCTGCGGGTGGCGGCGGCCTGCGCGGCGTGGTGCGCGCGGCGCGCCTCGACGAGGGCCCGCTGCTCCCGCACGCCGTGCGGGACCGGCGGTGCCGACGGATCCTCCAGCGGGTCGAGGAGCCAGGGAAGCGTGGCCGCGAGGCGCGCGTCCTGTCCGGCCTGTGCGGCGGCCCGCCGGGCCTGCCGGGCGGCGGCGCGGTGCGCTGCCGTGCAGTATCGGCGAGGCGGGCGACCGGGGATGTCCTCGATCACCTCGTTGCACCCGGGCAGGGCACAGCGTCTCGCGTTGTCGTCCACCAGTGCGACCCCCATCGCCGGGTGACGGAAGGCATGCCAGGACTCGGGACGAAGCGACCGTGGTGTGCGCCGCGGCGCACCCCGACACCACGGTCCCGCAGATCCGTCTTGATCTTTCGGCTCCGGAACGCTACCCGGCACTCGACCGGGTGTCACTGCTCCGTTCGACCAACACGACAGCAGGAAGTCGATCACAGTTAGTGATCACGAGTGCTCCGATTGGGCCATTCGAGCCCTTTCTCCCGTGCGCGCGACAAGCGCTCTTGCATCGGTAAGGACGAATGCAAACGAAACGACGACGACGCCCCTCCGACCAGGTGTCGGACGGGGCGCCGTCGCGCGGGGCCCTGGGTTGCGCTCAGTACACCGGCTGGGAGGGATCGACCTGCTTGACCCACGCCAGCACGCCCCCACCGACGTGCACGGCGTCCTTGAACCCGGCGCGGTGCAGCACCGCGAGCGCCTCTGCCGAGCGCGCACCGGACTTGCAGTGCAGCACGACCGGCTTGTCCTGGGGGATCTCCGAGAGCGCCTCGCCGGACAGGATCCGGTCCTTCGGGATGAGCTTCGCCCCCGGGATGCTGACGATCTCGTACTCGTTCTGCTCCCGGACGTCGATCAGCTCGAAGTCCTTGCCCGCGTCGATCATCTCCTTGAGCTCGAGCGCGGTGATGGTGCTACCGGCAGCCGCCTGCTGCGCGTCGTCGGAGACCACACCGCAGAACGCGTCGTAGTCGATGAGCTCGGTGACCTTCGGGGTGTTCGGGTCCTTGCGGATCTTGATCGTCCGGTAGCTCATCTCCAGGGCGTCGTAGACCATCAGCCGGCCCAGGAGTGGCTCACCGATGCCGGTGATCAGCTTGATCGCCTCGTTCACCATGATCGAACCGATCGACGCGCACAGGACGCCCAGCACACCGCCCTCGGCGCAGGACGGCACCATCCCGGGCGGCGGCGGCTCGGGGTAGAGGTCGCGGTAGTTGAGCCCCTTGCCGTTGGGGGCGTCCTCCCAGAACACGGACGCCTGGCCCTCGAACCGGAAGATCGAGCCCCACACGTACGGCTTGCCGAGCAGGACCGCCGCGTCGTTCACGAGGTAGCGCGTGGCGAAGTTGTCGGTGCCGTCGAGGATGAGGTCGTAGTCACGGAAGACGTCGAGCACGTTCGACGAGTCGAGCCGCGTCTCGTGCAGGCGGACCTCGACGAACGGGTTGATCTCCTTGATGGAGTCGCGCGCCGACTCGGCCTTCGACCTGCCGACGTCGGACTGCCCGTGGATGACCTGGCGCTGCAGGTTTGACTCGTCCACCACGTCGAACTCGACGATGCCGAGCGTGCCGACGCCCGCGGCGGCCAGGTAGAGCAGCGCCGGGCTGCCGAGCCCGCCCGCGCCCACCACCAGCACCTTCGCGTTCTTGAGCCGCTTCTGCCCCGCCATGCCGACGTCGGGGATGATGAGGTGGCGGCTGTAGCGCTCGACCTCCTCCTTCGTCAGCTCGGCGGCCGGCTCCACGAGCGGCGGTAGCGCCATGATCAAGCTCCTCGCATCGACGTACTGGCTCACTTTGGCAACGTCGCGGTCACCCGGGTTCTTCCCAGGTCCCCGCCTCGACCGCATCCCACATGCCCGCGACCGCGCGCGCCACCGCCTCGGGCGCCTCGATCTGCGCGACGTGCCCCACACCCCGCAGCACCAGCAGCCGGGAGCGCTGAAGGGCGGCCGCGGTGCGTGCGGCCAGCCGGGGCGCGACGAGCCGGTCGCGCTCGCCCCAGACCACCAGCGTAGGCGCCTGCACACGGGCCGCGACGGACCACAGCGACTCGCCGCGCAGCCATCCCGCCACCATCGCCTTGCCGGTGCGCTCGGCGGCCTCGTGGGCCCACGCGAGCCGGGCGCGCACGGCGAGCTCGGCCGCGGCCTCGGCCACCCGGTGCTCCGGGGCGATCGCCGGGTCGCCGAAGCAGAGCCGCACGATCTGCTCGGCGCGCGTGCGCGGGTCCATCGCCGCGAGCTCGGAGCGGGCCCGCCTTCCGACCAGCGGCAGCATCGCGACCAGCAGCTTCCAGTCGGAGACGCGGCGCGGGTCGGGGCGCAGGTCGGGCATCGCGGGCGACACGAGCGTCAGCGTGCGCACCAGCTCCGGCCTGCGGGCGGCCACGGTGAGCGCGACGGCACCGCCGAACGAGTTGCCCAACAGGTGCACCGGCCGCCCGCGACCGGCGAGGAAACACAGCAGGGCGTCGGCGTGCCCGGCCGGTGAGTAGTCGCGCGACGCGAGCGGCCGGGAGAGCCCGAACCCGGGAAGGTCGACCGCGGTGCCGGGGGCACGGGTGGCGAGCAGCCCGGCGAGGTCGGTCCAGTTCGTGGCCGAACCGGACAACCCGTGGACGTAGACGGCCGGGGTGTCCCCGTGGCCGGGTGTCTCGCGCACGTGCAAGGTCACGCCGCCGGAGGTCACCTCGCCACCGGGCCACGTGGCCCGGTGCGGATCGTGCGGGGGCAGCGTGGCCGCGTCCGCGAGCGGGGGCCCCGCCGGCACCGCCTGCGTCCGGCGGGCGCGGACCAGCAGCGGACGGACGAACGGCAGCGCGACGGCACCCACCCTCCGAGGATGACCCGGCCACGCGGTGGCGGCCACCTGGCGTGACCGGACTCGCGCCGACCGGGGGACGTCATCGCAGCGGAGCTCGGCCGTTGTACCCAGTGCCTCGGGAGGAGGGACGGACGGCGCCGTGACGGACGGACGGGTGGAGAGCGCGGCCGCGGGCGTGGTCGGCACGGTGGCGCTGGCGGTGCTCGGGTGCCAGCTGGCAGGAGGCGCGCCGCTGACCGACGCGGCGGGCGCCGCCCTCGCCGTGCTCCTGGTCGCGGCGCCCACGGCGCTGCACCTGGCCACCGGGCTGCCGCGCCTCGTCGGCACCGAACGGGCCGCCCGGCTCGGCGCCCTGGTCTGCCGCGGCGACGCGTTCGCGGCCGCGCGGTGCGTGGACACGGCCCTGCTCACCGGGACCGGCACGCTCACCGGCGGCGCGCTGGGAGTGCACGCCGTGCACGCGGTCGACGGCGTCCCGCACGCGGACGTGCTGCGCCTGGCGGGCGCCGTGGCCCAGCAGTCGGAGCGGCCGATCGACCGCGCGATCGCCTGCGCGACGCCGCGGCTGCCCGGCGTCGCCGAGTTCGACGCAGTGGCCGATCTGGGCGCGCGCGGCATCGTGGCCGAGGTGGTGGGCGCCCCCGGCGAGGAGCAGCGGGTGATCGCCCACGCCGTGCTCGTCGGTGGTGCCGGGCTCCTCGCGGCGCACGACATCGACCCGCCTGCCGTGCCCGCGACGGCCGGGTGCACCGCCGTGGCGGTGGCGTGGGACGGCATCGCCCGGGGCGTGCTGCAGGTCGGGCCCGACGTCGCCGCGGCCACCGCGGCCGCAGTGGGCAGGCTGACCGCCCTCGGCGTGCGACCCGTCCTCGTCGCCGCCGAGGAGGCCGCGGTCGCCCTGGCCGTGGCCGAGCGCGCCGGCATCGCACCGGACGCCGTCCACGCCGGCATCGCGCCGCGGGAGGTGGCCCCGCTCGTCCGGGAGCTCCCGGGCCGCGTCGCCGTGATCGCCTGCTCCGAGCGGTACGGCCCGGCGCTCGACGCCGCCGACCTGGCCGTGCGCCTCCCACCGCACGGGGACGCGCCCGGTGCACAGCACCCGGTCCTGACGCTGGTGCACGCCGATCTCGCCGCGGCGGTCGACGCCCTCGGATCCGCCCGTCACACCGCGGCCGTCATCCGGATGAACCTCCTGTTCTCCCTCGCGTGCGCCACGGTGCTGCTCCCGGTGACCGCCATCGGCCTGCTCGGCCCGTCGCTCGCCGCGGCGGGCACCGCGGCCTGCGCGGCGGTACTCGCGGTCAACAGCGTGCGGTCCCAGCGGGCCACCACTACCGGCGGGTAAGGTGTTCTTCCGCACCCGATCGGGTGGAGGGACGGAGGGGCAACCGCATGACCGAGGCGCCGGCACCGGTGCACCGCGGCACCCGCCTGTCCCGCGACGCGCGCCGGGCCCAGCTGCTGGTCGCCGCGCGGGACGTCTTCGCGGCCCACGGCTACCACGCCGCCGCGATGGACGACATCGCCGAACGGGCCGGGGTGAGCAAGCCCGTGCTCTACCAGCACTTCCCCGGCAAGCTCGAGCTCTACCGGGCGCTGCTCACCACGTACGCCGACGAGCTGGTGGAGCGCGTCACCGCGGCGATCGACGGCACCAGCGACAACGAACAGCGCGTGCACGCGGCCGTCGCGGCCTACTTCGACTTCGTCGCCGGTGAGGGCCAGGCCTACCGGCTGGTCTTCGAGTCCGACCTGCGCGGCGAGCCGGAGGCGGCGGCGGTCGTCGACGGTGCGCTCACCCGCTGCATCGACAGCGTGGCGGCGGCGGTCACCGCCGACGCAGGCCTCGACAACTCACGCGCGCGCCTGCTGGCGGTGGGGCTGGTCGGGTTGAGCCAGGTGGCCGCGCAGTACTGGCTCGACTCCGACCAGGCGGTTCCCCGCGACGAGGCCGTGAGCCTCATGTCCGGCTTCGCGTGGCGCGGCCTCGCCGGGTTCCCGCTGGTCCACGACTGACGCTGCTCACCGCGGTGGCGTGCGCAGCACCCCGTCGACGAGGCCGTAGTCGACGGCCTCCTGGGCGGTGAACCAGCGGTCGCGGTCGAAGTCGGCCTCGATCCGCTCCAGCTGCTGCCCGGAGTGCTCGGCCGTGAGCTCGGCGATCCGCCTCTTGAGCTTGGCCAGCATGCCCGCGCGGATCACGATGTCCGACTCCGATCCGCCCGCACCGCCCGACGGCTGGTGCATCATCACCTGGGCGTGCGGCAGCGCGAACCGCTTGCCCGGCGCGCCCCCGGTGAGCAGGAACTGGCCCATCGAGGCGGCCATGCCGGTCGCGATCGTGGCCACGTCCGGGGCGATCGAGTGCATGGTGTCGTAGATCGCCATCCCGGCGAAGACCGAGCCGCCGGGCGAGTTGATGTAGAGCGTGATGTCGGCGTCCTTGTCCTCGCCCGCGAGCAGCAGCAGCTGCGCGACGAGCTTCGTGGCGACGTCGTCGTCGACCTCCTGGCCGAGCACCACGATGCGCTCACGCAGCAGCCGGTCGTAGACGGTGTCGTCGATGGTGGGTGCGCTCATGGCGGGTCCTTTCAGCGGGGGAGTTTGCGGCTCTCGATGACGTTGTCGGCGAGCCCGTAGGCCACGGCCTCCTCGGCGGTGAGGATCAGGTCGCGCTCGATGTCGGCGTGGATGCGCTCCACGCTCTGGCCGGTGGCCTCGGCGAGCGCCTCCTCGAGCTGCCGGCGCAGGCGAGCCACCTCCGTGGCGTAGATCTCCAGGTCGGAGGTCTGCCCGCGGACGACGTCGATGCTCGGCTGGTGGATCAGCACCCGGGAGTTGGGCACGACGGACCGGTGGCCCGGCGCCCCGGCCGCGAGCAGCACGGCCGCAGCGGATGCCGCCTGCCCGAGGCAGTAGGTGTGCACCGCGGGGCGGATGTAGCGCATCGTGTCGTAGATCGCCGTCATCGCGGTGAGCGAGCCGCCCGGCGAGTTGATGTACATCGAGACCGGCCGGTCGGGCTCCGCGGACTCCAGGCAGATCAGCTGGGCCATGACGTCGTTGGCCGCCGCGTCGTCGATCGGCGTACCGAGGAAGACGATGCGGCCCTCGAACAGCTTGCTGTAGGGATTCGACTCCTGGTAGCCGTAGCTCGTCCGCTCGACGAACGACGGCAGGACGTAGCGGGCCTGCGGGCTGTGCATGCGGGGGACGCTAACGGCGCCCGACCTCCCCCGACCGGCTCCTTCGCGGGTGGCGAACCCCTTTCGCCGAGAGCGGACGGCGCGAGCGATGAGTTCCGGGAGTGGCGCCGGTCTCACCTACAACCGCGCCGCACGGAGCGCGCAGGCCCGGAAGGGAGCGAGAAATGATCACCACGTCCGACCTCAGCCACCGGGACCGCGCCGTCCTGCGCGCCGTCGCCGCCGGCCGCTGCACCGTCTCCACGATCGGTGTCCTCGCCGTCGACGGGCTCGGGTGCTGCGACCAGTTCGTCGGCCGCAGGCTGGCCGCCGCGGGCCTCATCGCCTCCGGCCCCGGCCCCGCCCACCTGACGGCCACCGGCCGCGCGCTGATCGAGGCGGCGTGACGTGAACGCCTACTGCGACCGCTGCCCGGCCCGCGCCCGCGTCCGCGCCGAGCTCCCGGTGGGCGAGCTGCACTTCTGCAACCACCACATCCGCGAGCACCGCGACCGCCTCCGGGAAGCCGGTGCCCAGCTCATCACGCTGCCCGGAAAGCCGGCCCCGATTGCAACGAGGCCACCTCCCGGCAGGCTCGTCGCCTGAAGGTGGCCATGCTGCAACGGCCGCAGGCGCCGATCACGCCGTCGCGCGGAGCTCCCCGTTCCGCACGGCGCCCCTCGCCAGCGCGGCTATCCGGCTCGACACGCCGGACACCCGTTCGAGGGGGAGCATGTGCCCGGCCCCCGGGAAGATCGTCAGTCCCGCCGACGGCAACGCGTCGGCGATCCGCCGGGCCGCGCTCACCGGCGTGAGCCGGTCCCGGGAACCGACGAGCACGACGGTCGGGATGTCGGCGAACGCCGGGAGCGCGGCGTCGCGCTCGTGGGCTTCGAGGGTGGGCTGGAAGCCGGACACGGTGAGCGGCCGGCACGCACCCACCGTCTCGCAGGTGATCCGCCGGGCCTCCGCGCTCGGCCGGGTGCCGAGCAACAGCCACCGCATCGCGGGCGCGATGAGGTGCGGGTTGCCGAAGTGCTCCCGCCGCGCCCAGCCCCGCGTCCCGGACACCCGCCGCTGCACGCGCCGGTAGACCGCGGCGACGGGCGGGGCGAGCCCGAACGGCCGCTCGGCGAGCCCGCCGCTGGCGGTGGAGACCAGCGCCACGCCGCGGGCCCGCGCCACGACGTCCGGATGCCGTTCGGCGAGGGCCATCAGCGTCATGCCACCCATCGAGTGCCCGGCGAGCACGAGCGGCCCGGTCGGCGCCGTGGCCGCGACGACCTCGGCCAGGTCGTCGGCGAGCTGGTCGATCGTCATGGTCGCCGGCTCGACGGCGGCCGAGCGGCCGTGTCCGCGGTGGTCGGGCCGCACGACCCGCACCGGTGCCGGCCCGCCGGCGAGCGAGCGGGCCACCGGTTCCCACGCGCGGCGGTCGAGCGTCCAGCCGTGGACGAGCACGACGGTGACGGGGGCGTCCTCGGGCCCGTCGATGTCGACGTGCAGCGGCACGCCGTCGGCGGCGGGGACGGTGCGCGCGGTTGTCATCGGACGAGGTGGGCCTTCCGCCAGAGGATCTCGCTGGGGCCGCCGATGATGCCCTGCTCCCGCAGGAACGGCACCAGCTTGCGCGCCGACCAGGCCAGCGTGTCCTGGTAGTGGGGGTTGTTCAGCGCCGCCTTCTGCCCGACCGCGGGATCGATGCCCACGGACTTGTAGACGTCGCGGTGGACCAGGTTGCGGGCCACCACGAACGCGACGCGCGCCGAGAGGTAGCGGGCCAGGGTCCGCTGGGCGGCGTTCGTCCCCGGCATGATCCGCATCAGCTCCTCGCGGGCGTAGCGGACGTGCCGGGCCTCCTCGGTGACGTGGATCCGGTTGACCATGCGGGTGAGCGGCTGCACGGAGTCGTCGCGCATGGCCTCCCGCTGCAGCTGGTCGAGGATCTCCTCCACGAACAGCGTGCCGGCGAACATCGCCGGACCGGTCGCGACGGTCTTGAAGAAGCGCCCGAGCTCGTGGGTGAGCCGCTTCGGCGCGTAGTCCGGCACCCCGTAGCGCTCGGTCATCTTGGCGAACATGATCGAGTGCCGGCACTCGTCGGCGATCTCGGTGAGCGCGTACTGGATGTGCTGGCGGCGCGGGTCGCGGTCGTAGGAGTAGCGCAGCAGCATCTGCATGAGGATGATCTCGAACCACAGGCCGATCCGCGCGATGCTGCACACCTCGTGCACCGACAGCGTGCGCCGCTGCTCCTCGGTGAGCCCCTCCCACAGCTCGGTGCCGTAGAGCGAGACCCGGTGCGGCGGCATTCCCCAGGTGCCGTCCGCGAGCGGGGCCTGCCAGTCGATGTCGATGCTGGGCTCGTAGGAGTGGTCGAGCGACGAGCGGAGCAGCCGTTCCGCCGTCGCCTCGCGGTCGTTCACGGTTTTCGCGTTCACGGTCTTCACGTTCATCGCGTGCTCCTTTCCGGGGCACGGCCGGTCAGCCGGGCGACGAGGCCGGCCGCCAGCGGCGAGCCGTCGAACCGCCCAGCGGCGGCCTGTTTGCGGATCTGCCGGGCCGCCAGCGCACCGACCGTCGCGGGAAGGTGCCGGGCCGCCCACAGCTCGACGTTGCCGGCGCGGGTGCAGGCGGTGTCGCGCGGCGGTCGGGGCGCGGCGAGGGTGCGTAGCACGGTGCCGACGACGTCCTCGACCTCCTCGCGCCGCACCTGGCCCTCCAGCGTCAGCCCGACCTCGCGCCCCGCGGCGTGGATCCCGGTGCGCACGTAACCCGGGTAGACGGTGCTGACGTGCAGCTGCGTGCCGTACTCCAACCGCAGCGCGTCCGCGTACGCGCTCATCCCGCGCTTCGCGACGCTGTAGGCCGAGACGAACGGCAACGTCACGTACGCGAGCTCGCTGGCGACGAAGACGGCGCGCCCGCGGTGCCCACCCCGCTCGGCCCGGCACGCCAGCAGCGCCGGGAGCGCTGCCGCGGTGACGCGCCACGCACCGAGCAGGTTGACGTCGATGACGCGCAGCGCGTCGGGCTCGAGCGGGCCACCCGCGTCGTTCGGGGTGCCGATGCCGGCGTAGTGCACGACGGCGTCGAGCCCGTCGAGCAGCTCCACGGCCTCGGCGACGGCCGCCTCGACGGCCGACGTGTCGGTGATGTCGCAGGCGAGCACGCCGCTCTCGGGCCCGCCGCCCGCCACGTCGAGCCCGACCACCCGCGCACCCTGTTCCCGCAGCCGCGTGACGGTGGGTGCCCCGAAGCCACCGGCCGCGCCGGTGACGAGCACCCGGCCGGGCATTCCGGTGGACGCCTGTGTCCGTGCCATCGAACCAGCCTCCAGACGACACTTGCGTGTTACCGCCGGTAACTGTTACCACAAGTACCGTGCATCGTGACGAAGCCCGTGTCAAGCCGAGCACCCCGGCGCAACGGCAACAACGACGAGCCGAACGCCGCGCCGAGATGGTGCAGGCCGCGATCGAGGCGGTGCGCACGCACGGCCCCGGGGTGTCCGTCGCGGAGCTCGCGGCGGCGGCCGGCATCACGAAACCCGTGCTCTACCGGCACTTCACCGACCGTGCGGACCTGCAGCGCGCCGTCGGCGAGAAAGCCGCGGAGATGCTGCTGGGCCGGATGGCCCCCGAGTTCGACCCCGACCGCGAGCCCGCGCAGCTGATCCGAGGGGTGATCGACGCCTTCCTCGCGGGCATCGAGGCCGAGCCGCAGCTGTGGCGGTTCGTCGTGCACCACCCGATCGAGCGGGAGGCGGGAGCCGAGATCGTCGAGGACGCCCGCCAGCAGATCGCCCGCCTGCTCGCCATGATCATCGGCGAGCGGCTGCGGGCGCTGGGCCTCGACTCCGGCGGCGCGGAGGCCTGGGCGCAGGGCCTCGTGGGAATGGTGCAGAGCGCGGGCGACTGGTGGCTCGAGCGGCGCACCATGAGCCGCGCCGCGCTCACCGACTACCTGACGACCCTCATCTGGGGCGGCATATCGGGTGTCATCGCGATGGCCGACGAGCCCGTCCCGATGCCCTCGCCGGAGGCGGACCGTGGCTGACCACGACGAACACGACGAACACGACGAACACGACGAACACGACGAGGGCTACACCGGCCCCGCCGTCCTCACCGTCGACGGGCGGGACGTGGCCGTCCACGCGCAGCTGGACACCCGTCACGAGCCGCACGACGGGCGGCTGCACTGGTTCGGCCGGCTCCGCGTGGAGGACGGACCGCAGGAGCTGCCGAGCGGCACGGTCGAGGTGCGCACCGAGAGCGGTCGCGCCGAGGGTCGCATCGGCGACGTGGACCCCTGGGGCCGCTACCGCGTGACGGGCGTGGGCACGCCGCCGTTCCGGGTCGACGAGCCGGACCTGGACGACTGACGGGCGGTTCGCCGCCGGGACAGCGCTACCTGACGTCGTGAGCGGATACGAGTGCCGGAGCACTCGTATCCGCTCACGAGGGCGAACCCGCAGGTCAGCCGATCGCGAAGCCCACCCGTCCCGCCGCGGCCGGGGCGATCTCCACGTAGGCGATCTGGGCGGCGCGGACGAGGTAGCGCCTGCCCTTGTCGTCGACGAGGCGGAGCAGCCCGTCCGCATCCTTGAGCGCGTCGTCGACCAGGGCCTGGACCTCGTCCGGCGTCTGGTCGCTGGACACCACGAGCTCGCGCGCGCTCTCCGCGATGCCGATCTTGACCTCCACCGGTGGACCTCCTGGTCACGTCGTCCGAGCTGAATGCGCGGCCCAGGCTAGCCGAGCGCGGCGGTGCGGGAGGGCCTGGGCGCTCTGCCGTGGGCGAACGAGACGAGTGGCGCGCGGCTAGTTGAGCCCGAGCTTCGCCATCCGCTTGCCGTGGTTGGACTGGAGGCGTTTGAGCAACGCGGCGATGCCGGACAGGTCTCCGGTCCCGGAGACGATGAACTCGGCCAGCTCGTCGCGCTCGGCCACGATGTGCTGGGCCTGGGTGACGGCTTCGCCGAGCAGCCGCCGCCCCCAGAGCGCGAGCCGGTCGTGCACCTGCCTGCTGCTCGCGCAGGCCGCCTTGACCTCGCGCTCGGCGAACGCGCTGTGGCCGGTGTCGGCCAGCACCTGCTGCACGAGATCGCCGGTGGGCCCGGGCAGCCAGCCCGCGATGTCACGGTAGAAGTCGGCCGCGAGCCCGTCGCCGAGGTAGGCCTTGACCAGCGACTCGAGCCAGCTGCGGGGCGCCGTGGACGCGTGGTAGGCGTCCCACTGCGCCACGAACGGCCGCATCGCGTCCTCGACGCTCACCCCGAGCCCGTCGAGGTGCTCCTCGAGCAGCCGGAAATGCCCGATCTCGGCGGCCGCCATCGCGGAGAGCGCGGCGCGACCGCCGAGGGTGGGCGCGTGCCGCGCGTCCTCGGCCAGGCGGTCGAACGCCGACAGCTCCCCGTAGGCCAGCACGCCGAGCAGGTCGACGGTAGCCCGGTCCGCCACCGCCTTGTCCACGGCCCGCGCAGTCCCCATGGTGCGGAGCCTAGTGCCCGGACGACCCGCGTGACCGACGTCACGAAGATCGGTTCGATGCGGCCCGGGCCACGGAACGGGCGGGGACGCCCGCGCCGCACCGCCCGGACGGGTCGGCGGCGGTGCCCCATCGAGGGCCGCGACCCGGTAGGATGTGCGGCAGCGCAGCGCCCACATCGGGTGCGCGCCTACGAGCGTCGCCGGTGCTGAGCGCGTCGGCTCCGCAACGACATGGTGCGTGCAGCGCCTCGTCAGCTCTCCCACCCGAGCGCCCCGCGCGCCGGTGGTCGACGAGCCGGCCTCGGGCTCCTGTGCGCGGAGAGAGGCGATCAACCTGTCCGTCGAGAGCGACACTTCCATCGAGAACCCCCCCACCGCCGACCCGATCGACGAGGTCGTGGAGGCGCATCCACTCCAGGCCGGCGCCCCGGTCCGGCCCGAATCTCCCACGTTCGCCGAGCTCGGCGTCCGGCCCGAGATCGTCAAGGCGCTCGCCGAGGCCGGTATCGAGCGCACGTTCGCGATCCAGGAGCTCACGCTCCCGCTGGCGCTGGCAGGCGAGGACGTGATCGGCCAGGCCCGCACGGGCATGGGCAAGACCCTCGGCTTCGGCGTCCCGCTGCTCCAGCGGGTCGTCCCGCCGGCCGAGCAGCCCGCCGCCGGCGTCGACGGCGAGGCCGCCGACCGCACCAAGGACGTCCCGCAGGCGCTGGTCGTCGTGCCGACGCGCGAGCTGTGCGTGCAGGTGGCCAAGGACATCGCCGACGCGGGCAAGCACCTCGGCGTCCGCGTCACCGCCATCTACGGCGGCCGCGCCTACGAACCGCAGCTCGCCGCCCTCCGCAAGGGCGTCGACATCGTGGTCGGCACGCCCGGCCGGCTGCTCGACCTGGCCGAGCAGCGCCACCTGGTGCTGGGCCGAGTCAAGGCACTCGTGCTCGACGAGGCCGACGAGATGCTGGACCTGGGCTTCCTGCCCGACGTCGAGCGGATCATGCGCATGCTGCCGGACCAGCGCCACACGATGCTCTTCTCGGCCACGATGCCGGGCCCGATCATCCAGCTGTCGCGCACGTTCCTGCACCGCCCCACCCACATCCGGGCGGAGGAGGCCGACCAGGGCTCCATCCACGAGCGCACCAAGCAGCTCGTCTACCGGGCCCACGCGATGGACAAGGTCGAGCTGCTCACCCGCGTGCTGCAGGCCGACGAGCGCGGTCTCACCATGATCTTCGCGCGCACGAAGCGCACGGTGCAGCGGGTGGCCGACGACCTCGCCGACCGCGGGTTCGCCGCCGCCGCCGTGCACGGTGACCTGGGCCAGGGTGCCCGCGAGCAGGCGCTGCGCGCGTTCCGCTCCGGCAAGGTCGACGTCCTCGTGGCCACCGACGTCGCGGCGCGCGGCATCGACGTCACCGACGTCACCCACGTCGTCAACTACCAGTGCCCCGAGGACTCGAAGACCTACGTCCACCGGATCGGCCGCACCGGCCGTGCCGGCAAGGAGGGCGTGGCGGTCACGCTCGTCGACTGGGACGAGATCCCGCGCTGGAAGATGATCAGCGACGATCTCGGCCTCGGCATCGACGAGCCGGTCGAGACCTACTCGACCTCCGACCACCTGTACGCCGAGCTCGGCATCCCCGCCGGCGCCACCGGCCGGCTCCCGCGCTCGAAGCGCACCCGGCCGGGGCTCGACGCCGAGTACATCGACACCGAGGGCGACAACGGCTCGAAGCGCCGCTCCGGTCGCTCGAAGACCGGGCCCCGGCGCGCCGAGGACGAGGTCGTGGCGCCCCGGCGGCCGCGGCGCTCGCGGGCGCGCACCCGCAGCCGTGGCGGCGTGACGGTCGACGGCGGTGCGGAGGGCGGCACGGCCGGCGGCGACGCGCAGGCCTCCGAGGCGGTCGCAACCGCTGCGGAGGCGCCGGCGGCGCAGGCCGGTCCCGAAGCCGGCCCGCGCGCCGACAGCGATCGGCCCCGCAGGCGCCGGCGTCGCGGAGGCGCCCGCCGCCGCACCGACGAGACCGTCGGCGACGCGGACGGCGACGCGCAGGACGCGGCCGCCAGCTGAGCACCGCACGCGGGGCGACCGGGTTGGCGCCCGTCATCCCCGACCGGCCGCGCCCACCCCGGGTGCGGCCGGAACGGCGCCGCCGCAGCGACGTGGTCGTAGCGGCGGCGCTCACCGTGCTGCTGGTCGGCGTCACGATCGTCCTCTGGGTCACCAGCGACGTGGCGCACACCTCCTCCGTGGAGGCCGCCGATCCGATCGCGCCGCCGCCGGCCGCCGCCGGCATGCCGGCGGCCGTCACCGAGGCGTGGCGCGCACCCAGCGGGGCCACGGTCGCACCGGTGGTCGCGGGGCCGGCCGCCGTCACGGCAGACGGCGGCCTCGTCGTCGGCCGCGACGCGCTCACCGGCGAGGTGCGCTGGAGCTACGAGCGCGACCGGCAGCTCTGCACGGTCGCGGCCGGGTTCCCCCGCGCCGATCAGGGCCGGGGCCGGGTGCTCGCGCTGTACGCCGAGGACTCCGAGTGGTGCAGCGAGCTCACCGCGCTGCGCCCGGACACCGGGGCGCGGGCCGCGGCGAGCAACCCCGACGTGCGCCCGGGCACCCAGCTGCTCGCGTCCGGGTCGTCGGTGGTCGCCACCGGCCCCAACTACCTGGAGGTCATGCGCAGCGACCTCGTCAAGACGCTCGAGTACGGCGCCGTGCCGATCCCGGTGCAGGTCAAGGCGCAGCCGCGGCCGCAGTGCACCCACGCGTCCACGGCGCTCGGGACCGACCGGCTCGGCCTCGTCGAGCGCTGCCCCGGCGAGGGGAGCGACCGGCTCACCCTCGTCGTCACCGACGGGGAGAAGGGCGCCGAGGAGCCCGAGGTCGCCTTCTCCGTCCTGCTGCCCGGCCCCGGCGCGGTGATCGTCGCGGTCTCGGACGAGCGGGTGGCCGTGGCGCTGCCCGGCCCGCCGCGGCTGCTGGTGTACGACCACGCCGGCCGGCAGGTGGCGGAGCACCCGCTGGACGTGCCCGGCACCGATCTCGTCGATCCGCCGGGCGGGGTGGCGGCAACGGCCACCCGCGACCACCGGATCACGTGGTGGACGGGATCGCGGACCATCGCCCTCGACGACCAGGACCTCGCCCCGCAATGGGTCGTGCCGGACGCGCTCGGCCCGGCGGTGCCCTACGCCGACGGGTGGCTCGCACCGGTGCCCGGCGGGCTGCGGGTCCTCGACGCCCGCGGTGCCGAGCTGCGCACGATCCCGGTGGAGCGCCCATCCGGCCCGGTGCGGCTGGCGACGCTGGGAGAGGTGCTGCTCGAACAGCGGGCAGGCGAGGTCGTGGCACTGAAGCCCGCCTGAGGGTCCTGAACAGCTCCGGCCGTAGCGAGCGGCGTCCGAGTGGCCGCATCGCAGCGGGGTCGCCTGGTGGGAGGAGGCCGATACCGGGCCGTATCTGCGACGACGACAACGCAGCGAGGTGGCCGCCGGGCGTCGCGCAGTAGGTCGGGGTTCTTCAGCGCGCCCCTGGCACCTGGCATGGAGGGGCTCGATCGGGCAATCCTGGTGGCGTGAGCACCGCAACGCCCCCTTCCGTCGCGAGCGAAGGGCTCTTCCCGCCGGGCAGCGCCACCCGCCACGTCATCGGCGACCCGGCCGCGCTGGTCGGCGGCATCAGCGCCCTGTTCCTGCAGGCCCTGCACCCGCGGGCGATGGCGGGGGTCGAGCAGCACTCGTCCTTCCCCGCCGACTTCTGGCCACGCCTGCAGCGCACCGTCGGCTACGTCACCACGCTCGCGTTCGCCGACCTCGCCACCGCGGAGAAGGCGGCGGCGCGGGTGCGCGCGATCCACCGGCGGGTCCGCGGCACCGACCCCGTGACCGGTCTGCCCTACGCCGCCGACGACCCCGACCTGCTGCGCTGGGTGCACGTCAGCGAGGTCAGCTCGTTCGCCGCCGCCGTGCGCCGGTTGGGACTGATCGACGCGGCCGAGGAGGACCGTTTCCTCGCCGAGCAGGTGCGGGCGGGGGCCCTCCTGGGCGCCACGGACCTGCCGGCCGACCGCGCCGCGGTGGAGGCCTACTTCGCGGCCGTCCGACCGGAGCTCGCGGCCAGCCCGGTGGCGCGGCGGGCCGCCGCCCGGCTGCTGCTCGCCCCGCTGCCGTGGCGGCTCGCCCTGTTCACGCCTGCCCGGCCCGCGTGGACGGTCGTCGCCGGGGTGGCCGTCGGACTGCTCCCGGACTGGGCGAAGCAGCTCTACGGGATCCCGCGCGTGCCCGGCGCGGATGCTGCCACCACCGCGGGCCTCGCGACCCTGCGCGCCGCGCTCCTGACCTTCAGACGAGCCACAGGACGGCCAACACCACCGCGGTGAGGCCCATCACGGCGAACGCCCACCCGGCCGCCTGGGCGGCCGGTGAGCGGTCGGCCCGGCGCTGGAGCACCACAGCGGCGACCGCGGCCACCACGTGCCCGCCGATGGACGCCGCACCCGGCCCCGGCACCGCGCGCTGCTGCGCCACGACCCCGGCGACGAGCAACGCCACCGCCAGCGCCACGAGCCCGCCCGCCAGCACCCCGGAGAACCCCCGCAGCAGGCGGACCGCCCGGGGCTCCGTCCTGCGCCTCAGGGTGCCAGCCCGGCCCACGGCACCTCCTCGGGCGCGGCCGCCCGCCCCTCCGGGCAGTGCCTGCGCACGTCGCAGCCACCGCAGCGCGGGGCAGGTCGGGGCGGGAACAGCACGTCGGCGTTCCCGCCCGCGGCGAGTTCGCCGGCCGCGCTGTCGAGCTCGGCCGCGCTCGCCTCGGCGCGTGCGACGTGCTCCCGCAGGGACGCCGCGTCGTGCCGCCAGGCCGCGACCGTGCCGCTGGGCAGGTGGTGCAGCTCCACCTGCGTGCACTCGCGGTGCAGGGTGCGCTCCACCGCCACCGCGTAGAGGGCGAGCGCACGCGACGCACGGGCGTCGGCGGGGGTCGGGGCGCGGCGCCCGGTCTTGTAGTCCACGACCACCAGCTCGGCACCGCGGCGGTCGATCCGGTCGACGCGCCCCTCCGCGACGATCCGGTCGGTGGCGGCCGACACCCACCGTTCCAGGCCGACGGGCTCGACCTCCGGGTCCAGCTCGGCGGCGTACTCGGCCAGCCAGCCGCGAGCGCGCTCCCGGTAGTCGGCGGCCTGGTCGGCGTCGCGGAAGCCTTCGCTGCTCCAGTACCGGTCCACGAGGCGGGCCGCCGTCCGCGGGGTGCGCTCGGCGGGTGGGAGGTCGAACAGCGCCCGCAGGGCGAGGTGCACCACGGCACCGAGGGTGCTCCCCGCACGGGCGCCGCCACGGGACGGCGCCGGTCGGTCCAGGTAGGTCATCCGGTACCGGCGCGGGCAGTCGTCCCAGGTGCCGAGCCTGGACGGGGTGACCCGCACCAGCCGGGTGGTGGCGAAGTCGAACCCGAGCTGCGCGCCGTCCACGCGAGCACGGTAGTCGCCGCCCACCCGGTTCGGTGACGACCCCTGACGAGGTCCGGCGGGGATCGACGACGGTCTCCTCCGGCTGGTGCGCCGGGCGGTTGGCCCGCCGCGCGGTGAGGATGCCGATCGCGGACAGGCCGGCGACCGCAGCGCCGAATGCGGTGGCGACGGTCAGCACCGTCACGATCGCCGCTGCGGCCTTCGTCCCCTCGTCCGGGCCTTCGGTGCCGGTCATCGCGGCCACCGCCAGATGGGGCATGGCGATGCCGATCCCCGCACCGCTCACGAGCAGCACGGGCAGCCACGCGATGACCACGGGCACTGTGGTGCGCTCGTGCTGCCGTCACATCGATAGCCGGCCCGCCGTCAGCCGGTCAGGACCTCGACACCGGTCGTGGCGTCCAGCAACTCCTCGAGCGCCTCGGGGGCGGTGGTCTCCAGCGCGATCGGGGTGGTCTTGTTGGTGCCGTGGTAGTCGCTCGATCCGGTCGCGACGAGCCCGGTGTCCGCGGCGAGCCGCCGCAGCAGGGCGCGGTCCTCGGGAACGTGGTCCGGGTGGTCGACCTCGACGCCCGCGAGTCCGACGGCCGCCAGCTCGGCGATGACCGACGGTTCCACCACCCGCCCACGCCTGCGCGCCAGCGGGTGCGCGAACACCGCGAAGCCGCCCGCGGAGCGCACCATGTCGATGGCCGTACGCACGGGCGTGTCGGTCTTCGGCACGAAGTACGGGCTGCCGTTGTAGAGGAGCGTGGCGAACGCCTCGCTGACCGAGCCGACCACCCCCGCCGCGACGAGCGCCCGCGCCAGGTGCGGCCGTCCGGCGCTGGCGCCGTCCGGCAGGAACGCGAACACCGCGTCGGGGTCGACCGGGTACCCGTCCGCGGCCATCTTCTCGGTCATCCGGCGCAGCCGCTCGACGCGCTCGGCCCGCAGCCGCGCCTGCTCGGCCACGATCACCGGGTGTTCGGGGTCGAACTGGTAGCCGAGCAGGTGCACCGCCACGTTCCGGTCCCCGCGTCCGGTGGGGCTCACGCACGAGAACTCCGCCCCGCGCAGCAACCGCATTCCCGGTGGCAGCGCGGCCGCGGCCTCCGCCCAGCCCGCGGTCGTGTCGTGGTCGGTGATCGCCAGCACGTCGACGCCCGCGGCCGCGGCGACGGCGACGAGCTCGGCCGGGCGGTCGGTGCCGTCGGACGCGGTGGAGTGGGTGTGCAGGTCGATTCGGGGGCGGCGGGGCACGCCTGAGGCTATCCCGGACCAGGAGGGCCCTGAACAACTCCGGTCGTCGCGCAGCAGGCCCGGTTGGTCAGGGCGCGGCGAGGTCAGCGCCGCCAGCGGGGCCGGGCGAGCATCCCCGTGGCGCGCGTCTTGCCCTTCTCGCCGAACACGAGCTCCGACAGCGCCTCGTAGATCTCCTCGGGGCGAGGCAGGTAGTCGATCCGGTTGAGCGCCTGGATCTGACCCGCCGACTCCACGACGATCGTGCCGTAGCCGAACATGCGGCCGCCGAGCGTGCGCTGGAACGTGAGGTCGGTGACCTTGCCCAGCGGCATCATGCCGACGTTGTGGGTGATGATGCCCTGCGCGAGCATCACCCGCTTGTCGGTGATGACGATGCGCTCGATCCACCACAGGATCGTGAGGATCGTGAACCGCAGCACCGCCACCAGCGCCAGGTACCAGGCCAGGTTGTCGATCAGGATGCTGTCGGGCAGCAGCCGCTCGCCGATCACCAGGGCCAGCAGGAACAACGCCGTGGAGCTGACGTGGTTCATCATCACGGCCCAGTGCTGCCGCACGCGGATGACCCTGCGCTCCGTGGGGAGCAGGTACTCGTCGATCTCGCGAGGGGCGAGCATGGGACTAGACGAGCTGGGTGACGAAGCGGATGACGGACTCCGCGCCGTCCCTGAGCGTGGTGCCGACGCTCGTGACGGATCCGGCCGCGTTGTCCGGCTGCGTGAAGACGAAGAAGAGGAGCAGCGCGATCGCGAGCAACCCGACGATCTTCTTGACGTTCACCACAACCACCGTTCTGGACGGGACGGAGACCTGCACCTGATTTGTACCGCACCGATCGTGTCCAGGGTATCCGGCGCGCGGGGCCGTATGGTGGCCGTTGATGACATTGGGTGATGGCTCCGTCCCCTGTGTGGGGGGACTCGCCTACGACGAGTCGGGCAGGCTGCTGCTCGTCCAGCGCGCGAACGAGCCTGGTCGCGGCCTCTGGTCGCTGCCGGGAGGCCGCGTCGAGGCGGGGGAGGACGACGCAGCCGCGCTCGTCCGGGAGATGGCCGAGGAGACCGGCCTCGTGGTGCAACCGGGTGGTCTTGTCGGCCGAGTCCACCGCGGCACCTACGAGATCGCCGACTACCGGTGCCGCGTGCTGGGCGGGACCCTGGTCGCCGGCGACGATGCGCTCGACGCGCGCTGGTGCGACGCGGCGACATTGCTGGAGCTCCCGCTCGTGCCGCTGCTGCTGGAGACGCTGCGGGAGTGGGACGCCCTTCCCCGCTGACCACCCGCCCGCCGCTCGCGGCGCAGGACGTGCAGCGCGAGCGCGAGCCCTCCCGCGGTGAGGACCGCACCGACGAGCGGGAGCGCAGGCGTCCCCGGCCCGGCGATGACCTGCCCGCCCAGCCAGCCGGCGAACGCGGCGGCGAGCTGGTAGCCGGAGGCGTTGACGGCCACGGCGAGCGTCGGGGCCGCGGCGGCCGCGGCCACCACCCTGGTCTGCATGCCGGGGATCACCGCGAAGGCGAGCACGCCGACCGCGAACGTCAGCACCGCCGCGGCCGCGGGCACGGCGCCGGCCAGCCCGAACAGCGCGAGCACGGCGGCCAGCGCGGCGAGCAGCCAGGCGACCGACGGCAGCAGCGCCCGGTCGGCGAGCCTGCCGCCGACCACGTTCCCGGCGACGGCGCCGGCCCCGTACACCAGCAGCAGCACCGGAACCGCCCCCGCCGGGAACCCGCCGACCTCGGTGAGCAGCGGCGCGATGTAGGTGAAGACGGTGACGACCCCGACGTTGCCCACCGCGGACAGCGCGATCGCGAGCTGCACGTCCCGGTCGCCGAGGACGCGCAGCTCGGCGAATGCGGACCCGGACGTTCCCGGGGCTGCGGGCACGTGGCGCAGCACGAGCGGCACCGCGGCGAGCGTGACCGCAGCGACCGCCACGAACGTCGCCCGCCAGCCGAGCTGCTGCCCGATGACGGTGCCGAGCGGGGTGCCGAGGACGAGCCCGAGGTTGAGTCCCAGCGTCACCTTCGCCACGGCGGACGCCTGCCGGCCCGGCGGGGCGACCGCGGCCGCCGTCGCGATCGCGACGGCGAAGAACGTGGCCACGACCAGGCCGGCGGCGAACCGTGCCGCCAGCAGCGCGACGTGGTTCGGCGCCACCGCCGAGCCGAGGTTGCCGAGCACCGACACGGCGACCAGGCCCAGCACCAGCGGCCGACGCGGGACGCGTGCGGTGAGCACCGTGACCACCGGCCCGCCGACGATCATGCCGAGGGCGTAGGCGGTGGTCAGCAGGCCCGCCGCGGGGATCGACGCCCCGATGTCGGCGGCCACGTCCGGCAGGATGCCGGCCACGACGAACTCCCCCGTGGTGAATCCGAACACCACGAGGAAGAGGGCGAAGATGGTGCGCGACACGACGATCTCTTCCTCTCCAGGAAATTCCTCCGGTGCGGTTTTCGCACGTCATCGACCCACTGGGGCGGCAGGAATACGACGGGAAGGATCGTCGTTCGGCAATGCGCGAAGAACAAGTACCCACATTCGAGTAACCACTTACCGAAAGGTGCGTGCATGCCCGAGAGGTGCGAGGTGTTCGTGTCCGGGCTCGACGCGAGCATCGACGTGGTCGGCGGCAAGTGGAAGGTGCTCATCCTCTGGGCACTCGGCGACGGCCGGAAGCGGTTCGGGGAGCTGCGGCGCGCGGTCGACGGCGTCAGCGAGAAGGTGCTCGCACAGCACCTGCGGGAGCTCGAGCGCGACGAGGTGGTGCACCGGGAGGTGCACGATGCGGTGCCGCCCAAGGTCGAGTACTCGCTCACCCCCTCCGGCGCCACCCTCATCGAGGCGCTGCGCCCGCTCGGCGCCTGGGGGTGCGAGCACAAGACCCGCATCGAGGCGATCCGGAACGGTCCCGGCGCCACCGTGTGCGCATAGCTCGCCGGGGGCGGAATGAGCTGCGGCAGCCGGTGTCCGGCGCGGCCAGGGCCGCCGCACACACCGTCGCGGTGCGGCACACATGCCCCGGCATGTGCGCGGAGCCCACCCGGTGTGTGCGGTCACGACCAGGGTGCGGGTGCGGCTCGCAGCTGCCCGGATACCCCGCCGGTCGACGTGACCGCTGCCCGCCTCCGGTCAGAGCTTCGGCTCGGGCCGCGCCGGCTGTTCGCCGCCACGGGAGTCCCCGTACGAGCGCTTGGGCACCATCACCTTGCGCCGGAACGTGCACACCACGGTGCCGTCCTGCTTGTAGCCCCGGGTCTCGACGTACACGACCCCGCGGTCGTCCTTGGAGCGCGACTCGGTCTTGTCGAGCACCTCGGTCTCGCCGTAGATCGTGTCTCCGTGGAAGGTCGGCTTGACGTGCTTGAGCGACTCGACCTCGAGGTTGGCGATGGCCTTTCCCGAGACGTCGGGCACGGACATGCCCAGCAGCAGCGAGTAGATGTAGTTGCCCACCACGACGTTGCGGCCGAAGTCGGTGGTCTCCCCCGCGTAGTGCGCATCCATGTGCAGCGGGTGGTGGTTCATCGTGAGGAGGCAGAAGAGGTGGTCGTCGTACTCGGTGACCGTTTTGCCCGGCCAGTGCTTGTAGACCGCGCCGACCTCGAACTCCTCGTAATACCGGCCGAACTGCAACGCTGCCGCCTCCATCGCCGATGCCCAGGACAGGTGGGGGTAATCTAGCCCGTGGACCGGCCTTGCCCGCCCTGCGTGGACTTGGCCCTGCACACACCGGTGAGGAGGTGAGCGCGGTGCCGACGGCACCCGGATGCAGTAGTCGCCGCGTTCCCGACACGGTGACTGGCTGACGGTCTCCCCGGTCGGGACGCGATTTGTCACGCGCGCGCCACGAGCCCCGCTCTGGCGTCCCGATCTCAGGAGGTACGCCGTGCCGCCCCTGTCCGCCCTCCGCCCCGCCATGCGCGCCAACCGCCAGGTGCGGCGCGAGACCGTGCTGTCCAACAAGCTGCGCGTCCCGATCTCGGCCTACGTCGTCGACTGCGCCGTGTACGCCGACGGCAAGCGGCTGCCCGGACGCTGGACGCACGAGCGCGCACTCGCCGAGGTCCGCGCGCGCACCGACGACGCCTTCGTCTGGATCGGGCTGCACGAGCCGGACGAGGAGCAGATCACGGGCATCGCCGACGTGTTCGGGCTCCACGAGCTGGCGGTCGAGGACGCCGTGCACGCCCACCAGCGCCCCAAGCTGGAGCGCTACGACGACATGCTGTTCATGGTGCTCAAGACGGTCTGCTACCGCGGCAGGCCGGCCGATGGCGCCGAGCACGAGATCGTCGAGACCGGCGAGGTGATGGTGTTCCTCGGTCCCGACTTCGTCATCACCGTCCGGCACGGCGACCACTCCTCGCTGCGCGACGTCCGCCGCGCACTGGAGAACGACCCGGAGCAGCTCGCGCTCGGGCCCGCCGCCGTGCTGCACGCCATCTCCGACCACGTGGTCGACAGCTACCTCGACGTCACCGCCGCCATCGAGGACGACATCGAGGACATGGAGACCCGGGTCTTCGCCCCGCGTTCCACGGTCGACTCCGAGCAGATCTACGTCCTCAAGCGCGAGGTGCTGGAGCTGCGCCGGGCGGTGGTGCCGCTGGGGGCTCCGGTGCGCAAGCTCACTGAGGGCTACAGCTCACTGGTGCCGCACGACGTCCGGTCGTACTTCCGGGACGTCGACGACCACCTCGTCACCGTCACCGAGCGGATCGCCGGGTTCAACGAGCTGCTCACCACGCTGATCGACGCCGCGCTCGCCAAGATCACCCTGCGGCAGAACACCGACATGCGCAAGATCACCGCCTACGTCGCGATCATCTCGGTCCCGACGATGATCGCGGGGATCTACGGGATGAACTTCGACTACATCCCCGAGCTCCACTGGTCGTTGGGGTATCCGATGGTGTGGCTCGTGATCATCGGCAGCTGTCTCGCGCTCTTCAGGGTGTTCCGCCGCAACCAGTGGTTGTGAGGAGACAGGCGTGAAGGCCGGTCCGCTCCGGAGGATCCGCCGACCGGCGTGGGCCGACCAGCAGCCGACCTGGGCCGACGCCAGGCCGGGGCTCATCCGGGCCGCGCTGCGCCGCGCACTGGAGCGGCCCACCGGCGGCTGGTACGTGATCGGCGCGAGCCGGGAGGTGCGCCCCGGCCGGGCGTTCGGCCGCGTCGTCGCGGGCCGGGAGCTGGTGGCGTGGCGGGACGATGCGGGTGCGCTCCACGTCGGGCCGGGGGCCTGCCCGCACCTCGGTGCCGCGCTCTGCGACGCCCCCGTGCACGGCGGTCGCCTCGTCTGCCGGTGGCACGGGCTCGCGCTCGGCCCGGACGGCCGGCCCGGGTGGCAGCCTGTGCCTGCCCACGACGACGGCGTGCTGGCCTGGGCCCGGCTGGACGAAGCGGGCGCCGTCGCGAGCGACGGCCCGGTTCTCGGCCCGCGGCCGCCCGCCGACCACAGCGTCCCGGCCGTGACCACGGTGATCGGCCGGTGCGAGCCGGAGGACGTGGTCGCCAACCGGCTCGACCCGTGGCACGGCGCCTGGTTCCACCCCTACTCGTTCGCCGCGCTGCGGGTGCTGAGCGCACCGCCGCCGGACTCCCCGCCCACCGAGGACCGTTTTCTCGTCGAGGTGACGTTCACCGTCGGGCGCCGCCTCGGCGTGCCGGTGCACGCCGAGTTCACCTGCCCCGACGCCCGGACGGTGACCATGCGGATCGTCGACGGCGAGGGCACCGGATCGGTGGTCGAGACCCACGCCACGCCCCTGGGGCCGGGCCCGGACGACCGGCCCCGCACCGCCGTCGTCGAGGCGGTGATCGCCTACTCCGACCGTCCGGGTTTCGGTCACGCGCGGCGGGTCGCCGGTGCGCTGCGCCCGCTGATGGGCGCGGCGGCCCGACGGCTGTGGCGCGACGACATCGCGTACGCCGAACGCCGCTACGCGCTGCGGTCCTGCCCCTGACCGTGCGCCCTCAGCACGAGCGCCGCGCCGAGGAGCAGCCCGCCCGCGATGCCGGCCGGGCCGAGCCGCTCCCCGAGCAGCAGGACGGACAACAGGGCCGCCGTCAGCGGTTCCAGCAGGGCCATCAGCACGCCCACGCCTGCCGGAGCGCCGCGCAGACCGCGGAAGTAGCACGTGTACGCGACGGCCGTCGGCACGAGCCCGAACGCGAGCGCCAGCCCCACCGCGGCCGGTGTCGGCGCGAACGCCAGCCCGGACGTCGTCGCGGCGAGCGGAACCAGCAGCGCACCGCCGAGGGTGAAGCCCGCACCGGTGGTCGTCATCGCGTCCAGGTCGGGGACAGGGCGGGCGCCGATCAGCGACATCGCCGTGAACCCGGCCGCAGCGGTGAGGGCGCACCCGGCGCCGGCGAACAGCGCCGCCGTCGACGGGCCGCCATCGGTCGGGACCCCGACGAGCAGCACGAGACCGGACAGGGCCGACCCGACCGCCACGACGCTGCGCCGATCCGCGCTGCGCGGGCGCACCAGGAGCACGAGCAGCGGTGAGGAACCGATCGTCACCAGGGTGGCGACGATCACGGAGGTCAGCGACACGGCGGTGAAGTAGGCCACCTGGAAGAGCGCCGCCAGCGCCCCGACGGCGGCGATGCGGGCCCACGCTGCCCGGGACCGCGGCAAGCGAGCGCCCGTGACCAGCAGGTACCCGAGGAGGAGCAGGCCACCGACGGCGAGGCGGTAGGTCGCGACCGCGAGGGACGACAGGCCGGTGGCGTCGCCCAGCATGCGGCCGAGCAGGCCGCCGGTGCCCCAGAGGACGCCGGCGAGGACGAGGAAGGACACCCCGGACGACGGGGTGGTGCGAACTGTGGACACGGGTGTACGCGCTCCTGCGACGAAGGGAAGTGGTCGCTGAAGCGGGGCCGGTCGGCCCGAGGAGACCCGCCCTGTGGATGGGCGGTTGAGTGGACGGCCCCGCTAGGAGCGGGGCGGCGGGGTGATCGGGTACATCCGGTGCACGAGCCTCACAGTACCCGGCGACGGATCGCGCACCTCGCCCATTCCGATGCGGCGTTCAGCTCGGTGGCTTCGTGACGTCGATGCCTTCGGCAGGGGTGGCGGCCTCCGCGTCGACGTCCGGTTCGGCCACCGCCTCCCCGGGCGCCGCCGCGCCCGGGTCGGGCGGCCGCCTGCCGAGGAACGTGTGCACGATGTGCTGCTGCCAACCGGGCACGGTCTGCACCCTGATGTCCTCGAAGCCGGCCGAGGCGAGCCGCTTGCTGAGGTCGGAGACGCCGTCGAACTGCAGCGCACTGCGCCACAGGTAGCGGTAGAGGTCGGTCGAGCCGGCGCGGATGCGGGCCATGGGGATGATCACTCCCCAGCACACCGTGGTCCAGACGATGCGGCTGCGCAGCGAGTCGCGCACGGAGTACTCGTGGATCGCGAGCGGAGCGCCGGGACGCAGGAGGCGGTGGAACTGGCGCAGCGCGGCGTCCTGGTGCAGGAGGTTGCGCAGGACGTACGCGGCGAGGATCCCGTCGTACGGGCCGACGATGCCGCTCATGGCGAGGTTCTCGGCATTGCCGTGCACGAACCGGACGGTGCGCGGCCACGTCTTGCGCTGGGCCTGCGCGAGCATCTCGTGGGACGCGTCGACGGCGGTGATCTCCGCTTCCGGGGCGGCGTCGAGCAGGGCAGCGGTGGAGGCGCCGGTGCCGCAGCCGACGTCGAGCAGCCGCAGGCCGGCGCCCCGGTCCGGTAGGCCCATCCGCTTGGTGGTCAACCGCAGGTGCTCGTGGTAGCCGGGGTTGGAGCCGACGAGCTTGTCGTAGGTGCGTGCATGCGCGTCGAACGAGCGCGCCACCCCGCCCCGCTCGATCGGACCTGGCTTCGGAGTCACACCTCGCATCCTGGCGCATCCGGGAGGGGCCCGTCGCGCTTCCGGCGGGGGACACCGAACCGGATGTCGCTCGACGAGGTCGTGGCCGCGCGGGGAGCGGCCGAGTTGCAGCACAGCCACTTTCACGCAAGCACGTTGCGTGAAAGTGGCCTTCCTGCTGTCCCGGGACGGCCTAACCCGCCGCCACCGGGGTCGGCGACGCCGTCGTCAGGTTCTTCCCGCTCGCCGGGTCGAAGACCTGGATCTTGCTCGTGTCCAGCCAGACGTCGACCGGCCGGCCCTGGGTTGCGCCCGAGGTGGCGGACAAACGGGTGACCAGGGTGCCGGAGTCACCCCCGGGCACGTCCGCGGTGCCGGCGTCGGCGGCGAGGTCGGCGAGGTCGTCCGACATCGCCTGCTCCCCCTCCACCGAGAAGTACGCGAACTTGTCAGAGCCCATCGACTCCAGCACGTCCACCTCGGCGCTGAACACGGTGCCGCGGGAGCGCTGGTGCTCCTCGAGCAGCGCGGCGTCCTCGAAGTGCTCGGGTCGGATCCCCACGATGAGCTGGCGCGGCGCATCGGCCGCCTCCAGCGACCGGCGCAGTTCGTCGACGAGCGGGACGTCGCCGAGCGCGGTGCGGAACCGGCCGTCCTCCAGCGTGGCGGGCAGGAAGTTCATGGCGGGCGAGCCGATGAACCCCGCGACGAAGAGGTTGGCCGGGGTGTCGTAGAGCACCTGCGGCGACCCGATCTGCTGGATCTTCCCGCCCCGCATCACGACGATCCGGTCGCCCAGCGTCATGGCCTCGGTCTGGTCGTGGGTGACGTAGACCGTGGTGGTCTGCAGCCGCTGCTGCAGCTTCGACACCATCGTGCGCATCTGCACGCGCAGCTTGGCGTCGAGGTTCGACAGCGGCTCGTCCATGAGGAACGCCTTGGGGCTGCGCACGATGGCGCGGCCCATCGCCACCCGCTGCCGCTGGCCGCCCGACATGTTCGCGGGCTTGCGGTCCAGGTGGTTGGTGAGGTCGAGGATCTTCGCTGCCTCCTCGACCTTGCGGTTGATCTCCGCCTTGTCGACCTTGGCGAGCTTGAGCGGGAAGCCCATGTTCTCCCGCACGGTCATGTGCGGGTAGAGCGCGTAGGACTGGAACACCATCGCGATGTCCCGGTCCTTCGGCGCCTTCTCGTTGACGCGCTCGCCGCCGATGCGCAGCTCGCCGGAGGAGATGTCCTCCAGCCCGGCGATCATGTTGAGCGTGGTCGACTTCCCGCAGCCCGACGGCCCGACCAGGATGACGAACTCGCCGTCGCCGATCTCGAAGTCGGCGTCGTCCACCCCCACCGTTCCGTCGGGGTAGCGCTTGGTGATGTGGTCGAGGACGATCTCTGCCACTTTCTCAGCCCTTCACTGCACCGGAGGTCAGGCCGGCGACGATGCGCCGCTGGAAGAAGAACACGAAGATGATGATCGGGATCGTGAGCAGCACGGCGGCCGCCGCGATCGAGCCGGTCGGCTCGGCGAACTCGCTGGCCCCTGTGAAGTTCGCGATCGCGACGGGAGCGGTCTGCGATCGCTCGGTGGAGGTCAGCGAGAGTGCGAACAGGAAGTCGTTCCAGCAGAAGATGAACACCAGGATGGCCGTGGTGAACACGCCCGGCGCGGCGAGCGGCACGATCACCGACCGGAACGCCTGCAGCGGGGTGGCCCCGTCCATCTTGGCCGCCTTCTCCAGCTCCCACGGGATCTCGCGGAAGAACGCAGAGAGCGTGTAGATCGCCAGCGGCAGCGAGAACGTGATGTAGGGCAGGATCAGGCCGGGCCACGTGTCGAACAGGCCGATGCTGCGCTCGATGTCGAACAGCGGGCTCACCAGTGAGATCGGCGGGAACATGGCGATCAGCAGCGAGACGCCGACGAGCAGCCCCTTTCCGGGGAACCGCAGCCGGGCGATCGCGTACGCCGCCATCGTGCCGATCACGACGGACAGCACGGTGGCGATCACCGCGATGCCGATCGAGTTGATCAGTGCGCTGGTGAACAGCGAGACCCCGAACACCTCGGCGTAGTTCTCGAGCGTCCACTCCCGCGGGAAGAACGAGCCGTCGGTGATGGTGCTCGCCGGCTTGAACGACAGGCTGAGGATCCACACCACCGGGATGAGCGCGTAGAGCAGCACGAGCGTGTTGGCCACGGCCCATTTGCTCTTCACGCCTGTCGTGGTCGCGACGGCCACGTCAGCGCCTCCCCTCGGTCTCGGCGCCCGGCGCGGCCGCGCCGAACAGCTTGATGAAGATGAATGCGATCAGCGCGACGGAGATGAAGATGAGAACGCTGATCGCCGACCCGATTCCGAGGTTGAACGCCCGGAACAGGTTGTCGTAACCGAGCATGGACACCGATCCGGTGCCGTTCGAACCGCCGGTGAGGATGTAGATGTTGTCGAAGATGCGGAACGCGTCGAGGGTGCGGAACAGCAGCGCCACGAGGATCGCGGGCTTCATCATCGGCAGGATGATCTGGGTGAGCCGCTCCCACGGCCCGGCGCCGTCCACCTGGGCGGCCTTGAGCAGGTCGTCGGGCACGAGCGCGAGGCCGGCCAGCAGCAGCAGCGCCATGAACGGCGTGGTCTTCCAGACCTCGGCGATGATGATCAGCACGATCGCCGATGCCTGCCCGGTGAGCGGGGCGCTGCCCTCCGAGAGCATGTTGGCCAGGTAGCCGGTGTCCGGCGTCCAGGCGAACTGCCAGCTGAACGCCGCGACGACGGTGACGATCCCGTACGGGATCAGCACGACGGTGCGGGTGAGCCCGCGCCCGATGATCGTGCGGTGCATCACCAGCGCGAGCGCGAGCCCGAGCACGAACTCGATCGCCACGGAGACGATGGTGATCAGCAGCGTGATGCCGAACGCCGACCACCAGTACCCGGACGACAGCACTGCCACGTAGTTCGAGAGGCCGGCGAACGCGCGGTCGGCGGGGAACCGCAGGTCGTAGCGCTGCAGCGACAGCCAGAGCGCGTAGCCGATGGGGTAGGCGGTGACCGCGACCATGATGATCACGGCCGGGGCGCAGAGCAGGTACGCCAGCTTCCGCTCGGCGCGCGCCCCCTCGGACAGAGGGGGCTTGCCGCGGTGCTTCGGTGCCCGCGTCGAGGTCTCGGCCTCGGCGGCCGGGGCCGTGCTCGAGACGGTCATCAGGGCACCAGTCCTTCCGAGTTCACGGCCCGCTCGACCTCGGACGCCATCCGCGGGACGACCGTGTCCGGATCGATCTGCGCGGGCGGGTTGAGCAGGTCGGCGAGCACGATCGAGATGCTCGTGTAGGCCGGGGTCTTGGGCCGCACGCTCGCGTTCTGCACCGAGTCGCGGATCGCCTCCCAGGCCGGGTACTTCGCCTGGAACGACGGGTCGTCGTACAGCTCGGCGAGCGTGGGCGGCACGCCGCCCTGGGTGGCGTTGGTGAGCTGGTTCTCGCGGTTGCGCAGGCACTGCGCGGCCTCGAACGCCAGGTCCTGGTTGCCGCCGGTGGTGCTCACGCCGATGTTGAGGCCGCCGATGGTGACGGTCGCGGGCTTGCTCGGGTCGACCCGCGGGTACGGCGCCCAGGCGAAGACGTCCACGACGCGGCGGCCGGTGTCCTCGCCGGTCGGGCGGCCGTGATCGTCGATGAACGTGCCGCCGCCCCCACCGTCCGGCGGCGGCGTGTTGATCGAGGCGTTCACGAACGGGTAGTTGACCTGGAACGCCGCGACTCCTGCCTCCATCTGCAGGCGCCCGTCGTTCTCCTGGGCCACCGACAGCGACGGGTCGCCCGCCGGTGAGCTCGCCACTCGCTGCATGATCGAGGTGGCCTTGCGGGCGGCGTCGCCGTCGTCGACGAGCACGTCGCCGTTCTCGGAGACGAGCTGGCCGCCCCCGCTGGTGAGCAGCGTGTTGAACCAGACCGAGATGCCCTCGTACTGCGCCGCCTGCACCTCGATGTAGGACGGCAGGCCCTTGTCGCGCAGCGCCTCGGACATCTGGATCATCTGGTCCCACGTCTGCGGGGGTTGCGGCGCCAGATCCTTGCGGTACCAGAGCAGCTGCGTGTTGGTGTTGAGCGGAGCCGCCCAGAGCCGGCCCTGGTACCGGGCGGTCTCGAGCGGGCCTTCGAGGGTGCCCTTCTCGACGGCCGCGGCGGCGTCGTCCGGCCACGGCTCGATCCAACCGGCCTCCGCGAACTCGGCGGTCCACGTGACGTCGAGGGCCACCAGGTCGACCTCGGGGTCGCCGGCCACGAGGCGGCGGGCGAGCTGCAGCCGCTGGTCGTCGGCCGCCTTCGGCAGCGTCTGCTGGGTGACCACGTAGCGGCCGTTCGCCGCTTCGGTGCAGGCCGCGGCGCCCGCCGCGTACCCGCTGGCGTTGTCGGCCGGTGTGTAGAAGTTGAGCACCGGTGGCCCGGCCGGGCCAGAGCTGCATCCGGCCACTGCAGCAGCGACCAGGAACCCGCAGGTCGCCGCGGCGAGCGGTCGCCCGCGTCGCCGCCGGAGCGTCGAATGGACCGGCTCCCCCATGCGTATCTCCGTCCCGAGAGCGCGGACGACCCAGGCATCGTCGCCCGCAAGTGTGACACCGATCACGGCCAGTGGCCGGTGATCAGAACTTATGCGGGCGCGGAGGCAGTGGCAATCGCCAGGGGGAGGGTTAGGGGAAGGACAAGGAGGATTTAGGCCGGGCCCCCGCCCATGGCCAGCTTCGCCAGCAGCTCGCGGGCCTTCTCGGCGTTGCGCGGCTGGCAGAGCACGTCGTAGCGGCCGGCCACGAGCTGGCTCACCGACTGGAAGTCGCGCCGGCCGCGGGAGAAGCCGTACGTCACCGCGGCGAAGATCAGCCCGAACACGAGGCCGAAGCCGAGGCCGAGCAGGATCGGCCCGAACGAGTTGCCGCCCTGGCTCACCAGGCTCAGCAGCAGTCCGACGAACAGACCGAACCAGGCACCGGACGCGGCGCCGGAGGCGAGGACCCGGCCCCAGGTGAGCCGGCCGATCACCCGCTCGACCAGCATCAGGTCGACGCCGACGATGGTGACGTCACGGACCGGGAAGTCCGAGTCGGCCAGGTGGTCGACGGCCCGCTGCGCCTCCTCGTACGTGGCATAGGAACCGACGGGCCACCCGGTGGGTGGGGTCGGCAGGTTGGGCAGTCCGGGCGCGGTGCGCGCGGGGCCACCGAACGGAGTGGTCACGGGGCCTCCTCGATCCTCGATGTCTGGGCTCCTGGTGCTCTCGAGCCCACATCATGTCAACGCGAGGAGCAGGGACGAAGTGCCCATTCCGACGATCATCACATGGAGGACGCATCGCCGCACCCATCGCCGGGCCCGGCAGCTCCGCCCGAATGGAGCGTTTCCGGCTCGCCCACACCGTCATCGGCGCGCGGTCAGCCGATCGGCGACCCGACCAGGCGCCCGCCGAGGGCAGCTGTGCCGCCGTCCGGAGGAGTGAATCTTGGCCTTTCCAGCCACTTCCACTGCGCTGAACGTCACATACCGTGGCAGAACGCCGGGGCGGACGGCAAGAGGCCGCCGAGGGGCGCTCCCGGGGATCGGAGGTGTCCCATGCCGTCCCTGCCCGCCGCTGCCGCATCAGTGCCCGCCGAGCTGTCCGGCGCGACGCTCCTCACGATCGTCGGCCTCGGTCTGCTGGCGGCGTGGGCGGTCTCGCTGCTGTTGCACCCGTACACCGCCTGCGGCTCCTGCAAGGGCACGCCGCGCTCCTACGGCGCGATCGCCACCCGCTCCTTCCGCCTCTGGCCCGGCTGCGGCGGCACCGGCCGCCAACTGCGCGCCGGCGCCCGCATCTGGCCGCAGAACAGGTCATAGGAGCGCTCCTACCGCAGCTTGTACTCCCTCAGCAGACCGCGGCTGATGATCGTCTTCTGGATCTCGGACGTGCCCTCGCCGATCAGCAGGAACGGCGCCTCGCGCATGAGGCGCTCGATCTCGTACTCCTTGGAGTAGCCGTAGCCGCCGTGGATGCGGAACGACTCCTGGGTGACCTCGGCGGCGTACTCGCTGGCCATCAGCTTGGCCATGCCCGCCTCGACGTCGTTGCGGGTGCCGGCGTCCTTGAGCCGCGCCGCGTTGACCATCATCAGGTGGGCGGCCTCCACCTTGGTGGCCATCTCGGCGAGCTTGAACGCGATGGCCTGGTGCTCGGCGATCGGCTTGCCGAACGTCGAGCGCTGCTGGGCGTACTCGACGGCGAGCTCGAAGGCGCGGATCGCAATGCCGCAGCCGCGGGCCGCGACGTTCACGCGGCCGACCTCGACGCCGTCCATCATCTGGGCGAAGCCGCCGCCGCGCTTGCCGCCCAGGATCTGCTCCCCCGGCACGCGGAAGCCCTTGAACACCAGCTCGGTGGTGTCCACACCCTTGTAACCCATCTTGTCGATCTTGCCCGGCACGACCAGCCCGGGCGCGACCTCGCCGTACCCGGTGGGCTTCTCGACCAGGAACGTCGTCAGGTTCTGGTGCGGCCTGGGCGCGCCCTCGTCGGTGCGCACCAGCACCGCGGTGAGGTTGGACGTGCCGCCGTTGGTGAGCCACATCTTTGCGCCGTCGACGACGAACTCGTCGCCGTCCTGCACGGCCTTCGTCTTGATGGCCGCGACGTCGGAGCCCAGGTCGGGCTCGGACATCGAGAACGAGCCGCGCACCTCGCCCGTGGCCATCCGCGGCAGGTAGTGCTGCTTCTGCTCCGGCGTGCCGTGCTGCGTGATCATGTACGCCACGATGAAGTGCGTGTTGATCACACCCGAGACGCTCATCCAGCCACGCGCGATCTGCTCCACGACCAGCGCGTACGTCAGCAGCGACTCGCCGAGCCCTCCGAACTCCTCCGGGATGGTGAGCCCGAACAGGCCCATCTCCTTCATCCCGTCGACGATGTCATGCGGGTAGGCGTCCGCGTGTTCCAGCGCGGTGGCGTGCGGGAGGATCTCCTTGTCCACGAACGTGCGGACCGTCGCCAGGATCTCCTGCTGGATCTCAGTGAGACCGGCGGTCTGGGCGAGCTTGGCCATGGGTCCTCCCGACGCTGGGCGAGTTACCGGTCAGTATCACCCGGCGGCTCGGCTGCACGCTGTGAACGTCCGCACACGGGGTGCGCGATCCGCGTCACTGCTCCGGCGGGTTCCAGCGGTCCGTGCGCTGCATGCCGGCTGCCCGCCCCTTACCCGCGATGACCAGCGCCATCTTGCGGCTGGCCTCGTCGATCATCTCGTCGCCGATCATCGCCGCACCGCGCTTGCCGCCCGCCTCGGAGGTGTACCACTCGTACGCGTCGAGGATGTTCTCGGCGTGGTCGTAGTCCTCCTGCCGCGGTGAGAACGTCTCGTTCGCCGCGTCGATCTGGCCGGGGTGCAGCACCCACTTGCCGTCGAAGCCCAGCGCCGCCGAGCGCCCGGCCACCCTGCGGAACCCGTCGACGTCCTTGATCTGCAGGTACGGCCCGTCGATCGCCTGCTTGTCGTGGGCGCGAGCCGCCATCAGGATGCTCATCAGGATGTGGTGGTAGGCGTCACCCACGTCGTAGCCGGACGGCTGCTCCCCCACCACCAGCGACTTCATGTTGATCGACGCCATGAAGTCGGCCGGGCCGAAGATGATCGTCTCGACCCGCGGCGAGGCCGTGGCGATCGCGTTGACGTTGGTGAGCCCCAGCGCGTTCTCGATCTGCGCCTCGATGCCGATCTTCCCGACCTCGTAGCCCATCGCCTTCTCGATCTGCGTGATCAGCAGGTCGAGCGCCACGACCTGCTCGGCCGTCTGCACCTTGGGCAGCATGATCGCGTCGACGTTCGCGCCCGCACCCTCGACCACCTCGGTGACGTCGCGGTAGGTCCACTCCGTGGTCCAGTCGTTCACCCGGACCACGCGGATCTTCTCGCCCCAGCCGCCCTCGTTCAGCGCTTCGACGATCGTCTTGCGCGCCCCGGGCTTGGCCAGCGGCGCGCAGGCGTCCTCCAGGTCGAGGAACACCTGGTCGGCGTTCAGCGTGCGGGCCTTGTCGATGAACTTCTGGCTCGACCCCGGCACGGCGAGGCAGGATCGGCGGGCGCGGAGCTGGGTCGTGGTCACTTCGGCGACTCTCCTCGTCGAGTGTGGCGTCGAGTGGGCGTCGGATTGCGCCGATGCTGACACGCCCGACGTCGCACGCAAGCCCCAGGTGACTGGTCTCTCAGGTGATCTCCGGTCGGACGAACGGCACCCTCGCCCGACAGGTGCGCACGAACGGGCCGTTCGTCCAACCTGGAGCGACGGGCCGCGGAGCCTAGGCTTCCGGCCATGGGCATCGACCGGGTCTTCGTCGCGCGCCTGGTCGGCCTCACCGTGTTCGGGCCCGACGGGGAGCGGATCGGCAAGGTCCGCGACCTCGTCGCGACGCTGCGCGTCGACACGCACCCGCCGCGGGTGCTCGGCGTCGTGGTGGATCTCGCCACCCGGCGCCGCATCTTCGTGCCCATGTTGCGGGTCACCGCGATCGACCCGGGCGCCGTCACCCTCGCCACGGGCTCGGTCAGCCTGCGCGGCTTCGCGCAGCGCCCGAACGAGGCGCTGCTGGTCGGCCAGATGCTCGACGCGCGCGTCCGGCTCGTCGAGGGCGGCGAGGAGGCCGTGGTCGTCGACGCCGCGATCGAGCCGACCCGCTCCCGGGACTGGGTGGTCGCGCGCCTCGCCGTGCGCGTCCGCCGCCACCGGCTCGGCAGGCGCGAGCCGGTGCAGGTGCTGCCGTGGCGCGCCGTCACGGGGCTCTCGCTGACCGACCGCCAGGGCACCGAGGGCCTGCTCGCGGTGTTCGAGTCGATGCGCCCCGCCGACGTCGCGGCCGCGCTGTCGGAGCTGCCGGAGAAGCGCCAGCACGAGGTGGTCGACGGGCTCGACGACGAGCGGCTCGCCGACGTCTTCGAGGAGCTGTCCGAGTCCGACCAACGCGCGTTGCTCGCGCACCTGTCCCCCGAGCGCGCGGCGGACGTCCTCGAGGCCATGTCGCCGGACGACGCGGCCGACCTGCTGCACGAGCTACCCGACGCCGAGTCCGACGCGCTGCTCGCGCTGATGCAGCCCGAGGAGTCGGAGCCGGTGCGGCGCCTGATGAGCTACTCGCCACACACCGCGGGCGGCCTCATGACCCCCGAGCCGATCATCCTGCGGCCGGACGCCACCGTCGCCGAGGCGCTCGCCCGCATCCGCAACCCGGACATCCCGCCCGCGCTGGCGAGCATGGTGTTCGTCTGCCGGCCGCCCACCGAGACCCCGACGGGGCGCTACCTCGGGTGCGCACACGCCCAGCGGCTGCTGCGGGCGGCGCCGTTCGAGCTGGTGGCCGGCGTCGTCGACGCCGAGCTGGCGCGACTGTCGCCGGACGCCACGCTCGGCGAGGTCACCCGCTACTTCGCCGCGTACAACCTGGTGGCCGGCCCCGTCGTGGACGCGGAGGACCACCTCATCGGTGCGGTCACGGTGGACGACGTGCTCGACCACCTGCTCCCCCCGGACTGGCGCGACCGCCTGACGGAGCCCGATCCGGTCGAGGCCGACAGATGAGGCCGACCAGGAGCGTCACACACCAACATCGGCGCTCGCACACCAACTGCAGTTCGTGTGCGAGCACCGGGGTTGGTGCGCGACGGCACCACAGCGGAAGCCGGGCGGCGACGGCCTGGGCCTGCCGCCCGGGCGGAGCGGAGGCGATGAGCAATGCCTGAGATCACCACGAACCGTCGGCTGGACCAGCCGCTCCTCGGGCGTGCCCGGTTCGAGATCGACCCCGACTGGTTCGCCCGGCTCTCGGAACGGATCGCCAGGTTCCTGGGCACCGGGCGGTTCCTCGCCGTGCAGACCGTGGTGGTCGCGGTGTGGATCGCGCTGAACCTCGTGGCGTGGTCGGGCCGCTGGGACCCCTACCCGTTCATCCTGCTCAACCTGGCCTTCTCCACCCAGGCCGCCTATGCGGCGCCGCTGATCCTGCTCGCCCAGAACCGGCAGGACGACCGCGACCGGGTGTCGCTCGAGGAGGACCGGGCCCGCGCGGAGCGCACCAAGGCCGACACCGAGTACCTCGCCCGGGAGCTCGCCGCGCTGCGCATCGCGCTCGGCGAGGTCGCCACCCGGGACTACCTGCGCGGGGAGCTCGACAAGCTCTGCGACCGGCTCGGCGGCGACCAGACGCCGGTGGCCACCGACCGGGTGAAGACCGCGGGTGTCAGTCGCCGGCGAGGCGGCGGCTGATCCGTTCCAGCACCCGCAGGTCGGCCTCGTCGAGCCGGTTGACGAAGTGGTGTGCGACGCCGCGCAGGTGGGTGCGCGACGCGGTGCGCAGCCGGTCGAGCCCGGCGTCGGTGAGGCGGGCGGCGACCCCGCGCCCGTCGTTCTCGACGGGGCAGCGGGCCACCAGCCCACCCTTCTCCAGCCGGTCGACCAGCCGGGTGACGCCCGAACGGGACAGCAGCACGGCGTCGGCGAGCTCGGTCATCCGCAGCCGCCGGTCGGGCGCCTCGGCCAGCTGCACGAGCACGTCGTAGGAGGCGAGCGGGAGGTCCTGTTCGGCGAGGAGCTCGACCTCCAGCGCCCGCGTGATGGACGCGTGGGCCCGCAGGAACGCGCGCCATGCCGCCAGCTGGTCACGGGTGGGGCTCGACCGCGGTCCGCCGTTCCTCTGGCTGTGCGTTCTGGCCGCGGGGTCCGTCACGGCCAATGATGCTACGGAGCCGGACCGACGAGGGCACGGACGTACAGTGGACGAAAGGGGCGCGGATTCCGCGCCCAGCAGCGTCGCGCCGTCGATGGAAGGTCCAGCGGAACCCCTGATGTCCACCACCGAGAGCACCAGCACCCTCGAGCAGGCCGTGCGGGCCGCGCTCGCCACCGTCGACGACCCCGAGATCCACAAGCCGATCACCGACCTGGGCATGGTGAAGGGCGTCGACATCACGCCGGAGGGCCGGACGTGCGTCGGCGTGTACCTCACGGTCGCCGGTTGCCCGATGCGCGAGACGATCACCTCCCGGGTCACCGAGGCCGTCTCGAAGGTCTCGGGCGTCACCGCGGTCGAGGTCCAGCTCGACGTCATGAGCGACGAGCAGCGCCACGAGCTGCGCCGAAGCCTCCGGGGCGACTCGGCCGACCCGGTCATCCCGTTCGCCCAGCCGGGCTCGCTCACCCGCGTCTACTGCGTGGCCTCGGGCAAGGGTGGGGTCGGCAAGTCGTCGGTCACCGTCAACCTCGCCGCGGCGATGGCGGCCAAGGGCCTGAAGGTCGGCGTGGTGGATGCCGACATCTACGGCCACTCGGTGCCGCGCATGCTCGGCACGGCCGACCGGCCCACCAAGGTCGACGACATGATCATGCCGCCGCAGGCGCACGGCGTGAAGGTCATCTCGATCGGCATGTTCACGCCGGGCAACGACGCCGTCGTCTGGCGCGGACCGATGCTGCACCGGGCGCTGCAGCAGTTCCTCGCCGACGTCTTCTGGGGCGACCTCGACGTCCTGCTGCTCGACCTGCCCCCCGGCACCGGTGACATCGCGATCTCCACCGCGCAGCTCGTGCCGAACGCCGAGCTGCTGGTCGTCACCACCCCCCAGACGGCCGCCGCCGAGGTCGCCGAACGGGCCGGCTCGATCGCCCTCCAGACGCGCCAGCGCCTCGCCGGCGTCGTGGAGAACATGTCCTGGATGGAGCTTCCCGACGGCACCCGCATGGAGGTGTTCGGTGCCGGCGGCGGGCAGACGGTGTCCGACTCCCTCACCAGGGCGGTCGGCGCGCCCGTGCCGCTGCTCGGCCAGGTGCCGCTGGAGCCCCGGCTGCGCGAGTGCGGCGACGCCGGCACCCCGATCGTCCTGTCGGAGCCGGAGAGCCCGGCGGCCACGGCCCTGCGCGCCGTGGCCGAGAAGCTCACGGTGCGCTCCCGCGGGCTCGCGGGGATGAGCCTGAACATCTCCCCGGTGCGCAAGTAGCGGCCCAGGCGCTATGCCGCGACGCGGTAGGTGCTGCCGCTGCTGCCGGGGAGCCATGCGTCCGGCAGCGCGGCGGCGAGCGCGTGCTGCGCGCGCCAGCCGGTGCAGTGGGCCGGCACAACCATCGTCGGGGCCAGCTCGGTGAGCGCCGAGACGGTCGGCGGGATCACGGGCTCGAACGCCGGGCCGGACAGGTGCAGCCCACCCAGCAGCGCGCACAACCGGTCGACACCGGTCAGCCGCTGGGCGTGGCGCACGATGTTGATCGCGCCGGCGTGCCCGCAGCCGGTGAGCACGACGAGCCCGCGGCCCCGGACATGGACGACGAGCGCCTGGTCGTCCTGCACGAGCGGGTCGTGCTCCCACCCGGAGCCGGTCCAGGCCTGGTGCGGCGGCGGCATCCCGCGCTCGAACTCGGTGGTGCGGTCGACCTCACCGGTGATCAGCACGCTGCCGTCCACCAGCAGCGACGGCTCGCGCCGCTCGATCACCTCGAACCCCTCGCCCTCCAGAGCGCGCTTGGAGAGCGTCGGGAGCTCGAACACCTCGCGCCTCGGCAGGGCGAGCCGCCTGCGCGTCCAGGCCACCGGGTGCAGCACCATCGGCATGGCCCGGTGGCGCCGGTCGGCCAACCCCGCCAGGCCGCCTGCGTGGTCGAAGTGCCCGTGGCTGAGCACGACGCCCTGTACGTCGGACAGGTCGACGCCCAGCCGGTCGGCGTTGACGACCATGCCGTCGGGCGTGAGGCCGGTGTCGAACAGCAACGTGGTCGTGCTCGCGCCCCGGCGGACGGTGACGAGCGCGGCGAACCCGTGCTCGGCGCGCAGCCCGGCGTCGGTGCTCCCGCCCTCGAACTGCGCCGCGGTGACCCGCGCGTTCCCGAAGTCTGCCCGGCTGACGCGGTCGTCGCCGGTGAGCAGCCCGTCGAAGACGTTGTCGACGAGCGTGGTGACCCGCACCTCGTCGACGGGTTCCAGCGCGATCGGGTCGACCGCGGCCCCTTCCGCGCTCCGCGGAACGCTCGCGAAGGCCTCCGCCCCACCGCCACCGTCGCACATGCGGATGACGCTAGCCCGTGTCCCGCGGACACCGCCTGGCCGCACCCCTCGGCTCAGGAGCGGACGGCCTCGGCCCAGATCGCGACCGCCTCGTCCACCTGCTCGGCCGTGACGATCAGCGGCGGGATCATCCGCACCACGTTGCCGTGCGGGCCGCAGGTGAGCAGGAGCAGGCCCTTCTCCGCCGCAGCCGCGTGGGCCCGGGTGGCCGCCGCGGCGTCGGGCGCGCCGTCGGCCGTGCAGAACTCGTTGCCCACCATCAGGCCGATCCCGCGGACGTCGGCGATCGCCGGGTGGTCGGCGGCCACCTTCTGCAGGCCGTCGCGCAGGCGCAGGCCCTGCTCAGCTGCGTTGGCGACGAGTCCCTCCCCATCGATGACGTCGAGGGTGGCGAGCGCGGCCGCGCAGGCCACCGCGTTGCCGCCGTAGGTGCCGCCCTGCGACCCCGGCCACGCCTTGGTCATCAGCTCCTCACTGGCTGCGATGCCCGACAGCGGGAACCCGCTCGCGAGGCCCTTCGCCGTGATCAGGATGTCCGGGGTGGCGCCGTCGGCGTGCTGGTGGCCCCAGAACTTCCCGGTGCGCCCGAACCCGGTCTGCACCTCGTCGGCGATCAGCAGGATGCCGTGGGCGTCGGCCCGCTCGCGGAGCCCGGCGAGGAACGCGGGCGGGGTGGGCACGTACCCGCCCTCGCCCAGCACCGGCTCGATGACGAACGCGGCGACGTCGGCGGCGGGTGCCGCCGTGACGAGCAGCCGGTCCAGCTCACGCAGGCAGAACGCGACGGTCTCGTCCTCGCTCCAGCCGTAGCGGAACGCGTACGGGAACGGTGCGAACGCGACGCCGCCCATCAGCGGCCCGATGCCGGCCCGGATCTTCGCGCCGGACGTGGTGAGCGCCGCGGCGCCCATCGTGCGGCCGTGGAAGCCGCCGTCGAACGCGACGACCAGCGGACGGCCGGTGGCCTGGCGGGCGAGCCGCACCGACGCCTCGACGGCCTCGCTCCCGGAGTTCATGAAGAACACGCTGTCCAGGCCCGTGGGCAGCACGTCGCCCAGCCGCTCGGCCAGCCGCAGCAGTGGCTGGTGCATGACGGTCGTGTACTGGCCGTGGATGAGCGTGGCCACCTGCTCCTGGGCGGCCGCGACGACCCGGGGGTGGCAGTGCCCGGTGCTCGTGACACCGATCCCGGCGGTGAAGTCGAGGTAGCGGCGACCGTCGAGGTCGTACACGTGCACACCCTCGCCGCGGGCGACCTGCACGGGCGTCGCCTGCTTGAGCGCCGGGGACAAACGGGCCATGCCAACTCCTTGAGCGTTGTCTGATTGTCGACAATCCTGCTCGATGGAAGCATGCGGGGCGGGTCCGGGGCAAGGGCTGGGAACGCGCTACTCGAGCCACTCCGTCACGACCTCGTCGTTCGCGTGGATGTTCGTCATCACCAGGCGGTCGGTACCGGTGTTCACGAACTTGTGCGGGGTCCACGGCGGCACCACGACGACCTGGCCGGCCCGGGCGGTCAACCGCTCGCCCGCGACCGTGAACTCAGCCTCGCCGCCGTGCATCACGAAGGTCTCGTCGTACGGGTGCTGGTGCAGGCGCGGGCCGGCGCCGGGGCGGTCGGTGTCGACGAGGATCACGGAGACGCCCGCCCCGTGGTCGCGGCCGGAGAACTGGCCGGTCATGGCCCCGTCGACGAGGAAACTGAGCACGGTCGGAGCGGTCATACCCACAGATCGTGCCCTCCCGGATCGCCCGCGGCGAGCCTCAGGCGGGCACGGCGGGTGCGGGTGACGTGCCGGGGACGAGGATCCGCTCCACCGCGTCGGCCATGTGCGCCTCGAGCACGGCGGCCATCCGCTCGGCGTCGCCGTCGCGCACCGCGTCACGCAGCTCGCGGTGCTCGGCGATCAGCGCGGCGGCAGGTGGGAGGGTCTCCTGCAGTGCGGCGAGGCACATCCGGGTCTCGACGAGCAACGTCTCGGCCATCCGGCGCAACCGCGGGCTGCCCGACGCGGCCACGAACTCCGCGTGGAACGCGTGGTCGGCGTCGGCGAGCGCGACGGGGTCGTCGGCGGCGGCCTCCATCCGGGCCAGCGCGGCGGTCAGGCGCTCGGCCGCGGCCGACCGGTCGCCCGCGAGCAGCAGCAGGCCGGCCGCGCGCTCGATCGCGGTACGGGCGGTGTAGACGTCGCGCACGTCGGCCGCACCCAGCTCGCGCACGAACAGCCCGCGGTGGCGCTCGCTGCGCAACAACCCCTCGGCCACGAGGTGTTGCATGGCCTCCCGCAGCGGGCCACGGCTCACCCCGAGGGCGCTGGCGAGCTCGACCTCGCCGAGCTGGGTGCCGGGCGGGAACGTGCCTCGCATGATCGCCGTGCGGATCCGGTCGGCGACGATCGCGGCCGTGGATCGTCGCTCGACCGGCTCCATCTCGCTGAGGTCCACGTGATCTCCTCGATCAACCGGCGAACAGCGCGCCGAAGCCGGCACGCGGGGTGTCCGCGCCCGCGAGGCGCAGCCCCTGCCAGATGCTCACCTGGTTGGCCGTGAGCACCGGCTTGCCGACGCGGGCGTCCAGCTCGTCGAGCAGGCCGATCGTGTGCAGCGCGGTGTCGGGCAGCAGCACCGCCTGCGCGTCGGCGTGGTCGGCCGCCGCAGCGAACTCCAGCACGGCGTCGGCCGGCAGGGTGCCGACCTCGGCGGCGGTGATGATCCCCTTCGCCGAGAGCGACAGCACCTCGATCCCGGCGGTGCCGAGGAAGGCGACGAACCGCTCGGCGACGTCGTCGGGGTACGTCGCACCCACCGCGACCCGGGTGACGCCCAGCCGCGCGCAGGCGTCGACGAACGCGAACGACGTGCTCGACGCCGGCACGCCCGCCACCGCGCCCAGCGCCTCGACCTGGGCCGTTGCGCCGTCCCAGCCGAAGACGAAGCTCCCGCTCGTGCAGGCCCAGACCACGGAGTCCAGCGAGGGGCCGAGTGTGCGGACGCCGTCGGCCAGCACGTCGTCGCCGCCGATGTCGAGCAGCGCGTCGACGCGGTGCGCGTCCTCGCGCATGAGGGTGTGCACCAGCGGCAGCCGCGGGCCGCCGAGCAGCGATTCGGCGAGCGGGTAGTCGTCCTCCGCGGAGTAGCCGGGGTAGAGGATTCCGACGGTGGGGGTGGTCATGCGGCTCCCGGGGCGAGGCGGTCGTGACTGGCGAGCAGGCTCCCCCCGCCGACCGCATCGCGGCCCATGGCGCGGAGAGCGGCCCACATGGTGACCTGGTTGGCGGTGAGCACCGGCTTGCCGAGCGCCTGCTCGAGCGGCTCGATGAGGTCGTAGGTGGGGACGTTCGTGCAGCTGATGAACAGGGCTTCTGCGGCGGGGTTGTCGGCGGCGCGGACGATCTCCACGACCTCCGAGTACGTGACCCGCCAGATGTTGCCGAGCAGGCCGAGGCCCTCGCTCGACACCGTGCTGACACCGTGTTCGGCGAGGTAGGCGACCAGGCGGCGGGTGACCGGTTCGACGTACGGCGTGGCGATCGCCAGCCGCGAGACGCCGAGCACGCGCAGCGCGGCGATCAACGCGCCCGACGTGGTGCACGCGACCGGGGCGCCCGCGTCCTCCATCGTGCGGCGCAGCACCTCCTCGCCGGTGGCGCCCTCCACGAAGCTCCCCGACGTGCACGCGTAGATGACCACGCCGGGTTGGGGGGTGAGCACGTCCCGGGTGGCACGGCGGACGGCGCGGCGGTCGCCGCAGGCCACCGCCATCTCGACGGTGACCGGCGTGGTGAAGAACGGCAGCCGCGTGAGGTAGAGCGACACGTCCTCGGGCGCCCATCGCCACAGCTCGCGGTCGAGGGCGAAGTCGAACGGGGCGACGACCCCGATCCCCTGCTGGTGGTCCGGTTCGGTGAGACCGACCGAGAGCTCGGTGGGCACGGCAGCTAACCGAGCCGCTCGTACACCAGGCGCTCGCCGACGCTGCCGGATCGCCAGACGTCGTGGCAGGCCTCGGCCATGACGTCGAGGCCCTCCGTGATCGAGGCGTAGACGTTGCCCGGCACCCAGCCGACGTCCCCGTTGATCAGCAGGTTGTTGCGGCCGTAGAAGATCGCGAGGTCGATCCCACCCGCGTCCGCGTCGATCCCCTGGTCGGCCTTGAAGGCGGTGTCGAGCATGCCGCCCCCGAAGTCGAACAGCACGACGTCCCCGGGGATCGGCGTGACCGTGGGGTTCTCGCGGCCGATCTCCGCGAAGCGGGGCACGATCGTGTACACCTCGTTGCGGGCGTACTTGGCGTGCTGCGCGTCGCCTTCCAGGGGGCCGCGCTCGAGGGCACGCCACACCGCCGCGGTGGTGCGCGGTGCCTCCTTCTCCAGCAGCTCAGCCACACAGGACACGCCGCGGCGGGCGAGGCTGATGCGGAGGAACTTCGACATGAGGCCGCTCCCGGCGTCAGAGGGGTTACCGCGGCGCCGCGGATTGTTGACAATAGTACGAGGGCTTCCTAGCGTGTCAATCCTCGCCCCCTGTTCGGGAAGGTCCCTCCGAATTGCCCGTTTCCGCTGGTCAGCGGCCCGTCCCGACGATCGCGGTGCTGCACGGTGACGATCGACCGCCCGGCCTCGCACTCGACGGCATGCGGTTCGCGTCCGATGCCTCCTCGCTCGCCGAGGCGCTGCCCGGCGCCGAGGTGCTGCTCGTCTGGGACTTCCTCTCCGACGCCGTGCGCGACGCATGGCCCGCCGCCGACTCCCTGCGCTGGGTGCACACCGCGAGCGCGGGCGTCGACCGGCTCACCTTCCCGGGGCTGCTCGAGTCCGACGTCACGCTGACCAACTCCCGCGGCGTGTTCGACCGGCCCATGGCCGAGTACGTGCTCGGGCTGGTGCTCGCGATGGCCAAGGACCTCCCCGGCACGGTCGCCGCCCAAGCGCGCCGCGAGTGGCACCATCGCGAGACCGAGCCGATCGCCGGGCGCCGCGCCGTCGTCGTGGGCGGGGGCCCGATCGGGCGCGCGATCGCGGGGCTCCTGGGCGCCGTCGGGATGGCCGTGCAACTGGTCGGGCGCCGCGACTTCGACGGCCTGCCCGCACTGCTGCCCGGCGCCGACTGGCTCGTCCTCGCCGCGCCGCTCACCGACGCCACCCGCGGAATGCTCGACGCCACCGCGCTCGCCCGGCTCCGCCCGTCGGCCCGGGTGATCAACGTGGGCCGGGGAGCGCTCGTCGTCGAGCCCGATCTCGTCGACGCGCTGCGCGACGGGCGGATCGCGGGCGCGGCCCTGGACGTCTTCGCCCACGAACCCCTTCCCGCCGACTCGCCGCTGTGGACCCAGCCCGGCGTGATCGTCTCGCCGCACATGTCCGGTGACCTGATCGGCTGGCGGCAGGCATTGGTGGAGGTGTTCAGCGACAACCTCGCCCGCTACCGGGCGGGCGAGGAACTGCACAACGTCGTGGACAAGACGTTGGGCTACGTGACGACCGGAGGTGGGGCGTGACCGCCGACCTGGCTGCCGCAGAACTGACGGCGACCCAACTGCTCGCGGGCTACCGCACCGGCGAGCTGTCGCCCATCGAGGCCACGGAGGCGGCGCTGCAGCGGATCCGCCGCCACGACCCCGAGGTCAACGCGTTCTGCCTGGTGGACGCGGACGCTGCGCTCGGCGCCGCCAAGGAGTCCGAGGAACGCTGGCGGCGGGGTGAGCCGGCCGGGGTGCTGGACGGCGTGCCCATGTCCATCAAGGACATCCTGCTCACCCGCGGCTGGCCCACCCTCCGCGGCTCGCGCACCGTGGACCCGAGCGGGTCGTGGGACGTCGACGGCCCGCACGTCGCGCGCGTGCGCGAGCAGGGCGCCGTGCTGCTCGGCAAGACCACCACGCCGGAGCTGGGCTGGAAGGGGGTCACGGACAACCCGCTCACCGGCGTCACGCGCAACCCGTGGGACCCCACGCGCACGGCAGGCGGCTCGTCCGGCGGCAGCGCGGCGGCCGTGCTCCTCGGGATGGGGCCGCTGAGCCTCGGTACCGACGGCGGCGGTTCCGTGCGCATCCCGGCGGCCTTCACCGGCACCACCGCGCTCAAGCCCACCTACGGGCGCGTGCCGCACTACCCGCCCAGCCCGTTCGGCCCGCTCGCCCACGTCGGCCCGATGACGCGTACCGCCGCCGACGCCGCGCTGCTGCTCGACGTGCTGTCCGGCGCCGATCCCCGCGACCCGTGGGCGCTCGCCCCCACCGCCGGCGCGGTCGCCGCGCTCGGCACCGGTGTGGCCGGGCTGCGGATCGCGGTCAGCCCCACGCTCGGCTACGTCGACGTGCACCCCGACGTCGCCGCTGCGTTCGCGGCGGCGGTGCGGGTGTTCGGCGAGCTCGGCGCCCACATCGAGGAGGCGGACCCGGGCTTCACCGACCCGATCGAGGCGTTCGAGACGCTGTGGTTCAGCGGCGCGGCGAAGTCGATCGAGCACCTCGGGCCAGAGCAGCGCGCGCTGATGGACCCGGGGCTCGTCGCCGTCAGCGAGCAGGGCGCGCGGGCGTCCGCGCTGGACTACCTCACGGCGATGGCCGTGCGCAACGATCTCGGCACCCGAATGGGCGAGTTCCACACCCGCTTCGACCTGCTGCTCACCCCGACACTGCCGATCCCGGCCTTCGAGGCCGGGGTCGAGGTGCCCAGCGGCTGGCCGCACGAGCGGTGGACGACGTGGACGCCGTTCACCTACCCGTTCAACATGACCCAGCAGCCCGCCGTGAGCGTGCCGTGCGGGTTCGCGGCCGCGCGGAGCGACGGCGCACGCCTGCCGGTGGGGCTGCAGATCGTCGGCCCGCGCCACGCCGACAACGCGGTGCTGGCCGCGGCCCACGCGTTCCAGCAGGCGACGGACTGGCACACCCGCCGCCCCGCCAGGGCCTGAGTGGGCCGGCGCAGGTTACGTGGCGTCCGGGTCGACCGGGGGGATCTCGTTCCTCGCCAGCCGCTCCGGCGCGGGCGGCGCCGCCGGTGGGTTCGGCTTGGGGGCGTAGCCGTTCGGCTTGGGCGGGTCGTCGTCGAAGAGGGTGCGCGTGACGGCCGTGCGCGGGTTGAAGCTGCGCAGGCCGCGCAGCTCCTCGAGCGGCTTGCGCAGCTCGTCGAACTCCGGGCCGAGCTCGCCGCGCAGCTGCTCGCGGGCTCCGGTGGCGTACTCGCGGACCTGCCTGATGGCCTTGCCGGCCCATGCCGCCGCCGACGGCAGCCGCTCGGGGCCGAGGATGAACAAGCCGGCCACGATCAACACGAGGATCTCGCCCCAGCCGACGCTGTCGAACACGGTGCCAGCCTACGTCGAAGCGGCGGCTAATCCGAGCCCAGTACGACCGACACCGTGAGCGGACGGCCCTCGCGGATCAGCTGGACCTCCACGGTGTCACCGGGGTTGTGCTCCCGGTAGGCGACGACGAGCTCGTCGGCACCCGCGATCGGCCTCCCGGCCAGGCGGGTGATCACGTCGCCCTCGAGGATGCCCGCCGCCTCCGCGGCCCCACCCTGCTGGACGTTCTGCACCTGGGCGCCGTCGGTGGTGCCGTCGCTGACGGAGCGGGCGTTGACGCCGATCTCGGCGTGGGTGACGGTGCCGGTGCGGATCAGCTCCTCCGCGATGCCGCGGGCGTCGTCGATGGGGATGGCGAAGCCGAGGCCGATCGAGCCGCCCTCGCCCATCCCGATGCTGCGGATCGCGGTGTTGATCCCGACCACGGCGCCCGTGGAGTCGACGAGCGGGCCGCCGGAGTTGCCCGGATTGATCGCCGCGTCGGTCTGGATCGCGTCGATCACCGCGTTGGTGTCGGTGCCGGACCCGTCGAGGCGCACCGGGCGGTCGACCGCGCTGACGATGCCCTCGGTGACGGTGCCGACCAGGCCCAGCGGTGAGCCGATGGCGATCACCCCGTCGCCGACGACGAGCCCTGCCGATGACCCGAACGTGGCGACCACCGGGTTGGCGACCTCCACCTTCACGACGGCGAGGTCGGTCTTCGGGTCGCGGCCCACGATCTGCGCCGCGGCGCGCGTGCCGTCGTGGAAGATCGCCTCGATCTGGGCGCCGGTGACCTCGGCAGCGGGCGCCACCACGTGGTTGTTCGTGAGCACGTAGCCGGACGGGTCGATGACCACGCCGGAACCGGTGCCGCCCTCGTCGCCCACCCGGACCTCGAACGAGACGACGGCGGGCACGGTGCGAGCCGCGATGTCGGCGACCGAGCCGGGCGGCCGTTCCCGGCCCGGCACCGTCTGGGTGATCGTGGGGTCCGGATCGGTGAGGCCCGCGGCGCCCTCCGCCGTGAAGCGGCCGACCATGCCCCCGGCAGCCCCGACGAGCAGCGCGACCACGGCGAGCAGCGCGAGCGCGCGCGGCTCGACCCGGCGCCCGAAGAGCACTTCGCGCAGGCTGAGCCGGGCGCCTTCGCCGCGCACGGGCTCGCTGGTGCGTCCCGCGGAGCCCGCGGGCGGGCCCAGCGCGGCGGGGCTCTCCGGGTCGCGCCACGGGTCGCGCTCCGCGCCCTCGTTCCAGAACGCATCCTCCGGCGCCGCGCCGGTGCCGGAGCCGTTCTCCTGCGGGCGCTGCAGCGACGGGGCCGACGGGTCGGGGCGGCCGAACGCGCTGGCGAGAGCGGCAGGCGGCGGGGCGACGAGCGTGGTGGACTGCGCAGCGCCGCCGGGCTTGGCGGCGCCGTTGCGCTGGGCGGCGAACCCACCCTCGACACCACCTGGCCGGCCGAAGACCGCGGCGGCAGCGGGATCGACGGTGGGCCGCTCCAGTGGCCGCGGCCCCAGGCGCGGCGGCTCGGCGTCGGACTGCTGTGGGAGCTCGACCGTGCGGTCCTCGCCAGGGCCCTCGGTGCCGTCTCCTCGCTCCGCCGAGCTCGGCTCGGCGGGGGTGTTGGGATCGCTCATCCCTCGGCGGACTCCTGGGCTCTGCGGACCGGACCCCCTCAGCCTGCCTCAGCGGCGGTGAAGTTCGGGTAACTCAGCGGGGCTGGTGGCCGTCGACCGGCGGGACCGAGGTGGGCGCTGCCGACGGCGGCACGCTGGTGGCCGCCGCGGGCTGCGGGGCGGGGGCGAGCCGCAGGCGCGCGTCGACCGGGGTGGCCGCGCCGCCGAGGATCGGACGGCCGGGCATCTCCGGCTCTCCCGGGACCGGTGCGGCCGAGCCGGACACGGCCGCGGGCGCGGCGAAGGCGATGGCGCCGGCGGCGAGGCCGGACACGGCGACACCGGTGCCGAGCCACATCCTGCGGTGCGTGCGGTCCTGCGGCGCGCGCGCGTCGGCGTCGGCGCGCGTGCCTCCCCGACGGGGGCGCTCGGGACGCAGCACCGAGACGAACTGGCCGTCGGGCGTGACCGCGAGCCCGGCGGGCGGCGCCGGGAGGTCGGTGTGCTGGGGGATCGAGCGCAGGCTCGACAGCAGGGAGGACGGCAGGCTGGGACAGTCCGCCGTGCGCAGCGCGGAACGGGCCTGCCCCTGGGCGACGACCTGGGCGGCGCATTCCGGGCACTGCGCGAGGTGCTGGGTGGCCCGCAGGTGCGGGCCGGCGGCGAGCTCGTCGTCGACGTACGCGACGATGGCGTCGGACGACAGGTGATCGTGGCCCCAGTCCGGGGTGGTCACCGAGATGCGCCAACGCCCTGAACTCACCCGTGTACCTCCTCGAGCTCCGCCCCGCGGACCTCCGCTGCCCGGCGACGCTCCAGCGCGCTGCGCAGGGCGGCCCGGCCGCGGTGGATCCTGCTCCTCACCGTACCCAGCTTCACGCCGAGCGTCGCGCCGATCTCCTCGTAGGACAGACCCTCGACGTCGCACAGCACGACCGCGGCCCGGAACTCCGGCGGCAGCTCGTCGAGCGCGGCCTGCAGCTGGGGGTCGAGGTGGGTGTCGGAGAACACCTGCTCGGGCTGCGGCCCGCTGCCGGGGAGCCGGTCGGTGTCCTCGGGGAGCGCCTCCATGCGGATGCGGGAGCGCCTGCGCACCATGTCCAGGAACAGGTTCGTGGTGATGCGGTGCAGCCAGCCCTCGAACGTGCCGGGCTTGTAGGAGGCGAGGGAGCGGAACACCCGGACGAACGTCTCCTGGGTGAGGTCCTCGGCGTCGTGCGGGTTGCCGGTGAGCCGGTAGGCGAGGCGGTACACGCGGTCCGCGTGTTCGCGCACCACGTCGTCCCAGCTCGGTGGGGTCCAGCCGGCCTCCTCACCGGGCAGCAACGTGCTGCTCGGCAGTGTGGCTGAGCCTTCGCTCATCGTCGGGTCGCACCTCCTGCGGCGGGTCGTGCCTCTGGCCAACGGAGCGCCGGACCTCTGTGTTCCCGATGCTCCCACGGCCGACGACCCCGACCGCCTGACACATACGGTGCCCGATGCCCGTGAAACAGTGGTGAGAACCGGCTGAGAGGAGCCTGATAGAACGGGCCAAGTAGCCTTCCGCCTCATGTGGGTGCCGGACGTCGCCACCGATCTGTGGGCGCTGCGCGACCACGTCGGATCCTACCTCGCCGAGGACGACGTGCTCGCTTCCGCACGGGCGGGCGCCGAACGCTCCGGCTGTGTCCCCGTCGAGCCGGATGCGGGCGCCGGCCTGCGGTTCCTCGCCGCCACGATCGGGGCGCGCGCCGTGGTGGAGATCGGCACCGGAACCGGCGTCAGCGGGCTGTGGCTGCTGCGCGGCATGGCGCCCGACGGCACCCTCACCTCGATCGACATCGACCCCGAGCTCCAGCGCGCCGCCCGCGGCGTGTTCCTCGCCGCAGGCTACGGACCGGCCAACCTGCGTCTCATCAACGGGATGGCCCTCGAGGTGCTGCCCCGCCTCACCGACGCGGTCTACGACATGGTGTTCGTCGACGCCGGCCCGGCCGACTACCCGCGCTACCTCGAGGAGGCCGTGCGCCTCCTGCGCGACGGCGGGATCGTGGTCTTCGCCGGTGCGCTCGGCGCGGGCGTGGTGGACCCGGACGCGTCGGACCCGAGCACGGCGGGCCTGCGCGAGGTGAGCCGGATGGTCCGCGAGGACGACCGCCTGGTGCCGGTCCTGCTCCCGCTGGGCGACGGCCTGCTGGCCGCGCTGAAGGCGGGTTCAGCCCGCCCGGCTCCATGATCAGCGAAAGCGTGACCTGAGCCGCACCCAGAGCGGTGTTGCCGGATCGGGGTCGCAGCAGCGCAGCCGATCGTCACCCCGTGATCGCCCGGCCGCAGCGGCGGTTCGGCAAGCCCCAGGTCGCTCAGAGCGCCGTGGCGCCCTTCCCCAGCACCACCACGCCACCCTGGCTGACCGTGTAGCGCGCGCGGTCGAGGCCCAGGTCGACGCCGACCAGCGCGCCGTCGGGGATCACCACGTTCTTGTCGAGGATCGCGCCGCGGACGATCGCGCCGCGGCCCACCCTGGTGCCGGGCAGCACCACGGAGTCGGACACCTCGGCCCCGGCTTCGACGCGCACGTTCGGGCTGATCACCGATCGGCGCACGATGGCGCCGGAGATGATCGTGCCGGCGCCGACGATCGAGTCCTGGGCGATGCCGCCCTCCACGAACTTGGCGGGCGGCAGCGGGGCCATCGCGGTGCGGATGGGCCAGCGCTGGTTGTACAGGTTGAAGATCGGGTGCACGGACACGAGATCCGTGTGGGCCTCGTAGTACGCGTCGATCGTGCCGACGTCGCGCCAGTAGCCCGCGTCGCGGTCGGTGGCGCCGGGCACGACGTTGTCGGCGAAGTCGTACACGGCCGCGTCGCCCTGCGCGACGAGCCGCGGGATGATGTCGCCGCCCATGTCGTGGTCGGAGTCGCCGTCCTCGGCGTCGGCCCGCAACGCCTCGAGCAGCACCTCGGTGGTGAAGACGTAGTTGCCCATCGAGGCGAAGGTGACGTCCGGGTCGTCGGGCACCGACGGCGGGTCGGACGGCTTCTCCAGGAAGTCGATGATCCTGCCGCCCGGCTCGGAGTTGATCACACCGAACGCCTTGGCCTCGGTGCGCGGCACCCGGATGCCGGCCACGGTGACGCCCGCGCCGCTCTCGATGTGCCGGGCGATCATCTGGCCCGGGTCCATCCGGTAGACGTGGTCGGCGCCGAACACGGCGATGTAGTCGGGCCCCTCGTCGTAGACGAGGTTGAGGCTCTGGAAGATCGCGTCCGCGCTGCCGGTGTACCAGCGCCTGCCGAGCCGCTGCTGGGCCGGGACCGTGGTGATGTACTGCCCCAACACGTTGGACAGCCGCCATGTGGTGGAGATGTGCCGGTCCAGCGAGTGGGACTTGTACTGCGTGAGCACGCAGATGCGGTGCATCCCGGCGTTGACCAGGTTGGACAGCACGAAGTCGACGAGGCGGTAGTTCCCGCCGAACGGCACGGCCGGCTTCGCGCGGTCGGCCGTGAGCGGCCAGAGCCGCTTGCCCTCACCGCCTGCGAGCACCACCCCGAGGACGTTCGCCCCCAGCGCCAGCGGTGATGCGGGCGACATCCGCGCCCCTGTCATGGCGTCGCCCCGATCCGGGCCGGACCTACCGGCAGCGTCGTCACGAACCGAACACTAGTGCCCCAAAACCGTGCCGGGCCAGGGGAACGCCGGGTTACGCCTGGATCCGCACCCCCCGCGGGGCGGCGGCCGATGCCTTACCGTTCGCGCGTGCGCATCGGCCTGCTCACCCGCGAGTATCCCCCGGACGTCTACGGCGGGGCCGGTGTGCACGTCGAACACCTGGCGCCCGCGCTGCGCGAGCTCGTGGACGTCGACGTGCACTGCTTCGGCGAGCCGCGGTCGGCGCCCGACACCTACGCCCACCAGCCGCCGATGTCGCTCGACCACGCGAACCCGGCGCTGCAGACGCTCGGCGCGGACCTGTCGATGGTGGCCGCGCTCGGCGGCGTCGACATCGCCCACTCCCACACCTGGTACGCCAACATGGCGGGCCACCTCGCGAAGGTCCTGCACGGGGTGCCGCACGTCGTCACCGCGCACTCGCTCGAACCGCGCAGGCCGTGGAAGGCCGAGCAGCTCGGCGGCGGGTACCGGCTGTCGTCGTGGGTGGAGCGCACCGCGTACGAGGCGGCCGACGCCGTGATCGCGGTGAGCGCGGGCATGCGGCAGGACGTCCTGGAGTGCTACCCCGCCCTGGACGCCGACCGCGTCCACGTCGTGCACAACGGGATCGACACCGCCTTCTACCACCCGGATCCCGCCCGCGACGCCGCGCAGGCCGCTGGCGTCGACCCGGACCGGCCGAGCGTGGTGTTCGTCGGCCGGATCACCCGGCAGAAGGGGCTCTCGCACCTGATCGCGGCCGCCCACCACATCGACCACCACGCGCAGATCGTCCTGTGCGCCGGTGCACCGGACACGCCGGAGATCGCCGCTGAGACCGAGGCCGCCGTCGCCGAGCTCGACGCCGCCCGGTCCGGGGTGGTGTGGGTGCGCGGCATGCTGCCCACCACGGCCGTGCGCCAGATCCTGTCCGCCGCCACCGTGTTCGTCTGCCCGTCGGTCTACGAGCCGCTCGGCATCGTCAACCTCGAGGCGATGGCCTGCGGCACCGCCGTGGTGGCCTCCGACGTGGGCGGGATCCCGGAGGTCGTCGCCGACGGCGAGACCGGCCTCCTCGCCCACTTCGACGAGCACGAGGTGGACGCCTTCCGCTCCGCTCTCGCCGCCGCCGTGAACGCGCTGCTCGCCGACCCCGGGCGCGCCGCCGCCATGGGTGCGGCCGGCCGGGAGCGGGCGGAGCGGGAGTTCAGCTGGCGGCGGGCGGCCGCCCGGACCGTGGAGATCTACCGGGCGCTGGCAGCGGCTTGAGCCCTGGCCTTGACGCGCGCCCGGTGGGCGGCCACCGCGGAGCGGTTCGCGCAGGCGGACGAGCAGTAGCGGCGTGCTGCGTTGCGGGAGGTGTCGGCGAACACCTTGGCGCAGCCGTCGGCCGCGCAGCGGCCGTGACGGCTGACGCCGTACTCGGACACGAGCATGGCCAGCGCGAACGCGGTGGTGGCCCGGATGCGGTCGACGAGGCCGGCCTCCGGCGGCGTGTAGTGCAGGTGCCAGCCCTCGCCGGCGTGGTTCGTGACGTGCGGCTCGATCCGCACGTCCACGAGCAGGGCGTTGACCGCGGCGGCGGCGTCGGCGTCGCTCGTGGCGTCGAAGACGGTGCGCAGCCTGCGGCTCCACGCCCGCAGCGCGGGCTCGATGCTGTCCGGGGCGTCGAGCGCGCGGTACGAGTGCGCGACCAACACCCCTCGAAGCTGGTCGGGCACCCGGCCCTCCGGGTCCTCGATCACCGCGTTCACCAGGTCGACCGCGGCGCCGAGGGCGTCGCTGCGGTAACCGATGAAGTCCATTGGGCTATTACTACCACAGGCTCGCCGTGTAAGCTCCCAAACAGCGACGGTTATTACGGAGGGAGGGCGCGGGCATGCTGTGCACGCGGTGCGGGTGGCCCAGTGACGAGGCCAGGGTGCTGTCCACGCACCACACCTCACAGGGATGGGTGCGGTACCGCCGCTGCGTGTGCGGGAACGTGGCGATCGAGCTCGTGACGCTCGGCCCGGCGGCCGGAACGCAGGTCGAGCCGCTGCGCGAGCCTGCGGAGAGCGCTCTCTAGCTCGATCGGCCGGCGCGGGTCTCCGGAACTGCGAACGGCACCGACGGAGGGCGGGTGCCCTCCGCCGGTGCCGTTCGCCGGAACCGGGAGCCCCGGATGCGGGGCGCGTGCGCTCAGCCGGAGGCGGCCTTGAGAGCGTCGCCGAGGTCGCTGGCTTCCTCCGCCGACATCTCGACGACCAGGCGGCCGCCACCCTCGAGGGGGACGCGCATCACGATGCCCCGACCCTCCTTGGTCACCTCCAGGGGACCATCACCGGTCCGGGGCTTCATCGCCGCCATCTCCTGCCTCCTCCGTCGTCGTTAGTGGCCAGAGCCGTTGGCATCGCGGGGTTCGTTGCCGCTGCGCGGGCGTAGCGCGCGGCGAGGATGCTGGGAACATCTTTCCTCATCCGACGGATGGGGGTGCAACCGGAGCGATCAACCAGCAGGGTCGATCACGTTCCGCAATCACGGCGTTGCTGCCCGCCAGCAGTCGGCGACGTGATCGTCCACCAGCCCCGCGGCCTGCATCAGCGCGTAGCAGGTGGTGGGCCCGACGAACCGCATCCCCTGCCGCTTGAGCGCGCGGGCCATCGCCACCGACTCCGGGCTGGTGGCCGGGACGTCGGCGAGCGTGGCGGGCCGCGTGCGCGTGGCAGGGTCGGGAGCGAACGACCAGAGCAGCTCGTCAAGCGGCTGCTCGAGCGCGAGCACCCGGCCCGCGTTGTGGATCGTGGCCTCGATCTTCGCCCGGTTGCGGACGATCCCGGCGTCGCCGAGCAGCCGCTCCACGTCGGAGTGGTCGAAGGCGGCCACCGCGGCCGGGTCGAACCCGGCGAACGCGGCGCGGAACGCCGGGCGCTTGCGCAGGATGACCAGCCAGGACAGCCCGGACTGGAAGGCTTCGAGGCTCAGGCGCTCGAACATCGCCGTGACGCCGCGCAGCGGGCGTCCCCACTCCTCGTCGTGGTACGCGACGTACTCGGGCGCGGAGCCGGCCCAGCCGCAGCGGGCTCGACCATCGGTGATGGGGTTAGGCACCGGATCGGTATACCGCCTCGCACCGACGCTCCAGCCGGCGCAGTGAGATCACGAGCCCGGCCCGGACGGCAGGCCGCAGCAGCGGCCAGCCGAGCGCCCCCAGCGGGCCGAGCGGGAGGTCGAGCAGCTCCGACCACACGAACCGGGCGCGCTGCGGGCCGAGCGGCAGCACCTCGAACACGCCCTCGCCGCGTACCAGCCGCCCGACGTGCCGCACCACGCAGCGGCGCGGCGGCGTCCACTCGACGATCTCCATGCGGTCGGTCACGACGAGCGGGCCGACGCCGGTGACCGCCTCCAGGGTGGCCCCGAGCCGCCTCCCGTCGCCTCCGCTCGTCGGCCGGACCCGGGTGCCGAGCATCCACTCCCCCTGACCCGCCCAGTCGGTGACCCGCTGCCAGACCACCTCGGCGGGCGCCGCGACCTCCACCGGCACCGTGATCTCGACGCGCGTCATCGCTCGCCTTCTGCCGGCACCCCGGCACCGCCGGTGGTCGACGCGAGCGCCGACTCCAGCTCCGCCACCCTGGCGAGCAGCCCGTCGCGCTGCGCGCCCGTCCGGTCCAGCTGGTCGGCGAGCCGGGCGAGCACCCAGTCCACCTCGTCCATCCGATAGCCGCGCAGGGCCTGCTGGAAGCGCAGCTCGCGCACGTCGTCGCCGTCGACCTCGCCCGCAGGCAGACGGGTCGGCGTGGCGCCCGGCGGCAGTGGCGCCAGCTCCTCACCCCGCCCGAACACGAGGGCGGCGAGCCCGAACAGCGCGGCCCCGACCGCCACGACGACCAGGAGGTAGATCAGCGCGGTCCCCACCTCGCCGATCCCATCACGTACGGCCGGTCAGCGCACGGATCGGGGGTCGATCAGGGCCGTCCAGCGTGGTGGCCGACGGCAGCCACTCCCCGTCCACCTGCACGAACTGCGTGAGCGCTACCCCCGAATCGGGCACGTCGCAGCGGGCGAGCGCCGCCGAGAGGATCTGCCGGGCCATCACCCCCAGCTGCAGCAGCGACCGGTTGCGGTGCTTGCGCACGCCGAGGTTCACCTGGGCGAGCCCGTCGAGGCCGAGCCGGGTGTGCGTGTCGAGCAACAGCCCGATCTCCACCCCGTACCCCGGCGCGAACGGGACGGACTCCAGCAGGTCCCGGGTGCCGGCGTACTCACCGCCGAGCGGCTGCACGATCCCGGAGAGCTGGGGCCGCAACGCGGCGAGCAGCGGCCGCACGAGCAACTCGGTGACCCGGCCGCCCCCGGAGTCGGCCTCCGCGGTCTCCAGGCGCAGCGGACGCCGGTAGAAGCCCTTCACCAGTGCCACGCCGGGTTCGGTGAGCAGCGGGCCGAGCAGCGCCGGCACGAAGCCGGGATCGAAGTCGACCAGGTCGGAGTCGAGGTAGCAGACGACGTCGCCCGTCGTGGCCGCCAGCGAGCGCCACAGCACCTCGCCCTTGCCCGGCCGGGGCGGGAGCTCGGGCAGGACGTCGGTGCGCAGCACGACCCGCGCACCGGCGGTGGCGGCGACCTCGACCGTGCGGTCGGTCGATCCGGAGTCGACGACCACGAGCTCGTCGACCAGCGGGGCGGGCCCGCGGGCCAGCGGCAGGATCGCGGCGACGATCACACCGACCGTGGCCTCCTCGTCCAGTGCCGGCAACACCACCGCCACCCGACGGCCCGACTTGGCGGCCACCAGCTCCTCGACGCTCCAGCGGGGGTCCTGCCACGTCCGCCGGGCGAACCAGTCCTCGATCACCGGGTCCACGGGCTTCTCCTCCCGGGCGGTCGGGGACGGGGCGGGACCGCCGTCCGGCCCCTCGGGTACCCGGACGCGCGTGCGAGCCGCGGGTCAGGGGTCCACGGGCTTGGCGCACGCGTCGAGGGCCTCGGAGACGTCGGTGGCGACCACGAGCCGCGCGATCGCCTCCGGGCGCACGAACCCCCGCTCGCCCAGCCCACGCACCCAGTCCAGCAGCCCCGCGTAGTGCCCGTCCGCGTCGAGCAGCACCACCGGCTTGCTGTGCATGCGCAGGTAGCCCGCGGTCCACACCTCGAACAGCTCCTCGCAGGTGCCCACCCCGCCGGGCAGGGCGAGGAACGCGTCGGCGTGGGCCTCCATGAGCGCCTTGCGCTCGCGCATCGTCTCGACGACGAGCAGCTCGTCGGACTCGTGGTCGGCCCACTCCAGGTCGACGAGCGCCTGCGGGATCACCCCGGTGGTGCGCGCACCGCCCGCCCGGGCCGCCCGGCCCACCATCCCCATCATCGCCGCGCGACCGCCGCCGGATACGAGCTGCCACCCGCGCGCCGCGATCTCGGTGCCCACGTCGGTCGCGAGCCGCAGGTAGCTCTCGGGCAGCCCCTCGATGGAACCGCAGTACACGCAGACCGCCAGCGGTCGGCTCAATGTGCCTCCTCCCAGGCCCGCCAGGCCTCCTGCACGATCTTCACCGCGTCGTCGACGTCGTCGGTGAGGTGCAGCAGCGCGAGGTCCTTCTCGCCGATCTTGCCGGCGCCGAGCACGGTGTTCGCGATCCAGTCGTAGAGCCCGCCCCAGTAGTCCCGGCCCAGCAGCACCACCGGAAACTTGGTGACCTTCTTCGTCTGCACCAGGGTGAGCGCCTCGAACAGCTCGTCGAGCGTGCCGAAGCCGCCGGGCAGGCAGACGAACGCCTGCGAGTACTTCACGAACATGGTCTTGCGGGCGAAGAAGTAGCGGAAGTTGATGCCCAGGTCGACCCAGTCGTTGAGGCCCTGCTCGAACGGCAGCTCGATTCCCAGGCCCACGGAGAGCCCACCCGCGTCGGAGCATCCCATGTTGGCGGCCTCCATCGCGCCGGGGCCGCCGCCGGTGATCACCGCGAACCCGGCCTCGGCCAGCGCGGTGCCCAGCGCCCGGCCCTGCGCGTACTCCACGTGGTCGCGCCGCGTACGCGCCGAGCCGAACACGGTGACGGCGCGGGGCAGCTCCGCGAGCATCCCGAAGCCCTCGACGAACTCGGCCTGGATGCGCATCACCCGCCACGGGTCGGTGTGCACCCAGTCGCTCGGGCCGCGCGAGTCGAGCAGCCGCTGGTCGGTGGTGGTGGGTTCGTTGCGCCGCTCGCGGCGCAGCACCACCGGGCCGCGCTGCTTCTCCTCGGGGCGTCGAACCCCGTCCGTGCTCATGGCGGTCAGGGTAATGAGGCCTCGTGTCAGGCAAGGAAACGGCGGAGGACGTCCACCGCCTCGGTGATCAGGCGCGGGTCGACGTGCTCGTCCCGGGTGTGGGCGAGGTTCGGGTCGCCCGGGCCGTAGTTCAACGCCGGGATGCCGAGTGCGGCGAACCGCGCCACGTCGGTCCAGCCCAGCTTGGCGGTGGGTTCGGCGCCGGTCGCGGCGAGGAACTCCTGCGCCGCGGGCTCGCCGAGACCGGGCAGCGCACCCGGCGAGAGGTCGGTCAGCGTGACCTCGAAACCGTCGAACACCTCGCGCACGTGCTTCTCGGCCGCCGCCGCGTCCCGGTCGGGCGCGAACCGGAAGTTGACGGTGACCACGCACTCGTCGGGCACCACGTTGCCGGCCACCCCGCCCGCGATCCGCACGGCCTGCAGGCCCTCCCGGTAACGGCAGCCGTCGATCTCGACTTCCCGCGCCGCGTAGGTGGCGAGCCGGCGCAGCACCGCCTCGGCCTTGTGCACGGCGTTGTCCCCCAGCCACGAGCGCGCGGAGTGGGCCCGCCGCCCGCGGACCGCGACGTCCACGCGCAGCGTGCCCTGGCAGCCTGCCTCGACCGCGCCGTTCGTCGGCTCGCCGAGGATCGCGAGGTCGGCGGCGAGCCAGTCGCGGTGCTCGCGCTCGATCCGGCCGAGCCCGTTGCGCACCGCCTCCACCTCCTCGCAGTCGTAGAAGACGAACGTGAGGTCGTGGCGCGGGTCGTCCAACGCGGCCGCCAGGTGGGCGAACACCGCGTCGCCCGCCTTCATGTCCGAGCTGCCGCACCCGTGGAGCAGGCCCCCGTCGCGGCGGCTCGGGACGTTGCCCGCGATCGGCACGGTGTCGATGTGCCCGGCGAGCAGCACCCGCTTGTCCCGGCCCAGCTCGGTGCGGGCCAGCACCGCGTGGCCGGACCGCTGCACCCGCAGGTGCGGGGCCTGCGCGCGCAGGGCGGCCTCGAGCGCGGAGGCGAGCTCGCCCTCCTCCCCCGAGACGCTGGGCACGTCGACGAGCGCGGCGCAGAGGTCGACGGGGTCGGCGAGGAGGTCGAGGTGCGGCACGACCCCGACGCTACTGGCACAGCACACATCGGATGGGGACGGCACAACACGCCGGGCGTGTGTGCCGCCCTGACCCGGTGTGTGCGGCGCCCCGGGGCCCCTCACCGGGCGCGCGTGCAGCCTCGTTAGCGTGGGGTCGTGAGCAGCGCACTTCGCATCGCGGGGGCCTCCGGCACCGGGCTGGCCACCATCGCCGCCGATGGCACCGTCCTGGACACCTGGTACCCCGCCCCGGCTCTCGGACCCGACGCACCGGACGTCACGGCGGACCTGGAGCCGCTGGTGTCCACCGACGAGGCCCGCGGCGTGCGCACCACCGTCGTGCGCACCGCGATCGCGTCCCTCGCCGACCCGCCCGCCGACGCCCAGGACGCCTACCTGCGCCTGCACCTGCTGAGCCACCGCCTGGTCGCCCCGCGCGAGGCGAACCTGAACGGCATCTTCGGCGTGCTCGCCAACGTCGTGTGGACCAGCCAGGGGCCCTGCCCCGTGCCGGGCTTCGAGCTCACCCGCGCCCGGCTGCGCACCCGCGGCCCGCTGGCCGTGTACGGCGTCGACAAGTTCCCCCGGATGGTCGACTACGTGCTGCCCGAGGGCGTCCGCATCGCCGACGCGGACCGCGTCCGGCTCGGCGCCCACCTGGCCGCCGGCACCACGGTGATGCACGAGGGCTTCGTGAACTACAACGCCGGCACGCTCGGCGCGTCGATGGTCGAGGGGCGCATCTCCGCGGGCGTCGTCGTCGGGGACGGGTCCGACGTCGGCGGCGGCGCGTCGATCATGGGGACGCTCTCCGGCGGCGGCAAGGAGGTGATCACCGTGGGCGAGCGGTGCCTGATCGGCGCCAACGCCGGCATCGGGATATCCCTCGGCGACGACTGCGTGGTGGAGGCGGGCCTCTACGTCACCGCGGGCACCAAGGTGACGTTGCCGGACGGGAACACGACGCCGGCCCGCGTCCTCTCCGGCCGCAACGGCCTGCTGCTGCGCCGCAACTCGGTCACGGGGGCGGTGGAGGCCCTTCCCCGCGCGGGAGGGGGCATCGCGCTGAACGAGGCGCTGCACGCGAACTGAGGGGTGCCAGCAAAGTGGCTTTGCTGACGCCTGGCGTCATGAAAGTGGCTTTCCTGACGCCCGGGGGGCGTCAGGACTTCAGGCGCTCCACAGCCGCCTCGATCCGCTCGTCCGTGGCCGTGAGCGCCACCCGGACGTGCTGGGCACCCGCCGGGCCGTAGAAGTCGCCCGGCGCCACCAGGATCCCGGCCCCGGCGAGCCGCCGGACCGTCACCCGGCAGGGCTCGCTCGCGGTGGCCCAGAGGTAGAGGCCGGCCTCGGAGTGGTCGATCCGGTAGCCGGCCGCCTCCATCGCGGCGCGCAGCCGGGCCCGGCGGCGGGCGTAGACGCGGGACTGCTCGGCGACGTGCGCGTCGTCGGAGGCGGCCGCCTCCATCGCCGCCTGCACCGGGCGGGGCACCATCATCCCGGCGTGCTTGCGCACCTCCAGGAGATCGGCGACGAGCCGCGGGTCGCCCGTGACGAACCCGGCGCGGTAGCCGGCGAGGCTGGAGGACTTCGACATCGAGTGGACGGCGAGCAGGCCGTCGTGGGAACCGCCGCAGACGTCCGGGTGCAGCACCGAGCGGGCACCGTCGGACAGCGGGAGGTAGCACTCGTCCGACGCGATGATCGCGCCGCGCTCACGGGCCCAGTCGACGACCTTGCGCAGGTGCTCGACCGGCAACACCCGCCCGGTCGGGTTCGACGGCGAGTTCAGCCACACCAGCGCCACGCGGCGCGGGCCGAGCGCGGTGGTGGAGTCGGAGCGGACGAACTGCGCGCCGGCGAGCCGCACCCCGACCTCGTAGGTGGGGTAGGCCAGCTCGGGGATCACCACAGTGTGCTCGGCGCCGAGCCCGAGGAGCGTGGGCAGCCAGGCGACGAGCTCCTTCGACCCGATGGTCGGCAGCACCGGGACCGGGTCGACCCTGACGCCGTACCGCCGGGCCAGCGAGGCGGCGATCGCCTCCCGCAGCGACGACGGCCCGTGCGTCGTCGGGTAGCCGGGGACGTCGGCCGCCGGGCCGGCGAGCGCCGCCCGCACCACGGCCGGGACCGGATCGACGGGGGTGCCGACCGAGAGGTCCACGATCCCGCCGGGATGCGCCGCGGCGAGCGCCTTGTCCTCGGCGAGGCTGTCCCAGGGGAAGTCGGGGAGCGCGGTTCTCACTCGTCGTGCTGCTGGGGCGGCAGGCTCAGGGCCGGCTCGACGTCCCGGTTGACCTTGCCGACCTTCGACGCGCCACCGGGCGAGCCCAGCTCGTCGAAGAAGTCGACGTTGGCCTTGGTGTAGGCGGCCCACTGCTCGGGCACGTCGTCCTCGTAGTAGATCGCCTCGACGGGGCAGACCGGCTCGCACGCGCCGCAGTCGACGCACTCGTCCGGGTGGATGTAGAGCATCCGGCCGCCCTCGTAGATGCAGTCCACCGGACATTCCTCGATGCACGCCTTGTCGAGCAGGTCGACGCAGGGCTCGGCGATCACATACGTCACGGGTGGTCCTCCACGCGGGCGAGCAGGTACGTCGCACAGTATGTCTCGCGCTCCACCCGTCCCGGGAGCCGGGGCGGGTGTGAATCCCGTCGTAGGCGGGCGGACGATGGTGTCGTGGAGATCCCCGACGAGCTGGTCGGCGCCAGGGTGGCGCTGCGGCACCGCGTCGGCACCCGCGACGGGCGGCCGCTCCTCACCGACGCCGTCGGTGAGCTCGCCGCCGACGGCGCGGGTGTCGTGGTCGTGCGGACGCGGCGCGGGCCGGTCCGCGTCGAACGCTCTGCCGTCGTCGCGGTGCGGGCCGTGCCGCCCGCGCCACCGCGCCGCGCCCCGCTCGCCGCGGTCGTCCGGCTGGAAGGGCTGTGCGCCGACGCCTGGCCTGCCCAGGTGGAACGGCCCCTCGGGCAGTGGCGACTGCGCGCCGCGAGCGGTTACACGGGACGGGCCAATGCGGCGCTCGCGATCGGCGACCCGGGCCTGCCGATCGCCGCCGCCCTGCACGAGGTGTGCCGCTTCGCCCGCGAACACGACGCCCCGGCCCGGGTCCAGGTGCCCGTCGGCTCGCCGTGGGACCGGGCCGTGGCCGCCGAGGGCTGGGTGCTGAACGCCGCACACGCGAAGGGTGCGGAGGTGTCTGTGCTGGTGGCGCCGGTTGCGGACGCCGATCTCCCACCGCGCCTGCGCATCGAGCTGCCGCCCCGCCCGTCCGCCGAGTGGTGGCGGCTCGCCGTCGGCGGCCCACCCACGCCGGCCCAGGATCGGGTCCTCGCCGGCGCCCCCGACACCGCCTTCGGCCTGCTGCGCGACGAGGACGGGGCCGTGCTCGGACAGGTGCGGGCCGCGCTGGTGGCCGACCACGTGCACATCTCGACGCTCGAGGTCGTGCCCGCCGCCCGCCGCCGCGGCCACGCCACCACCCTGCTCGCCGCCGCCGGGGCCTGGGGACGCGAGCGCGGCGCCCGGTGGGCGGTGCTGCAGGTGGCCCTGCAGAACGGCGGGGCCCGGGCGCTCTACGACCGCCTCGGCTACGTCGAGCACCACCGCTACCGCTACCTGGTGCCTCCCACCTGACGTGCCCACGCACCCCACCTGCGCCGGCGCCCCCGTCTCCGCCGACGCACACCGTCGACGGGGCGTGGGCCGACCCGCACAATGCGCGGCGCCACCGGAGGCCCGGTGGGCCCACCCTGGTCGAAGGCAGGCGCTGACGCCCCCCTTCTCGGCCCACGCGACCCGTCGACGGGGCGCGAGCGCCTCACAACCGGTGCGCCGGCCGAAACGCCACGCGTCACCGACCGGGAACTGCGAGGCGTTTCTCCGCCTCCCGCGCCGCCCTCTTCAGGCCTGACCATTCGCCGAGGTACTTCCCGACCGCCCCGACCACGGGGAGCATGCCGAGGCCCTCGTGCAGGAAGTTGCCGTGCGGGCGCTTGTCGAGCTCGTCCTCGACGGCGAGGAGCACGCGGCCCAGCCGCCACACCGCCCGCGCCACCCGGCCGAGGGTGGGGGCGGTCGCCGGCTTCGCCAGGTCGCCGGTGAGCTCGGCCGCCCGGGCGTCGGCGGCCGCGTCCTCGGAGCCGGTGGCGGCCGACACGGCGAGCTCCCGCCGGAAGAGGACCGAGCCGAGCAGGTTGACCAGCTCGTCCTCGTCCCGGACACCGTGCTCGCCCGCGATGGCCACCAGCAGCAGGCCCTGCCCGGCGGCACCGACGGCCTTCGAGACGGGCAGCCGGTTGGCGAGCGCCCCGCCCAGCCCGGGCACGGCGGCGATCAGCGTGGTGAACCGGCCGACCCGGCGCACCCACCAGCGCGTACGGGCCGGCACGTCCATCGCCGCCCACCTGGCCGTGCCGGGCACCTCGACGGCGGCGAGCGCGTCCAGCACCTTGTCCCGCAACCCGTGTTCCTCGCCGGGTGCCTCCTCGTGCGATGCGGCCCGGGAGCGGAGGCCGAACGGGTCGGACTCGCGCAGCCCGTCGAGCACGGGGCGGGTGGCCCGGACGAACGGGCGGAGGATCGCGACGATCACCCGGTCCGGGATGGCCTCAGCCACCCGACCGCTCCTGGTATGCCCGCTCCATCACCGCGCGCAGCCCCCACAGGCCCGCGCCGATCCCGCCGACCGCCAGGGCGAGGGACTGCCAGTTGGCCAGCAGCATGGAGTCGCCGCCCGGCCCGAACAGCCCCAGCACGGCGACGGCCACCACCCATGCCGTGAGCGGCGCACCCGCGACGGCGGGCCGCGGGTCGATCTCTCCGGCCTGGCGCACCAGCCACGGCAGCACCAGCACCGACAGCACGACGCCCATCGGCACGGGGATGCCGTTCGTGTAGAGCGGGGTGAACATCAGCCCGAACGCCCCGAGCAGCAGGCCGTCGACGACGAGGAGCACGAGCAGCACGAGGTCCGGCACGAGCGGCCGCTGCTCGTCCGGGGCCAGGACGTTCTCGGCGGTGTCGTCCGCGGTCTTCTCAGGCATCCCCGGTCTCCCCGAACAGGTCCTCCGACGGCGCGCCGTCGCCGAGCGGTACGTACTCCTCGACGTCGAGGAGCGGCTGTGCGACGAGGTTGCTCACCGCGAACGCCGTGACCTCGCCGTCCGGCCACACCGCCACCTGGGTGGCGTGCGCGCGCATCGCCGCGATCCTCGCCTCCCGCTGCGCCGCGACGTCGACCCGCACGCGGATCGCGTCGTCCGGCACGCTGGGCAGCTCGTCCGGCTCGGGCATCCGGAACGGCAGGCCGTCGCGGCCGGCCAGCTTCGCGAGCCCGGCGTCGAGCGTGGACCGGCCGACCACCGTGCAGAACATCCGGGCGGGTACCCGCCGCACGGCTGCGGCAGTGATCGCGTGGGCCCGCACGTGGTCGGGGTGCCCGTAGCCGCCGTCGGCGCCGTAGCTGACGACGACCTGCGGGCGGACCTCCTCCAGCACGGCCACGAGCTGCTCGACCTGCTCGTCGAACGCCTCCGGCCGGGCGAGGGCCCGCGGGTGCAGCCGCTGCGGCATGGCCGCCCGCACGCCGTGCCCGGCCAGTGCCATCCCCGAGTCGCGCCAACGGCCGATCCCGCCCAGGTAGCGGTGGTCGGTGACGCCCAGCGCCGCGCACGCGGCGGCGAGCTCGCCCGCGCGGTAGCCGCCGAGCTGGTCCCCCCGCTCGGGCGCGAGCTCGGCGAGCTCCGCGGGGATCACCTCGCCCTGCTCCCCGAGCGTGCAGGTGACGAGCGTGACGGCCGTGTCGGGCTCGGCCGCGTAGCGCGCGATCGTGCCGCCCGTCGAGAGCGTCTCGTCGTCGGGATGGGCGTGCACGAGCAGCAGCCTCCGCCGGGCAGGGGGTGGCATCACGATCGCACTCTACGTGCGCGCGGCGTGGGCCGGCGGGCCGCCGCCGAACGTGACGAACCGTGGGTGCGCAACCCATTTGTGACCTGACGGTGGTCAACAGACACGATTCGGACAGCTACTGTCCGGCTCCAACATCACCCGGAACTACGGCGGGCGCCCCACCTGCGTACGCCGTTCGGCGGATATGGGGGGCCATGCGCGCACGACGAGCAGCTGCCTGGGCGGCGGCACCGCTGTCCATCGTCCTGATCACCACCGCCTGCGGTGGCGGGGGTGAGCCGGGGGGCGGCTCCGCGGGCGCGAGCGGCGTCACGATCAGCGTGAACGGCACCGAGCCGGAGAACCCGCTCGTGCCCGGGAACACGAACGAGACCGGCGGCGGGAAGATCATCGACGCGCTGTTCAGCCCGCTGGTCGAGTACGACCCCACGACCGCGCAGCCCGCCAACATGGTGGCCGAGTCGATCGAGACCACGGACTCGCAGGTCTACACGATCAGGCTGAAGGACGGCTGGACGTTCCACGACGGCACCCCCGTCACCGCGCAGAGCTTCGTCCGGGCCTGGAACTACACCGCGTACTCCCCCAACGGGCAGCAGAACGGCTCCTTCTTCTCCCACATCCAGGGCTTCGACCAGGTGCACACCGAGGACCCGGACGGCACCGCGGGCCCGCAGACGGCGCCGCAGCCCGCCGCGCCGGAGATGTCGGGCCTGCGGGTGGTGGACGACCGGACCTTCGAGGTCACGCTGTCCGCGCCGTTCGCGGTGTTCCCGACGATGCTGGGCTACCGCGCGTTCGCGCCGCTCCCGGACCTGTTCTTCACCGACAAGGCCGCGTTCGAGGCCCACCCGATCGGCAACGGGCCGTTCCGCTTCGTCTCCCGGCAGCCGGGCGCGAACATCATGGTCGAGCGCTACGAGCAGTGGCCCGGCGCGCCGAAGCCGAGCGTCAGCGGGATCGAGTTCCGCTTCTACGAGTCCGCCGAGGCGGCCTACGCCGACGTGGTGGCGAACAACCTCGACTTCATCGAGGTCATCCCGCCGTCCGGCCTCGCGGGCAACCTCTACCGGACCGACCTCGCCGACCGCAGCGTGTCGCGGACCTACCTCGGCGTCCAGCGCCTCGGCTTCCCGCTCTACGACCCGCGGTACCAGAACCCGGAGCTGCGGAAGGCCATCTCGATGGCCATCGACCGGGAAGCGGTCAACCAGCAGATCTTCGGCGGCACCCGGCCTCCCGCGGACGGTCTCGTCGCGCCCGACGTGCCCGGCCGGGTGGCGGGCCAGTGCGGTGACCTGTGCACGTACCAGCCGGATCGCGCGCGGAAGATGTTCGAGGCCACCGGGTTCCAGGGCCCGATCGAGCTGACCTCGAACGCCGACTCCGGCAACGCCGAGTGGATCCAGGCCACCTGCGTGAGCATCAGCAACGCCCTCGGCGTGCAGTGCACGTTCGTGCCGGTGCCCACGTTCGGCGAGATCCGCTCGGCGATCAACGCCAGGCAGATGAAGCAGATCTACCGCAGCAGCTGGGTGGCCGACTACCCGTCGATCGAGAACTTCCTGAACCCGCTGTACCGCACGGGCGGGTCGACCAACGACGGCGAGTACACCAACCCCGCGGTCGACGCGCTGCTCGCCCGCGCTGACGCCGCCCCGTCGGCGGAGGAGGGCAACGCCCTCTACCAGGAGGCCGAGCGCCTGATCATCCAGGACATGCCGGCGATCCCGGTGTACTTCCAGTCGTTCCAGGCCGGCTGGTCGGAGCGGCTGCAGAACGTCACGGTGACCCCGTTCCGCGAGCTCGACCTGGAGAGCGTCACCGTCTCGGAGCAGTAGCCGAGTGTCGCGCTACATCCTCCGCCGGCTCCTCCAGCTCGTCCCGGTGTTCGTCGGCACGACGTTCCTGATCTACCTGCTCGTCTGGGCCCTGCCGGGCGACCCGTTCGCCGGCAAGTGCGGCGAGCGGGCCTGCCCGGACGCCTACGTCACGCGCATGCGGGAGGAGTTCCACCTCGACGAGAACGTGGTGGTCCAGTACCTCCGCTACCTCGGCAACCTGCTGCAGGGGGACTTCGGGCAGACGTTCTCGGGCACGTCGGTCGGCGAGCTGATCGCGGCCGCCTACCCGGTCACGCTGCGGCTGGCCATCGTCGCGCTGCTGATCGAGGCCGCCATCGGGGTGCTCGCCGGGGTCCTCACCGGCCTGCGCTCCGGCGGCTTCCTCGACAACCTCGTGCTGGTCTCGACGCTCTTCCTGATCTCGATCCCGGTGTTCGTCACCGGGTACGTGCTGCAGACCGTGCTCGGCCTGCGGCTCGGGATCATCTCGCCGACGGTCTCGGCCGATGCCGGGTTCGGCGAGCTGCTCGTGCCCGGTTTCGTGCTGGCCAGCCTGTCGATGGCGTACGTGGCCCGGCTCACCCGCACCTCCATCGCGGAGAACCGGCGGTCCGACTACGTCCGGACCGCGGTCGCGAAGGGCCTCGAGCCGCGCCGGGTGGTCGGCGTGCACCTCCTGCGCAACTCGTTGATCCCGGTCGTCACGTTCCTCGGCGTCGACCTGGGATCGCTCATGAGCGGCGCGATCGTGACGGAGGGCATCTTCAACATCCGCGGCATCGGCGGTCTGATCTTCCGCTCCATCGCACTGCGCGAGGGCGCCACCGTCACCGGGGTGGTCGTCCTGCTCGTGATCGTCTACCTGCTGATGAACCTGCTGGTGGACGTGGTCTACGCCGTTCTCGACCCGAGGATCCGCTATGTCTGACCCCAGCGTGCTGGGCACCGCGGTGGCGGAGCCCGGCTCGTCGGGCGCCGGCGGCGGCGCCCCCGACCGGGCGCGCAGCCTCGCCTCCGACGCCTGGCACGACCTGCGCAGGCGCCCGCTCTTCCTGATCTCGGTGACGCTGATCGCGTTCCTGCTGGTGCTCGCGGCATTCCCGCAGCTGTTCACGTCCGTCGACCCGAGCGCGGGTGACCTCGCCCGCAGCCGGCAACCGCCGTCGGCGCAGGCGTGGTTCGGCTACGACCTGCTCGGCCGGGACGTGTACGCCCGGACGATCCACGGCACCCGGGTGTCGATCGTCGTCGGGGTGCTCGCCACGGCGTTCACCGTGCTCCTCGGCGGCACGCTCGGCATGATCGCCGGCTACCACGGGGGCTGGGTCGACACGCTGGTGTCCCGGCTCACGGACGTCGTCTTCGGCCTGCCGTTCGTGCTCGGCGCGATCGTGATCCTCTCGTCCTTCCGCGAGGCCGTCGGCGGGGGCGCCGTCGGGATCACCGCGCTCGTGGTGCTGACGATGGCCGCCCTGTCGTGGCCGGTCTCGATGCGGATCACGCGTTCGGCCGCCATCGCCGCCCGCGACCAGGACTACGTCCGCGCCGCCCGCGCGCTCGGCGCAGGCCCGGCGCGCGTGATCTGGCGGCACATGCTGCCCAACTGCCTCGCCCCCGTGCTGGTCTACGCCACGATCGCGCTCGGCGCCTTCATCGGCGTCGAGGCCACGCTGTCGTTCCTCGGCATCGGCCTGCGCGACCCCGTCGTCTCGTGGGGCGTGATGATCAGCGAGGCGCGCGACTACATCCGCGTCGCTCCACACCTGCTCCTGTTCCCGGCCGCGTTCCTCGCCGTCACGGTGCTCGCCTTCGTGATGCTGGGCGACGCGGTGCGCGACGCGTTCGACCCCAAGGGGCGCTGATGTCCGACCCGTTGCTCGAGGTGGAGGGCCTGCGCGTCGAGTTCCGCACCCGCGACGGCGTGGCGCACGTGCTCAACGGCGTCGACTACCACGTGGACGCCGGGGAGACGCTCGCCGTGCTCGGCGAATCCGGCTCCGGCAAGAGCGTCACGGCCAACACGGTCATGGGGATCCTGGAGAGCCCGCCTGGCGTCGTCACGGGTGGCGCGGTGCGCTACCGCGGCGAGGAGCTGCTCACCGCCACCCCGGCCCGGCGCAGGGAACTGCGCGGCGAGCACATCGCGATGATCTTCCAGGACGCGCTGTCGGCGCTGAACCCCGTGTTCACGGTCGGGTTCCAGATCGGCGAGCAGCTGCGGACCAGGCGCGGGACGAGCCGGCGGGACGCCGAGAAGCGCGCCGTCGAGCTGCTGGACATGGTCGGCATCCCGGGTGCGCGGCAGCGGGTGCGCGACCACCCGCACCAGTTCTCCGGGGGCATGCGGCAGCGCGTCATGATCGCGATGTCGCTCGCGCTCGACCCCGACGTCCTCATCGCCGACGAGCCGACCACCGCCCTCGACGTCACCGTGCAGGCCCAGATCATGGACCTGCTCGCCGAGATCCAGGCCGAGCGGCACATGGGCCTGATCCTGATCACGCACGACCTGGGCGTGGTCGCGGAGGTGGCCGACCGGATCGCCGTGATGTACGCGGGCCGGATCGTCGAGAGCGCGGACGTGCACTCCCTCTACGCCAACCCGTGCCACCCCTACACCCGGTCGCTGCTGGAGTCGATCCCGCGCGTCGACACGAAGGGCACCACCCTGAAGGCCATCCGCGGGCTGCCGCCGAGCCTCACCCGGATCCCGCCCGGCTGCCCGTTCCACCCGCGCTGCCCGATGGCCGTCGAGCGCTGCGCGGACGAGCTGCCGCCGCTCGCGGTGCTGCCGTCCGGCCGGTCGTCGGCGTGCCTGTTCGCCGAGGAGCTGGTGGCTCGATGAACGAGCGACAGCGAGCGAACCACCAGCACGGCGCTCCGATCCTGGAGGTCGAGGACCTCGTCAAGCACTTCCCGGTGCAGGTCGGCATCGTCGTCAAGCGCACGGTGGGGCACGTGCGGGCCGTCGACGGCGTGTCGTTCGCGCTGCACGGGGGCGAGACGCTCGGCGTGGTCGGCGAGTCCGGCTGCGGCAAGTCGACACTGGCGCAGGTGCTGATGCGGCTGGAGCCGCCCACCTCGGGCCGGGTCCGGTTCCACGGGGAGGACGTCTTCGCCAAGCGGGGCCGGGAGCTGCAGGCGCTGCGCCGGTCGGTCCAGATCGTGCTGCAGGACCCGTACACGTCGCTGAACCCCCGCATGACCGTGGGCGACATCGTCGGCGAGCCGTTCGACATCCACGCGGGTGTCGCACCCAAGGGCGAGCGTCGCCGGAAGGTGCAGGAGCTGCTCGAGGTCGTCGGGTTGAACCCCGAGCACATCAACCGCTACCCGCACCAGTTCTCCGGCGGGCAGCGCCAGCGGATCGGGATCGCCCGTGCGCTCGCGCTCCGACCGGAGGTCATCATCTGCGACGAGCCCGTGTCGGCGCTCGACGTGTCGATACAGGCGCAGGTGATGAACCTGCTGGACGAGCTGCAGCGCGAGTTCGGCCTCTCCTACCTCTTCATCGCCCACGACCTGTCCGTGGTGCGCCACCTGTCCGACCGGGTCGCCGTCATGTACCTCGGCAAGATCGTGGAGATCGGCACGGAGGAGGAGATCTACGGCCGCCCGGCACACCCGTACACGCAGGCGCTGCTGTCGGCCGTGCCGGTGCCCGACCCGGCCGTGCGCGCCGCTCGCGCCCGCATCCGGCTCACCGGCGACGTCCCGAGCCCGGTGAACCCACCGAGTGGCTGCCGGTTCCGCACGAGGTGCTGGAAGGCGACGGAGATCTGCGAGGCCGAGGAGCCTGCGCTGGTGGTCCGCGGAGGGGCCCACCACGCGAGCGCCTGCCACCACGCGGAGGAGCAGCACCTGCTGCCCTCCTGACCCGCCGTACGAACGGCACTCTCGTCCCGCTCTATCGGACGGATGTGCCACTCGTACGGCTGGAACGCTCTGTGCCGGCCCACTTCTCGTGCTGGTGGCGGAACTGCTCCAGTTCACCGTCCAGGCCTTCGGCCGCCGCCGGGAAGCGCGCCGAGACGTCGGTCGTCTCCGCGGGGTCCGCGTCGAGGTCGAAGAGCGCGCGGTCCAGGACGGCGGGCGGGGTCATTCCCTCGTGGGGGTGGTGAACGCGCTTGAACCGACCTCGGCGGACCGCCCACTGGCCGTCGTGCGCCCAGAAGATCGCCCGGTCGTCGGCCTTGGCGCTCGGCCGCTCGAGGGCGGCCAGCAGCGAGCGGCCGTCGACGTCGTCGAGTTCCGGCGGCCCGCCGTCGACGGCGTCGAGGATCGTGGGAAGCAGGTCCATCATGACGCCCACGCCCGGGACGTCGACCCCGGCGGCCAGCCTGCGCGGCCACGACACCAGCGACGGCACCCGGATCCCGCCCTCGAACAAGGACCCCTTCGTCCCGCGGAGCCCGCCGGTGGAGCCGCCGTCGTAGGAGACCTCCTCGCCGTCGAGCCAGTTCCGGCTCTCCGCCGACGGCCCGTTGTCCGAGGAGAAGAAGACGAACGTGTCCTCGCGCAGGCCGCACTCGTCGAGGGTGTCGAGGATCCGGCCGATCGCGTCGTCCATCGCGGCGACCATCGCCGCGGTGATCCGGCGACCGTCGGGCAGCTGCGTGAACCGGTCCACGTACTCGGCCGGGGCGTGCATCGGGTAGTGCGGCGCGTTGAAGGGGACGTAGCAGAAGAACGGCCGGGGGTCGTCCCGCGCGACGAACTCCGAGGCGCGTTCCCCGAGCACGGTGGTCAGGTAGTCGCCGTTGTGCCACACCTCCTGGTCGCCGTCCCAGAGGTCGTGGACGGGGTTGTGCGCACCCCAGTAGTAGATGTGGGAGTAGTAGTCCACGCAGCCGGCGCGGAAACCGAAGCTCTCGTCGAACCCGTACCTCAGCGGGCTGAACTCGTGGTCCACCCCGAGGTGCCACTTCCCGAACACCCCGGTCCGGTAGCCCCGGCGGCGCAGCGCCGTCGCCAGCGTCTCCTGACGGGGCAGGCCGCGCGTCCTGCGGTCTCCGCCCAGGATCGTCTCGACACCGGCACGGGCGGGGTAGCGCCCCGTCAGCAACGACGCCCGGGACGGCGAGCAGACCGGCGAGTTGGAGTACCACTGCGGGAGCCGGGCGCCGGACGCGCACAGGCGGTCGAGGTGCGGGGTGGCCACGTCGTCGGCCCCGAAGCACCCGACGTCGCCCCAGCCGAGGTCGTCCGCGTAGAGGACGAGGACGTTCGGTCTCATCGCCGCTCGATCGCGGCCGGGCGCGCCTGGGCGGCGCGGATCCGCGCCAGGTCGAGCTTGTGCGTACGGTCGAACCGGACGATGCCGTTCTGCTCCTGGAACACGTCCGTCAGCTGCGTGTAGCAGTACCCGAACATGTCCGGGTCGTCGAGCAGCACCGCGACCAGCCCCTCGAAGCGGGCGTAGAACTCCTCGAGGTCGCGCACCCGGTCCCCGTACCCCCAGGACCCGCTCGCCGACTGCGGGCGCCCTGCCTCGTCGGGGTTCCACCAGATCCCGCCGAACTCGCTGACGAAGAAGGGCTGCCCGCGGTAGGCGATCGACCACGACTCGCCGGTGCCGTCGGACCGGTTCACGTACGGGTCGCCCTGGGCGAGGCGCGCGTGGTTCGCCGCGAACACCTGCGGGTCCTGCTCGTAGTCGTGGCTGTCGAAGACGTCGGACTCCGCGACCCGGTGTGCGTAGCCCGACGTGTCCAGGACCGGGCGCGACGTGTCGGACGCCTTGGTGGCGAGGAACATCCCGCGCATCACGTCGTCCAGGGCGGTGATGCGGTCGCCGTAGGCCTGCCAGGTCTCGTTCATCGGGCACCAGCCGACGATCGAGGGGTGGGAGTGGTCGCGCTCCAGCACCTCGAGCCACTCCTGGACGTACGACGCGTCGGGCTGCTGGTTCGTGGTCTCGCCCTGCTCGGTGTTGCACCCCCAGTCGCCGAACTCGCCCCACACGAGGTAGCCCATGCGGTCCGCGTGGTGCAGGAACCGCTCCTCGAAGACCTTCTGGTGCAGGCGCGCACCGTTGAAGCCCGCCGCGAGGGCGAGCTCGATGTCGCGGACGAGGTCGGCGTCGCTCGGCGCGGTCATCAGCCCGTCCGGGTACCAGCCCTGGTCGAGAACCAGCCGCTGGAAGACGACCTCACCGTTGAGCCTGATCTCCTTGCCGGTGATCGCGACGCTCCGCAGGCCCGCGTACGACACGACCTCGTCGACCGGGTGCCCGTCCCCGTCCCGCAGCTCGAAGCGCAGGTCGTAGAGGAAGGGATCGGTCGGCGACCAGTGGCGGACCCGCTCCTGCGGCAGCGCGAGGCTCATCCGGGGCGCCAGGTCGAGGTCGGCGCGGACCTCCCCGGTGACGACCTCGCCCGCGTCGTCCGACACCGTCACGCGGACGGCGCCGCCGCGGAGGTTCGCCGAGAGCGGAACCTCCACGTCGAGCGACCGGCCTGCGACGTTGGGGGTGATGCGGGGGCGCCGGATCGCGGTCGGCGGTACGGGCTCCATCCACACCGTCTGCCAGATCCCGGTCGTCCGCCGGTACTTCGCCGCCCGCGGGGCGTAGTCGCGGGACTGCTTGCCGCGCGCCTGCATCGCGTCCGGCTCGTCCCGGGCCCGCACCACCAGCGGCACCTCGTCACCCGGCCGGGCGACGTCGGTGATGTCGAACGTGAAGCCGGAGAAACCTCCCCGGTGCCGGCCGACCTCGACGCCGTCCACCCAGACCGTGGTGTCGTGGTCGACCGCACCGAAGTGCAGCAGCACCCGGCTGCCGCGCCACTCCGGCGGGACGGTGACCGTGCGCCGGTACCAGACGGCGCGCATGAAGTCCTGTTCGTCGATCCCGGACAGCGCGCTCTCGGGCGCGAACGGCACCAGGATCTCCGCGGCCAACGGCCGGTCCCGCAGGCCGCGGTCGAGCCCGCTGTCCCCGCGGTCGATCTCGAAGCCCCAGCGGCCGTTCAGGTTCAGCCACCGGTCGCGGCGGAACTGCGGCCGCGGGTACTCCGGGCGGGGCTGCTGCGTCTCGTCGACGGGCACGCGTTGGTTCCTCTCAGGGTCGGGGGTCACGGAACCGCAGGGTCAGCAGCTCGAAGGGACGCAGCTCCAGATCGGCCCCTGCGCCGGGCTGCACCCGGCGGACGGCGTCGCCCGCCACCGGGCGCTCGAGCAGGTCGGTGGCCACGGCCCCGCTCCAGCCGAACGACGTCCGCACGCTCGCGCGGGAGCGGTTGCCGTGTGCCTCGTAGAGGCGCACGACGAGGTCGCCGGATCGGTCCTCGGCGAGCTTGACGCTCTCGACGACGACGGCCGGGTCGGTGACCTCGAGCAGCGGCTCGGCCGGCCGGCCCCGGGTGACTCGCGGCGGCAGCTGCCGGGCGTACCCGTCGGCGATCGCCTCCGGGATCCCGCCGGGCCGGAGGCTGACGGTGAACGAGTGGCGGCCCTGGTCCGCGGACGGGTCGGGGTAGCGCGGGGCCCGCAGGAGCGACAGGCGCGCCGTCGTCAGCGGCCGGCCGTCGGGGGCCTGGCCGCTCCGGACGTCGTGGCCGTAGACCACGTTGTTGGCGATGGCCACGCCGTACCCGGGCTCGCCGACGTGGATCCAGCGATGGGCGACGGTCTCGAACCGCGCCGTGTCCCAGGAGGTGTTCTGGTGGATCGGGCGGTGGAGGTGCCCGAACTGGATCTCCGAGGTCGCCCGGTCGGCCCGCACGTCGAGCGGGAACGCGAGCTTGAGCAGCTTCTGCGACTCGTGCCAGTCGATCTCGAAGCCGTACTCGACGCGCCCGTCCACCAGCCGGATGGTGGCCTCGATCGTCGTGCCCCCCAGCACGTGGCGGACCACGACGGAGTCGTCGACGACGTCGACCGACACCGGCTCCACGAGGTCGCGCCCGCTGCGCTTGTCCTCGTCGTCGATGTCCCACGCGTCCCACTCCCGCGGGGTGTCGCGGAAGAGCTGCAGGACGCCGCCGGCGAGTCCCGCGGGCAGCAGCTCGCGGTCCGCGGCGCGGTCGACGACGGAGACGAGCGTGCCGCGCCGGTCGACCTGGATGCGCAGCCGGTCGTCCGCGAGCACGATCCGGTCGCCGTCGGGGCGCGGGCGCGCGACGGCGGGCTCGCTCACCGGACCGATGCCCAGGCCGGTTACGCCGTCATGGGTGTACGGCCCGGCGTTGGCGGCGACCGGGCTGTCGCCGCCAGCGCCGAGCACGGCGAGGGAGGTGTCGATCAGCGTGGTCAGGTCCGCGGCCACCCGCTGGTAGTTGCGCTCCGCCTCCGCGTGCACCCAGGCGATCGAGGTCCCGGGCAGGATGTCGTGGAACTGCTGCAGGAGCACGACCTGCCAGGCCCGCTCGAGCGCGTCGTACGGGTACGGGGTGCCGTGCCGGACGGCCGCGGTGGCCGCCCACAGCTCGGCCTCGCGGAGCAGGGCCTCGCTGCGCCGGTTACCGTGCTTGCCGCGGTGCTGCGAGGTCAGCGTGCCGCGGTGCAGCTCGAGGTACATCTCGCCCACCCACACCGGCGGGGCGGGCAGTTCCGCCTCGGCCGCGGCGAAGAAGTCCTGCGGGTTGCCCAGCCGGACGCGCGGGGACCCGTCGAGGTCCTCCTTGCGCTCGGCGGCCGCGAGCATCTCCCGGGTGGGCCCACCGCCGCCGTCACCCCACCCGAACAGGCCGAGCACGTGCCGGGCCGCGCCCTTCTGCCGGAACACGCGCTCCGTGCGCGCCAGGTCCTGGGCGCCGAGATCGGAGTTGTAGGTCTCCGCCGGCGGGAAGTGGGTGAACACGCGCGACCCGTCGATGCCCTCCCAGAGGAAGCTCGAGTGCGGCATCGCGTTCGTCGTGTTCCAGGACGGCTTCTGGGTGAGGAAGTAGCGGGCGCCCGCCGCCCGCACGATCTGCGGGAGCGCGGCGGTGTAGCCGAACGAGTCGGGCAGCCACGCCTCCTCGCTGTCGACCCCGAACTCCTCGAGGAAGAACCGCTTCCCGAGCACGAACTGCCGTGCGAGCGCCTCGCCACCTGGCATGTTGGTGTCGGACTCGACCCACATCCCGCCCACCGGTCGGATGCGGCCCGCGACCACGGCCTTGCGGACGCGCTCGAAGAGCTCCGGCCGGCTCTCCCTGAGCCAGGCGTACTGCTGGGCCGAGGACGCGGCGAACACGAACCCGGGGTGGCGTTCGACGAGGTCGAGCACGTTGGCGAAGGTCCGCGCGACCTTCCGCACGGTCTCGCGGACCGGCCAGAGCCAGGCGCAGTCGATGTGGGCGTGCCCGACGGCGGACACGATCAACGAGCTCTCGGCGGCCCCACTGCGCAGGACCGGGGCCAGCACCTCGCGCCCCCGCGCCGCGGTGCCGGGGACGTCGTCGGGGTCCATGACGTCGACCATGCGCTCGAGCGCGTGCACGATCTCGGCGCGCCGGGCACCGTGTGCGGGCAGCACGTCGACGAGACCGTCGAGGGTCACGACGTCCTGCAGCAGCTCCCACACCGTCAGGTCGCGGCGCGCCACCGACAGCTCGGTGAGGCGGTACTGGAACGCGTCACCCGCCGTCGCCCGGTCCCCCAGCACCGTCGGCTCGTACTCGTACGGCGTCTGGATGACGGGGTTCGCCGCCGCCTCGATCAGCAGGCGGAACGGGCCCGGCCCGGGGAGCGGGACCCACGCGTTGAGCGGCTCGATCGCCTTGACGATCGTGCCGTCCGGCCGGTAGGCCGTGGCCTCCGCCTGGAACCCGGCCTGGTCGCCGGTGAACCCGAGGTCGACGACGAGCTCGGTCTCGGCCGGATCCCAGTCGGCGGGGACCTCGCCGCGCACGTCGAACCAGACAGTGTCCCACGGCCGTCCCCACGCGCGACCGAGCGCGAACGGCTCGAACCGCTGCGCCGCCGCGTGCGCGAACGGCACGGGCTCCCCGCCGACCGCCCACGCCGCGACCTCGACCGGGCGGGAGTCCCGGTAGACCGCGGGCCTGACGCGGAACCTGGTGAAGCGTCGTACCCGCAGCATCGCGAGCTGGACCGCGTCGAGCTGCGAGCGGCCGTGCGGATTGGAGTCGTCAACCACAGTCGTGTGTCGTCCCTCGGAAGTGGAGGAGCTGCAGCCCGTCGGGTCAGCCCTTGAGGGCGCCGCCGAGGCTCGAACGGAGGAGGTAGCGGCGGAGCAGGACGTAGACGATCGTCGGAGGGACCATGTAGATGAGGGCGCTCGCCGCGAGCACCCCCCAGTCCACCTGGTTGAACGCGCTGAAGGCGCGGAACAGGCCGATCGACAACGGGTAGAGCTGTGGCGACTGGAGGAGCACCAGCGGAGTCAGGAAGTCGCCCCACACCGCCATGAAGGTGAGCATCGCAGCAGCCCCGAGCCCCGGCCCGACCAGCGGGAGGACGATCGTGCGGATCGCCCCGAGCCGGGTGCTCCCGTCCATCCAGGCCGCTTCCTCGAGCTCGAACGGGATGGCGTCGATCGTGCCCTTCAACAGCCAGAGGGTCACCGGCAGCGCGGTGGCGGCCTCCACCAGGATCAGGCCCAGGTAGCCGTCGTCGAGATGGATCTTCACCATCAGCAGGTAGAGCGCCACGAACGTCGCCGGCGCCGGGATCACCCGGATGAGCAGGATCGAGAACATGAAGAGCCTGCGGCCGCGGAAGCGGAAGCGCGACAGCGCGTAGGCGCCGAGGAGGCCGACCGCGAGGTTGAGGGCCGTGGCTGCGATCGCGATGACGAGGCTGTTGAACAGCAACCGCGGGGTCCCGGCCTCGGTGAAGAAGCGCACGAAGTTGGTGAGGGTGAACGCCGGGGTCCGGACGGTCGGGCCGGCGTCGGCGTCGACGGCGCTCAGCACCACCCATGCGAACGGCACCACGCAGAACAGCGCGACCAGCGCGATGAGGACGTACTGGAGCGTGCGCTGCACGACCGTCAGCGCAGGCAGCTGCCCCCGGGCACGGACGTACTGGCGTGGTGGTGCGACGCGCTCCGCTGTGGCGGTCACACGTCCACCTTCGCGAGCCGGACGTAGGTGAGCCCGAGCACGAGGAGGACGACGAGCAGGATGACCGACGCCGCGCTGCCGAGCCCGATCTGCGAGTACTGGAACGCCCGCTCGAAGATGTAGATCGAGGTCAGCTGCGTCGCGGCGCCCGGCCCGCCCTGCGTGAGGAAGTAGACCAGTCCGAACACGCCGACCGTGGTGATCGTGGTCAGCAGCAGGTAGAGGAACACCGGCCCGCGGATGAGGGGCAGCGTGACGTAGCGGAAGACCTGCACGGCGCTCGCCCCGTCGATCCGGGACGCCTCGACGAGCTCGTCGGGGACGTCCTCCAATGCGGCCTGGAACATGATCATCGCGAACGCGATGCCGCGCCAGATGTTGACGACGACGATGCAGAGCATGGGGGCTTCCTGCAGCGCCGCCACCGGGCCGGCGCCGAACAGGCCGATCAGCCGGTTCAGCGTGCCGTCGTCGCGCGGGGAGAGCACGCTGGCCCAGGTCAGCGACGCCACGACCTCGGGCACCACCATCGGGAGCAGCACCGCGGCACCGAACAGGCCCTTGCCGCGCAGCCACTTGCGGCCCAGCAGGAGGGCGGCGAGCATCCCGAGCACGGTCTGGCCGATGATCGCCGACCAGAGCACGAAGTTTCCCGTGTGCCCCAGCGACTCCAGGAAGTCGTCGGAGCCGAGCAGGTAGGAGTAGTTGTCGAGGCCGACGTACTGCGGGTTCCTGGCCGCGAACCCGGTGAGCTGGGTGTTGGTGAAGCTGAGGTAGAGCCCGTAACCGGTCGGTGCGACGACGAAGACGCCGATGAGCAGCACCGACGGCCCCAGCAACAGCGCCAGGTTGCCGCCCTGCCGAACCCGGGCCGCGCCGGGAGAGGTCATTTCGCCACCAGGCCGGGGCCGAGCAGGTCGGCGGCGTCGCTCGCGAACGACGACGCCGCCCCGGCACCGTCGGCCTTGCCGATGAGGATCTGCTCGGTCGCGTTCTGTGCTGCCTGGGACACCTGGTCGGCGCCGTCACCTTCCGGCGCGTCCACGCTCGTCTTGAGCTTCTCCTCGGCGTCGAGCAAGGTCGGCTCGTCCTTGTACGGCTCGAGGTCGGAGATCCCGGAACGCGGCGCCGCCGCACCGATCGCGACGAGCTGGCGGGCGAGGGCACTGCCCGAGCTCAGCCACTGGGCGAGCTCGACCGCGGCGTCGGCGTGCTCCGTCTCCGCGTTCACGCCGTACGCGAAACCGCCCCCGCTCACCGAGTACGGCTCGGTGCCCGGCACCAGCGCCGGGTAGTCCCACGTCGCGACCTTGTTCTGCACGTCCTCGATGGGTGCGGCGCCCTCGGGACCCCAGTCGTAGCGCCAGCCCCACGTGCCCTGAGCGACCACCGGCAGCGAACCCTCCGGGAACTTGACGTACTTCGTCGGTTCCCACGGGTTCGGGTTGAGCAGGTCCTGGACCGGCAGCAGGCCGGCCTGCGTGAGCTCGTGGTAGAGGTCGAACGTGGCCGACAGGCCCTCGCTCGAGAGCGTCCACGTCCCGGTGTTCGGGTCGTAGAACGTGCTGCCGGTGCCGGCGACGATGGGCAGGAACCCCTCTGACCAGGTTCCGCCACCCCATGCGGTACCGGCCGGGAGCAGCATCGAGGGTTGTCCCGTCTTCGCGGTGATCGCCTTCAGCCGCCCGATCAGGTCGTCCCACGTCCTGGGCTGCGACGTGTCGACGCCGAGGCCTTCGAGCACGTCCTTGCGGTAGAAGATGCTCTGCACTCCCGCCTCGTGCGGCAGGGAGTAGGTGTGGCCGTCGGTCTGCTGGGCCTGCGCCTTGACCTGCGGGTAGTACTCCGCCCAGCCCGGCCAGTCCGCCAGGTGGTCGTCCAGCGCCAGCAGGTAGCCCGCACCCGCGAGCCCTGTCACGTGGCTGCCGCCCATGTCGATGACATCCGGCGCCGTGCCGGAGTGGAGCTGCTGGGTGATCTTCGTCTGGAACTGGGAGTCGGTGAGCACGTCGGTGACCAGCTCGACCTCGACATCTTCGCCCTTCGCCGCCATCGCGGCTTCGAACTCGGGGATGAGCTCCTGGACGGCGTCGGCACGGGCCTGCTGGTACTCGAGGAGCGTGATCGTCACCGGTCCCCCGGCGTCACCTCCCGAACACGCGGCGAGCCCACTGACCACGAGTGCGGACGCCGCCATGGCGATCACAGCACGATTGCGCATCCAGTTTATCCATCCGATGGGAGAAAAAGTGGCGCCAGCGTAGACAGGAGCTCGCCGCAAGTGCAAGCATGACGGCGGACATCGGCCGATGACGAGCGGGTTCGGCGTAGGAAACCGGGTCGGCCCGCATCAACCCGCTGGCTCCTGTTCCTCGATCTGTTGGGATAAGTCGTCGTGCACCGAGGCAGCAACCAGCTCCGGCTCGCGGACTTCAACCAGGCCGTGGTCCTGGACGTGGTCCGCCGCTCACCCGGGGTCAGCCGGGCCGAGCTGCAGCGCAGATCGGGGCTGAGCTCGCAGACGATCTCGAACATCACCCGCCGTCTGATCGACGATCGCCTGATCTCCGAGAGCACCCCGGAGGGCGGCGCGCGGGGACGGCCGAGCATCCCCCTCGCCGTCAACGGCGACGGCGCGTTCTCGATCGGGGTGCACATCGACCCGGCGCGCCTCACGATCGTGCTGCTCGACCTCGCGGGCGAGGTGCGGCGCCAGCAGCAGCTGCGCACCCCGCAGGCGACGCACCCGACCGAGGTGACGTCGCTCATCGCGGACCGCGTGGCCGCGCTCATGGCGGAGGCGGGTGTGGATCGCGACCGCGTGCTCGGGCTCGGCATCGCCGCTCCGGGCCCGCTCGACGTCCGGGCGGGCGTCGTGCTCGACCCGCCGCAGCTGCCCAACTGGCGGGGCGTCCAGCTCCGGGCGGACCTGCACGACGCGACGGGGCTGCCCGTCCTCCTCGACAAGGACGTGACCGCGGCCGCCACCGCGGAGCTGCGATCGCTGAACGACACCTCGACCGACTTCGTGTTCCTCTACCTGGGGTCCGGTGTCGGGGCGTCCGTGGTGGTCGAGAACCAGGTGCTGCGCGGCACGACGAACAACATCGGCGAGATCGGCGACATCATCGTCGACCCCGACGCGGAGCAGCTCGAGGGCTTCGGTCGGCGGGGCGGCCTCGCCGCGGCGTGCGTGCCCGAGGCGCTCGTCATCCAGGCCGCACGGCTGGGTCTGCTCCCGTTGCCGAACCTCGACGACTACCTCGCGATCGACGACTCCTGCACGGAGCTGTGCCGGCTCGCATCGGGGGGCAACGGCGGCGCCACACGCATCCTGCGGCGCGCGGCGGCGCGGGTAGCCGTGGGCCTCGGGGTGCTGGTGAACCTGTTGGACGTGCCGCGGGTCGTGATCGGCGGACCGCTCTGGAACCGCCTGTCCGACACCTTCCTCCCCGTGCTCCCGGAGCTCGTCTCGGCCGAGCTCGTGGCGACGAGGGACGACGTCGTCGTGGCCGGATCCGCGGTCGGCGAGCACGTGGCGGCGCAAGGCGCGGGCGAGCTGGTCCTGGACCACTTCCTGGCCCCGCGGCCGTCGGCCCTGATGGTGGGGTAGCCGCCCCTACAGGAGTGACCTGCGCTCCGCGTAGTGGCACGCCGCGGGGTGGCCGTGGCCCCGGTCGACCAGCTCCGGGGGCTGCTCGATGCACGCACTGCGTTCGGACTCGCTGAGCTCGTTCGCGAACTTGGGGCAGCGGGTGCGGAAGCGGCAGCCGCTGGGCGGGTCGGCCGGGCTGGGCACGTCGCCGACCACGGTGATCCGCTCGCGGGCGCGCTCCTTGCGCGGGTCGGGCAGCGGGATCGCGGAGATCAGCGCCTGGGTGTAGGGGTGGGCGGGGCCCGCGAACAGCTCCTCGGAGGTGCCCGTCTCGACGATCGTGCCCAGGTACATCACCGCGATGCGGTCGGCGATGTGGCGCACCACGGACAGGTCGTGCGAGACGAACAGGTAGGACAGGCCCAGCTCGGACTGCAGCTCGTCGAGCAGGTTCAGCACGCCCGCCTGGATGGAGACGTCGAGCGCGGACACCGGCTCGTCGAGCACCAGCACCTTGGGCCGCAGCGCGAGCGCCCGCGCCACGCCGATGCGCTGGCGCTGGCCGCCGGAGAACTCGTGCGGGAACCGGTTGCCGTGCTCGGGTTTGAGGCCCACCGTGCGCAGGAGGTCGCGCACGACGGCGCGGCCCTCGTCCCCGTAGCGGCCGTGGATGCGCAGCGGCTCGGCGATGATCTCGTTGACCGGCATCCGCGGGTCGAGCGATGCGTACGGGTCCTGGAACACGATCTGCAGGTCGCGGCGCAGGGTGCGCATGTCGGAGCGGGAGAGCGACGTGAGCTCGCGGCCCTGGTAGTGCACCTCCCCGGACGTCGCGGGCTGCAGGTTCAGCAGCACGCGCGCGGTGGTGCTCTTGCCGCAGCCGGATTCGCCGACGAGGCCGAGGGTCTCCTGCTCGGCGAGGTCGAACGAGACGCCGCAGACCGCGTGCACCTCCCCGACCTGGCGGCGCAGCAGCCCGCGGGAACGCACCGGGAAGTGCTTGACGAGGTTGCGCACGCTCAGCACGGGCGGCGCGGCGACGGGGGCGGTCATGAGGCGTTGTCCTGCGTGTCCGTCGTCGAGTCGAGGGCGGCGGTCTCGCGCACGAACTCGGCGAGCGCCGCCGTGTCGGTGACCCTCGTGCCGAACAGCTGCTCCGGCCCGACCCCCACCAGCTCGTCGGAGAAGTGGCACGCCGCCGTGTGGTCCGGGTCGGTGGTCGGTTCGAGCGCGGGCTCGTCCTCGTCGCAGATCTCCCGGGCCAGCGGGCAGCGCGGGGTGAACGGGCACCCGGGCGGCATGTTGACCAGCGACGGCGGGGCGCCGGGGATCGGGGTGAGCCGCTCGGACGGCCGGTCGATCCGCGGCAGGCTGCCCAGCAGCCCGAGCGAGTACGGCATGCGCGGGGTGTAGAACACGTCCTCGGCGCTGCCGCTCTCGACGAGCTTGCCCGCGTACATCACGAGGACGCGGTCGGCCCGCCCGGCGATCACACCGAGGTCGTGGGTGATCAGCACCATGGCGGCGCCGGTCTCCTCACGGGCGGTGTCGAGCGCGTCGAGGATCTGCGCCTGCACCGTGACGTCGAGGGCGGTGGTCGGCTCGTCGGCGATGATCACGTCCGGGTCGTTGGCCATCGCGATCGCGATGACGACGCGCTGCCGCATCCCGCCCGAGAGCTCGTGCGGGTAGCTGCCCAGCCGGGCCTTCGCGTTGGGGATGCGCACGATCTCCAGCAGCTCGGCGGCCCGCTTCAGCGCGGCGTCCTTGCTGACGTCGTGGTGGGCGCGCACCGCCTCCGCGATCTGGTACCCGATGGTGTAGACCGGGTTCAACGACGTCATCGGGTCCTGGAAGATCATCGCGATCCGCCGCCCGCGGATCTTGGCCAGCTCGGGGTCCGGGGCGCCGAGCAGCTCCTTGCCGCCGAACCGCACCGAGCCCGCGACCCGCGCCGAACCCGGCAGCAGGCCCATCACGGCCATCGAGGTGACCGACTTCCCCGAACCCGACTCGCCGACGATGCCGAGCACCTCACCCCGGCGCAGCCGGTAGCTCACGCCGCGGACGGCCCGCACGAGTCCGTCGTCGGTGGGGAACCCGACGGTGAGGCCGTCGACCTCCAGCACCACGTCGTGGGACGCGCGGGCCGTCTCGCCCGCGGTCTGGGCGACCGCGAGCAGGTCCTCCCCACTGCCGTCCGTCATGCGCGCACCTTCGTCTGCTGCGGGTCGAGCGCGTCCCGCAGGCCGTCGCCGATGAAGTTGATGGTCAGGGCGATCAGGATGATGAACAGCCCGGGGAAGTAGAACAGCCACGGCCGGGTGGTGAGCGCCGTCTGCGCCTCGCTGACGAGGATGCCGAGCGAGGTGTCCGGCGGGCGCACACCGAAGCCGAGGTAGGACAGCGACGTCTCCAGCAGGATCGCCAGCGCCACGAGGATCGTGGCGTTGACGATGATCGCCCCGAGCGCGTTGGGCACCAGGTGCCGGAAGATGATCCGGACATCGCTCGCGCCGAGCGCCTTCGCCGCCTCGATGAACTCCTTCTCCCGCAGCGAGAGCACCACGCCGCGGGCCACCCGGGAGACGTACGCCCAGTACAGGCCGGCGATGACCACCGAGATCAGCCACCACGAGCCGCCGAAGTTGTGCGCGAGCATGGCCGCGACGGCCAGCAGCGGCAGCGTGAGGACGAGGTCGGAGATCCGCATGAGGATCGTGTCGGTGACCCCGCCGAAGTACCCGGCCACCGCGCCCCACACCGTGCCGACGACCGTGGAGAAGAACGCGACGAGCACGGCGATCTGCAGCGAGATCTGGGTGCCGCGCAGCACCTGCGCGAACTGGTCCTTGCCCGCGGCGTCGGTGCCGAACGGGTGGGCGAGCGACGGCGCGTCGGACTTGTCCGGCGTGAACTGGCCGAAGTCGTACTTCCACAGCGCGCCGCCGATGTAGGCGAGCAGGATCAGCAGCACGAGCACGACGAGGCTGCCGACGGCCAGCCGGTGCTGCAGGAACCGGCGCAGCACGAGCTGGAACTGGCTGCGCTCGGCGACGGTGAACTCGCGGTCGGGCGTCGTCCCGGTGCGGGGTTCGGCCGACGGCGCCGTCACGGGCGTCTCAGGCATAACGGATCCTGGGGTCGAGGACGGCGTAGAGCAGGTCGGCGAGCAGGTTGAACACGATCACCACCGTCGCGGTGACCAGCAGCCACGCCATCACGACGTACACGTCGTCGTTGTGGATGGCGGTGAGCAGCAGATCGCCCATCCCCCGCCATTGGAACACGGTCTCGGTGAGCACGGCGCCGCTGATGATGGAGGCCAGGTCGAGTGCGGTGACCGTGGTGAGCGGGATCAACGCGTTGCGCAGCGCGTGCTTGATCATGACGCGCTGCCGCGACAGGCCCTTCGCCCTGGCGAGCCGCACGTAGTCGCTGTTCATCACCTCGAGCATCGAGGCGCGCTGGTAGCGGCTCCACGCGGCGTAGGAGATCAGCGCCAGCGAGATGGTGGGCAGGACCATGTGCCCCGCGATGTCGGCCACCTGTGCCCCGAACCCCTCTGGGAGCGGCACCGACGAGTCGCCGATCGTGTAGATGACCTGCTTGTCGACGGCGTTGTTGAAGTCGATCCCCGCCTGCTTGAGCAGGATCGCGAGCCAGAACGCCGGCATCGCGAGGAACAGGAAGCCGAGGAACGTGGCGGTGTAGTCGGTCTTCGAGTACTGCTTCACCGCGCTGATCACGCCGACGACGACGGCGAGCACGAGCGCCAGGACCATCGCGATCGCGATCAGGCGGATCGTGACGACGAAGCGCCCGGCCACCTCGCTGCCGATGTCGAGGTTCGACTGGACCGACGGGCCGAAGTCACCGTGGAAGAGGCCGCTGAGCCACATCCAGTACCGCTCGAGGACCGGGTGGTCCAGGCGCAGCCGCTCGGCCTCGAGCGCGATCGTCTCCGGCGGGGGCGGCGGGTTGCGGTTCAGCAGCGGCGACAGCGGGTTGCCCGACAGCGACGCGAGCATGAAGACGATGAACGACGAGATCAGCAGGATCGGGAGCGACACCGCGATCCGCCGCACGGCGAAGGCGAGCATGGGCGATCTTCCGGGTGGTGGGTACGGCGGGTCGTCGGCAGGCTACGCCGCTCCCGGGGCGGCCGCCGCGGAAGCCGCGGCCGCCCCGGAGCGGGGATCTCAGCCTGCCGCGCGCAGCCCCCACTCCTCGACGTTGTACGTGGGACCGTCGAGCGAGGAGTTGTTCCGGACGTTCGCGACGTCGTCCTTCGCCGCGATGATCGTCGGCTTCTGGTACAGCGGCAGCACGTAGGAGTCCTCCGCGAGGATCCGGCCTGCCTCGTTGAGCTTGTCGCGGGCCGGGCCCAGATCGGTGGACGTGGCCGCCTCGTGCATGAGCCGGTCGACCTCGGGGTTGCTGTAGTGCCCGTAGTTGCTCTCCGACGAGCTGTTCCAGGTCTGCTCGGCGTTGCTGAACGACGCGGGCGTCTGCACCCAGGCGAAGACGATCAGGTCGTAGTCGCCGCTGCTGGTGGTGCCGCCGAGGTCGTCGGTGGGCACGATCTCCAGGTTGATGCCGAGCGGCCGGACCTGGGACTGGATCAGCTCGACCGTGGTCTGCCGGATCGCGTTGCCGACCGTGTAGCGGATCCGCAGCGGCGGCACCGCGCGGCCGTCCGGCCTGGTCAGCTGCTGGCCCTCGGCGATGTTCGTGTAGCCGGCGTCGGTGAGGATCTGGCGCGCGCGCTCGACGTCACCGCTGCCCTGTTCCGGCGGCAGGTAGTCCTCGTAGCCGTCGATGCCCGGCACGAACATGTGGCTCTTGAGCGGCGTGACGTCCTCGTTGAACTGGCCGACGGTCGAGTCGATGATCGCCTGCACGTTGGTGGCCGCGAAGATCGCGTCGCGCAACGGCTCGTCGGCGAGGAACTCGTTCTTCAGGTTCAGGTCGAGGTGCTCCCAGGTGAGCCCGAGGCCCTGGTACTGGGACACGCCGGGGATGTTCTGCACCTGCTGCACGAGGTCGACCTGCGGCTGCGGGTAGATGACCTGCACCTCGTCGTTCTGCAGGGCGATCGGCTCCTGCGACGCCTCCGTGATCACCCGGATGACCAGCTGCTGGAGCGGCGGCTTCGCCGCGCCGTACCACTTGGGGTTCGGCACGAGCGTCAGCGCGACGTTGTCCTGCCAGTTGTCCACCTGGTAGGGCCCGCCGCTGTAGGTCGGCGCGGTGGCGCCGAACCAGTCCCACGCCGCCTTGAGGCCCTCGGGCGTGTTCAGGTCACCCTGCTGGGCACCGACGTGCGCCGGGTAGAGCGGGGTGCCGGACGCGAAGAGGTTCTTCCAGTCGGCGTACGGCGTGCCGAACACCATCGTGACGGTCTTGCCGCCGTCGGAGCCGGTGATCGACTGGACCTGGTTGTAGCCCGCGTTCTGGGCGGCGGCGCACCCCGGGCAGTCCTTGCCGTTCATCGTCTTCCACTGGAAGACGAAGTCGTCGGCCGTGATCGGCGTGCCGTCGCTCCAGACGGCCTCCGGCTTGATCTTGTAGACGATCGTCTGGGGGCTGGTGCTGGTCTGCTCGGCCGAGACGAAGACGTTCTCGTTGAGCACCTGCTTCAGGTCCGGCGTGGTCGTGAAGGTCCACGGCAGGAGCGTCTTGATCGCCATAGCGGGCTCGAAGACGTTGCCCTCGGAGGAGTTGATGTTCCAGTTCGAGATGTTCTTCTCGATCGCGAACGTCAACGTGCCGCCCTTCTGCAGCTGCGCGGCCGGCACGGCGTTGCAGGTGTTGGGGTCGGCGCTGCAGTCCTGGTAGACCCCGCCCTCCGAGGCGTCACCACCATCGCCGCCGCCCCCGCCGCAGGCCGCGAGCACCAGTGTGGCCGCCGCCGCGATGGCGGCGAGCGATGCCGCCCTCGATCTCCTCATCGGACTTCCTGACCTCTCTCTGCTGGACCGACCCCGGTCGGGCGTCGTCACACCGGCTCGGCGGAACCCGGCCCATGTGAGGAACCGGCGCACCGACCCAGGGCACGGTAGGAAGCGCTTTCGCGCCCGTCATCCGCCGCCACTCGATCGTGACCAAAGGGTGACCGGAACCGAACGGAGCGACAACATCCCATTACCTGCCGGTAACTTACTCTTGGGTCACTCCGCAGGCACCCGCCACGTCGGGGCGCCGGTCAGCGGCCCGGACGCGAGCGGGCCCGGCCCGATGCCGGTCACCGCGTCGGCGGCGGGGGTGCTCACCACGAGGTTCACGGGCTGGAACAGCGGGAGGAACGGCAGCTGCGCCCAGAGCACCTGCTCCACGGCCCCCGCCGTCTCCGGGCGGGGTGTGGCGGACAGGAGCTCGTCCAGCGCCGGGCGCAGCGCGGGGAAGCAGAACCCCGTGGGCGGGCGCGGCGGATCGGGCACCAGCGCGGTGGGCGCCGGGCAGCCGTAGTCGGAGGCGAGCTCGGTGCCCGGGTCGCCGCCGACCGTGCGCGGCAGGACCATGAGGTCGACCTGCACCCCGCCGGGCGCGGGCGGCAGTGCGGGGGTGGTGGTGGCCGGGGTGGCCGACGTCGTGGCGGGCGGCGTCGGCGCCGGCGCCGGCTGGGTCGGGGTGGCAGCCGGGCCCCCGGACTGGGCCGTCGGCGACGGGGTGGGGCTCGGGCTCGGCGGGACCGCAGGCACCGCGGCCTGCCCGAACAGCTCCACGGCGGACGGGCCCACCAGCGTGACGTCGATGCCAGCCGCATCGAGCTGCTGCGCGACGACCCGGGCCACGTCGACGTCCTCCGCGCGGTCGTTCGCGGCCCCGATCACGAGCGACACCGGGCCGCCCGCCACGGCCCACCGGCCGGTCGTGAGGTCGCGGCTCCAGCCCGCGCTGGCGAGCAGCTGGGCCGCGGCGGCCGGGTCGTGGCGCACCGGCGTGTCCGGTGGCTCGGTCGACGCATAGCCGGGCTGCGACGGCGCGAGCCCGAACGCGTCGGCCGCGAGCGCCTCGGGGGCCACCGCGGCGCGGATCGCGTCCCGGTCCAGCAGCATCGCGATCCCGCGGCGGGTACGGGCGTCGGCCAGCGGCCCACCGTCGGCGCGCATCCCCAGCTGCGTCACGATCGGCTCCGGTGACAGCTGCAGCTTGGGGGCGGGCTGCACCCCGCCGAGCGCCGTGCGGACGTCCGGCTCGGCCTCCGGCAGTGCCACGTCGACGTCGCCCGCGGCCAGCGCGGGGGCCAGCTCCTGCGGCCCCATCCTGCGGAGCAGGAGCTCGTCGAGCACGGTCGGCGTGTCCCAGTAGAGGTCGTTGCGGGCGAGCAGCACCTCGCCGCGGGCCCGGTCGACCGAGGTCACCCGGAACGGTCCGCCGGACGCCGGGATGCCGTCGGTGAGCGCGCCGGTCCACGAACCGGGTGCGTCCTTGAGGATGTGGGCGGGCAGGAGGTCGGAGAACAGGTGCTGCCAGGCCGGGTAGGGGTGGGAGAACACGACGTCGACCGCCTTGCCACCGGCGCGGGAGCGCACCTCGGTGATGAGCTGGTAGCCGGCGGCGTCGGCGACGCCCGGCTGGCTGCGCATCTGCTCCCACAGGTAGACGAAGTCCTCGGCGGCGATCGGCGCGTTCGTCGACCAGGAGGCCTCCAGGTTGAGCTCGTAGCTCACCGTGAACGGCTCGGTGGCGGTGACCTCGGCGCTCGTCGCGATCGTCTGGTCGAGGTGCATCGTGCCGTCGGCGTCCGCCCGGAACACCGACGGGAGCACGAGCGTGGCGAGCGCCGTGGTCACCGGCGACTGGTGGGCCAGCAGGTGCGGGTTGAAGCCCGCACCCATGTCGTCGGCCCCGACGCCGACCACGAGCCGCGTCGGCTCGGGCTGCGGGGTCGGTATCGGCGCGGGCGGCGGCGGAGCCACCGGCTCGTTCGAGCAGGCCGCCAGCGCCACGACGAGCGCCAGGACCAACGCGGCACAGCCCGACACCCGCACCCTGCTCATGTCCCCCACCGTATGGAGGTGCGGCGGGGGGCGATCAGCGGGGGTTGCGCGACCTGGCCCGCTGCCGGGCCCGGGCGTGCGAGTCGAGCTCCACCTTGCGGATCCGCACCGACTCCGGCGTGACCTCGACGCACTCGTCGGTGGCGCAGAACTCCAGTGCCTGCTCCAGGTTCAGCACGGTGGGCGGCGTCAGCTTCACCAGCTCGTCGCCCGTGGAGGAGCGCATGTTGGTGAGCTTCTTCTCGCGGGTGATGTTGACCTCGAGGTCCTCGGCGCGGGTGTACTCGCCGATCACCATCCCCCCGTACACCGGGGTGCCCGGCCCGATGAACAGCACACCCCGGTCGGAGAGCTGGTCGACCGCGTACGCCGTGACCGGGCCGGACCGGTCGGACACCAGCGAGCCGCGCTGCCGGGTGCGCAGCTCGCCCACCCAGGGGCCGTAGCCGTCGAAGACGTGGCTCGCGATGCCCGCGCCGCGCGTGATCGTCAGGAACTCGGTGCGGAACCCGATCAGCCCGCGCGCGGGCACCCGGTAGTCCATCCGCACCCGGGTGTCGCCGTGCACCATCTGCCCCAGCTCGCCCTTGCGCGCCGCGACCAGCTGCGTGACGGCGCCGAGGTGCTCGCTCGGCACGTCCACCGACAGCTGCTCGAACGGCTCGTACAGCTTGCCGTCGATCGTGCGCGTGACGACCTCCGGCTTGCCGACGGTGAGCTCGAAGCCCTCCCGGCGCATGGTCTCGACGAGCACGGCGAGTGCCAGCTCGCCGCGACCCTGCACCTCCCAGGCGTCCGGGCGCTCGGTGGGCAGCACCCGCAGCGACACGTTGCCGACGAGCTCGGCGTCGAGGCGGCCCTTCACCTGGCGGGCGGTGAGCTTGGTGCCCGGGTGCTCGTCGCGCCCGACGAGCGGCGACGTGTTGATCCCGATCGTGACGGCGATCGCCGGCTCGTCGACGTGGATGCGCGGCAGCGGCACCGGGTGCTCGGGGTCGGCGAGGGTGTCGCCGATCATGACGTCGGCGATGCCGGCGACGGCGACGAGGTCGCCCGCGCTCGCCGAGTCGGCCGGCACGCGGTCGAGCGCCTCCGTGCGGAGCAGCTCGGTGATCTTGACGCGGGTGACCGTGCCGTCGGCCTTGCACCACCCGACCTGCTGACCCCGCCGGATCACCCCGGCCCGCACCCGGCACAGGGCGATGCGGCCGAGGAAGCTCGAGGCGTCGAGGTTGGTGACGTGGGCCTGCAGCGGCGCGCCCGGGTCGTCCGCGGGCGGCGGCACGGTCTCGGTGATGACGTCGAACAGCGCCTCGAGCCCGGGGTCGGCGGGCAGGTCGCCGTCGGCGGGACGGGTGCGGGAGGCACGCCCGGCCCGGCCGCTCGCGTAGACGACGGGGAGGTCGAGCAGCTGTCCCGTGGTGTCCTCGTCGAGCTCCAGCTCGTCGGCCAGCTCCAGCAACAGCTCGAGGCTCTCGTCGACGACCTCGGCGCAGCGGGCGTCCGGCCGGTCGGTCTTGTTGACCACCAGGACGACCGGGAGGCCCGCGGCGAGGGTCTTGCGCAGCACGAACCGGGTCTGCGGCAGCGGGCCCTCGCTCGCGTCGACGAGCAGCACAACGCCGTCGACCATCGAGAGGCCCCGCTCCACCTCGCCGCCGAAGTCGGCGTGCCCCGGCGTGTCGACGACGTTCAGCGTCATGCCGTGCCAGTCGATCGCCGTGTGCTTGGCGAGGATCGTGATGCCCTTCTCGCGCTCGAGGTCGCCCGAGTCCATGACCCGGTCGACGACGGCGGCGCGCTCCCCGAACGCGCCGGAGGCGCGGAGCATGGCGTCGACGAGGGTGGTCTTGCCGTGGTCGACGTGGGCGACGATGGCGACGTTCCGCAGCCGGCCGCCCGATTCGCGGGACGCGCCGGACCGCTGCGCGGGAGCCGCGAGGGTGGATGCTGCTGTGCTCACACTTCACGGTAGCCCGCCCCACCGCCGCACCTGCCGCCGGAGTGAGGACAGCCTCACCTCGATCGCCCGGTGGAGGGCTCGATCCGGGCGTCGAGGTGGTGGAGATCACGCCCCACGGCCGCCGCGATCGCCGCGAGCGCGACCCCCGGCCGGCCGGCGATCTCGCCACGCTCGACCCGGAGCACCCGCCATCCGGGGTGCGTGCGCGTCCCGGCCGGACGGACCCAGCCCACGGCCTCGACCGCCACCCGGGCGGCCGGGAACACCACCGTCGCCGGCCGGCCGGGCATCAGCCGCCATCCCCGCCACCCCGTGGCCCGCAGCAACCCGACCAGCCTCGCGTCGGCGGCCGCCGCCAGCACCGCGCCCGCACCGGCGGCCGGGTTGCGGCGGTGCGCGGCGAGGACGTCCGGCCAGCGGACCCGGCCCGCCAGAGCGCGCTCCAGCAGCTGCTCGCCCGCCACCCCGGCCAGCTCGGCAGCGGCCTCGACCGCGGTGAGCGCCGGAGCGGTGATCTCGAGGCCCCGGCGCACGGTGCGGTCGACGGGCGCCAGCACCCGGCACCGCACGACCACGCCCGGCCGCGCCGGCCTGCGCGCGGGCGCCGTCACGGCGAGCGTGCGCGGCGGGGCGGCCAGCAGCCCGTGCCACCACGCGGCCGCCGCGCCCGACAACGCCGCACCCGCACCCGCCCACAGCACCGCCGCCCTGGCCCGTGCCTCGTCGCCCGCCGCGTACCCCCGCACCAGGTAGACCCGCGGATGCAACGGCTGCCACCGCCTGGTCCGCACCATCCGGTCGACCGTCGCCGCGTCCAGGCCCGCCCGCAGCGCCTGCTCGCGGGAGATCACGCCCGCCTGGCGGGCGAGGAGGAGCTCCAGAGCCATGCCGGCACGGACGGAGCCGATCGCCGCACGGTTCCATCCGGTTCACGGATGCGAACGGTGGCGCGCCCGCGCACCCCGTCCCGGCCGACGCGGCGGGCGTCGCTCGACGCACGCGTCCGACGGGTCGCGTGAGCGGACAAGGGGTGCGTGGGCGGGGACCGGGTGCCCGTGCCGTTCGTGCGGGTCAGGAGGCGGCCGGAGGTCCCTTCCGGAGCAGCTCCACCAGGTCGGCGGCCACCGCCCGGTCGGCGGCCACCCAGTCGACGTCGGGGACGTCGGCCGCGGCGACCCAGCGCAGCGCCGCGTGCTCCAGCGGCTGCGGCTCGGGGCTGCCGGGCTCCAGCTCGGCGGTGTGCACCCGCAGCAACACGTCCGCGAGCGGAAGGTCGGTGCCGAGCCGCCCGGTGGCGCGGACGTCGGCGCCCAGCTCCTCCCGCAGCTCGCGCGCGACCGCGTCGGGCTCGGACTCCCCCGGCTCCACCCGCCCGCCCGGCAGCTCCCAGCGCCCGGCCAGCTCGGGCGGCCGGGTGCGCTGGGCCGCGAGCACGGCGCCGTCGCGCAGCAGCGCGGTGGCGACGACGACCGGCCGACCCGTCACCTCCGGAGCGCGCTCGACCAGCACGTCCGCCCGCGCGGCCAGCAGCCTCAGCACGAGCCCCCGTCCGAGCACCACGTCACCGAGGCGGCCGAGCCCGCCCAGCGGCGATGTCCATTCGACCTCGTCGAGCACGAGGGTGCCGGCCGCGGTCGGTGTCAGGGTCGTGCGGTGCGCCAGCGCGCGCAGCGGGCCGGCCACCAGCACCGACTCGAGTCCCGTCGGCGACACGTCGGTGATCCGGGTACGCAGCGGCACCCGGAGCCCGGGGGCCACCCGCACCCCGAACCGGACGGTTTCGCCGCGGCACACCAGCCCGCCGCCGGCCGAGAACCGGTGGCCGCAGCGGCGCATCGCCTCCGCCGACACCTCGGCGTCGCGCAGGAGGCCTGCGACGGTGCGCGCAGCGGCGTCGATCAGCACTGTCGACCGCAGGACGGGCACCTCCCGATCGTGGCAGGGTCGAGCGCGACACGCCGCCGTGACCCACCTCCACCGCCACGACCAGGTGAAATAGCCGTGGGACTGGCCCACATGGCGCCATGCCGCTCGTACCGTGATCCACATGGCTCCAGCCGAGCAGGCGCCGATCGCCGCCCCCGCGTTCGCCGTCGTGCGTCGCGGTTACGACCCGGACCAGGTGGCGTACCACCTGAACCGGGTCGACGCCGAGACCACGATCCTCGCCGCCGACCGCGCCGCCGCCGCCGAGCAGGCCGCGCAGCTGGGCCAGCAACTCGCGGCGTGCCGCAAGGAGCTGGACGCCGCGAACGCCGAGATCGAGCGGCTGCGCGGCGAGCTGCGGGTGCTGACCGGCCCACCGGACACGATCGACAGCATGAACGAGCGCCTGCAGGTGATGCTGCGCCTGGCCAAGGACGAGTTCACCGGCCTGCGCGCCGACGCATCCGCCCAGGCCGCCGCGCACGCCGCCGAGATCATCTCGGCGGTCGGCGCCGAGGCGGGCGACGTGGGCGGCTTCGGCTTCGACGAGGCGGAGCTGCGCGGCCCGCGCGACGAGGAGGAGCTCGAGCGGATGCGCCGCGAGGCCGCCGAGGAGCGCACCCGCCTCGACGACGAGGCCGCCGCCCGGCGGGCCGCGGCCGAGGAGGAGTTCCGCCAGGTGCTCGCGCTGCGCTGCCGCGAGGCGATGGCACAGCTGGCGAAGATGCAGACCGAGGCGATGCGCAGCGCCCGTCGCATGATGGACGACGCCGAGGAGCAGGCCCGCACCGTCCTCGCGGACGCGAAGGACGCGGTGCGCCAGACGGTCGAGGACGCCCAGCGCGAGGTCGACGACCTGCAGGAGCTGCGGCTCCACCTCGCCGCCCAGCTCGACACCAGCCGCCAGCTGCTCGACCGGGCCATCCCGGAGGGCCGGGCCGCCGGCACCGGGGCTGCGGGTTCCACGAACGGCTCCGCCCCGTCGAGCCCGACCGCCCGGAGCGCGCCGGCGGCGCCGCAGGTGGCGGCGGCCCCGAGCGACCAGCCACCGGCCGGTTCCGGATCGGGAACGGCACCCGCGGCGCCGCTCCCCGCGGAGGCACCGGCTCCGGCCGCCACCGAGCCGGGGACCCAGCACGCGGTCGAGCCCGCCGGGTCGCCGCAGCTGCCCGTCGCCTCCACCGACCAGCACGCCCCGCTCTCCGCGCCTGCGCTGCCCGCGCTCGCGGTGCCGCCGGGGTGGCCGGTCCAGCCGGGTTCGCCCCAGCCCCCGGACGGGGGCGCCGCCGAGCCGGTCCGCTCCGCCGAGCCGGGCACCGTCGAGCAGAGCCTGTCCGGTGGGCTGGCCGACCTCGGGCTGGTCACCGGGGACGCTCATCGCGCCCAGCCGATGCGGATCCCGCCCCGGGAGGCCGAGGCCCCGAACGTGCCGGGCCCGTCGCGCGTCCCGCTGGGGGAGCAGGACCAGCAGATCGCGCCCCCGCGCCGCTACCCCTGACGGCCGTCCGGCCGGGACGGAGGTCAGTTCGTCCGGCTGCTGAGCGCCGGCCAGCGCACCTCGATGCGCCCGCCGCCGGTGGGCGTCGCGCCGGCCGATACGACGCCGCCGCGCCCCTGCACGAGGGCGGCGACCAGCGCCAGCCCGAGCCCGGCCCCGCCACCGCCCTCCGGGGAGAGCCGCACGAACCGGTCGAAGACCCGCTCGCGGTCGGCCGCCGGGATGCCCGGCCCGTCGTCCTCGACCAGCAGCCGGACCACCCGGCCCGCAGGCAGGATGCTGATCCGCACCAGCGAGTGGGCGTAGCGCCGCGCGTTGGCGATGAGGTTGTCCAGCACCAGCGCCACCTCCGACGCACTCGCCCCGACCTCGGCCGGGGTGGGCGCCACGAGCTGCAGCACCGGATCCTCGAGCCGGCCGCAGCCGGAGCCGGCACGGTCGATCGCGGCCTGCGCGGCGGCGACGAGGTCCACCGGCTGGGCGGGTGGACGCTGCCCGGCGTCGGCGCGGGCGAGGGCGAGCAGGTCGGAGAGCATCGTGGTGAGCCGCGTGGCCTCGTCGACGACGGCACGCAGCGTCTCGTCCGTGAGGTCCGGGTCCGGGTGGGCGACGGCGACCTCCGCCTGGGCGCGGATCGCGGCCACCGGGGAGCGCAGCTCGTGGGCGGCGTCGCCGGTGAACCGCTCGAGCCGGGCCACCGCCTCGTCCCGCCGGGCGAGCAGGGCGTTGAACTCCTCGGCGAGCGCGCGCAGCTCGTCCTTGGCGACCGGCACCGGCAGGCGTTCCCCCGGCGGCAGCGCCGAGGCGGCCACGCGCATCCGGTCGACGGGACGGAGCGCCGCCCGGGTGGCCGCCCATCCCGCGAGCGCCACCACCGCGGCCACCACGAGCGCACCGACGACGAACCCGACCGCGGCGTTCGCCAGCAGGATGGCGCCGCCGACCAGGTCCGACGTCACGACGACCAGCCGCGGTGACCCGTCCGGCATCACGGCGGGCACGGCGAGCCAGCGCCTCAGCTCCCTGAAGTCACCGACGACGAACGCGTCGCCCGCGGCGAGCGCGCGGGTCTGGTCTGGGCGCAGCGGCAGCGCCGGGCCGCCGTCGACGGGTACGCCGGACATGTCCACGACGCGCAGCTCGAACCGGCGGACCTGCGCGGGCGGTGTGCCGGTCGCCAGCTGCCCGGCCACCGCGCGGGCGTCGGCGCGCAGCTCGGCGTCGGCGGCGCCGAGCATCGTCTCGTACAGCATGCTGACGCCGAGCCTGCTCAGCGCGAGCAGGCCGATCAGCGCGACGCACCCGACCACGAGCGTGATGCGCAACCGCAGCGGCCGGGCCGACCACCACCGTCGGAACCGGGCGCGGGTCACGGCGACTCGACGATGTACCCGTAGCCGCGGACGGTCTTCAGCACGTGACCGGCACCCACCCCGTCGAGCTTGCGCCGGACGTACCCGACGTAGACCTCCACGACGTTGCGGCTGGCCGCCTGCTCGTCGCCCCACACGAGGCGCAGGAGCTCGTCCTTGGCGACGGCCGTGTCCGGCCGGCTGGCGAGCGCGTGCAGCAGGGCGAACTCCCGTGGCGAGAGTTCCACGACGTCGCCGTGCCAGCTCACGGAGCGCGCGACCGGGTCGACGACCAGCGGCCCGAGCCGCACCCGCTGGCCGCTGCGGCCGAGCGCGGCGTCGCGCCGGCGCAGCATGGCCCGCAGCTGCGCCACCAGCACCACGAACGCGAACGGTTTGACGAGGTAGCCGTCGGCGCCGAGGTCGAGGCCGTCGGCCTGGTCGAACTCGCCGTCCTTCGCCGAGAGCAGCAGCACGGGCGTGTCCACCCCGGCGGCGCGTAGCTGCTCGAGCACCCGGTACCCGGACAGGCGCGGGAGGATGATGTCCAGCACGACGGCGTCGAAGCTCCCGGTGAGGGCCGCCTCCAGCCCCGAGAGGCCGTCGCCCACCGCGACGACCTCCATCCCCTCGGCCGTCAGGCCGCGCGCGACAGCCGTCCGGATGCCCGGCTCGTCGTCCACCACAAGCACGCGCGCCACGCGGCGGACGCTACCCGCACCCGCATACGCACACCTCAGAACACTCTCAGCGCGCGTCCGTCACGCTATGCCCCATGGCAACCGCGCGCAGCAACAGGATCGGACGCACGGCCGCCGCCGGCATCGCGGTGGCAGGCGCGGTGGGTCTGGGGCTGCTGGCGGTTCCCGCGGGCGCCGGCGCGCAGCCGGCCCTCCCGCCCGTCGACCCTGAGGAGCTGGTCCGGTCGGTGCTGGCCGCCGACCCGCAGCCGCTCGCAGGCGCGGTCGAGCTGGACAACGGCCTCGGGTTGCCCGCGCTGCCCGGCGTGCCGCAGGCGGCCGACGGCACGAGCACGGCGCGTATCTGGTGCGACGGCGAGCACCGTGGCCGCGTCCAACTTCCCACCGAAACGGGTGAGCGCACGCTCGTGTCGGACGGCGTCACCTTCTGGGCGTGGAACTCGGAGGACCGCACGGTGCGGCGGGTGCCCGAGGGCGACCACGATCGCGACGGGGCGAACGCGGACCCCGGCGCGGTCGCGGCCAAGGTGCTGGCCGCGCTGCGGCCCACGAGCGTGATCAGTGTCCAAGGCAGCTCCGAGGTCGCAGGCAGGGCGGCATACGATCTCGTCCTCGCGCCTGCATCGTCGGAGCGCACGCTTCTGCGGGAGGTACGGGTCGCTGTGGACGCCGAGCACCGAATGCCGCTGCGCCTCACCGTGCTGGCCACGGGATCGCCCGACCCCGCGCTGGAGCTCGGGTTCACCGACGTCTCGTTCGGCCCGCAGGACCCGGAGCTGTTCCGGTTCACCCCGCCGCCGGGGGCGAAGATCGAGGACGCGCAGCCCCACGAGGGGCACCCGCCCGGTGCGACCGAGCCCACGATGGTGGGCGACGGCTGGGACACCGTCCTCGTGACCACCGCCCCCGGGCCGGGCACCGAGCGCCCCGAGGGCGCACCCGACCTCGCCCAGCTCGGCCGGCCGATCAACGGGCCCTGGGGCAGCGGGCGGCTGATCACGAGCGCGGTGGCGGGCGTGATCGTCACCGACGACGGGCGCATCGCCGCCGGGGCCGTGCCCGAGCAGGTCCTCACCGAGGCGCTGGCGCGGTGACGACGATGCCATCGGTCGACGCGGCGCCCGCTCCGGCGGGCGCCGCTCCCGTCGAAGCGGTCGCGGCGCGGGCGATCGGGCTGCGCAAGCGGTTCGGCTGCACCGTGGCCGTGGACGGCATCGACCTCGACGTCCCGGCCGGCGCCGTCCTCGGGATGCTCGGCCCCAACGGCTCCGGCAAGACCACGCTGATCCGGATGCTCCTCGGCCTCACCCGGCCCACCGCGGGCTCGGTGGAGTTGCTCGGGCAGCGCGTGCCCGACGGCATCGAACGCGCGCTCCCCCACGTCGGCGCGCTCGTCGAGGGCCCCGGGTTCCACCCCTTCCTGTCCGGGCGGGAGAACCTCCGCCGGGTCGCGACCATGGAGCCGCTGCTCGCCCGCGGCGCGATCGCGAGCGCCGTGGACGCCGCGCTCGAGCGGGTCGGGCTCGCCGACGCGGCCGACCGGCGGTACCGGGGCTACTCGCTCGGCATGAAGCAGCGCCTCGGGCTCGCCGCGGTGCTGCTGCTGCCGCGCCGGCTGGTCGTGCTCGACGAGCCGACCAACGGGCTCGACCCCGCGGGCACCCGCGACGTCCGGCGGATCATCGCCGAACTGCACGCCGCGGGCACCACGGTCGTCGTCTCCTCCCACCTGCTCGCCGAGGTCGAGGCCACGTGCACGCACGTCGCCGTCCTCCAGTCGGGCTCCCTCGTCGCGGTCGGCGAGCTGCACACCCTGCTGGCCGCAGGCACCACGGGGCTCGTGATCACCACCCCGGACGTCGACCTGGCCCTGCGCACGCTGCGCGGCGCGGGCGCCACGGCCTACCGGGCCGAGCGCACCAGCTCCGAGGAGCAGGCCGTGGTGGTCGGCGACGACGGGCCACCCGCCCCCGAGCTGATCGCGCTGCTCGTGCGCGAGGGAGTCGCCGTGCACGAGGCCCGCCGCAGCCGCACCAACCTGGAAGAGCTCTTCGCCCGGCTCACGGAGGACCCGTCGTGACGACCGCTGTTCTCCCCCGTACCGACGCACCGCGCAGCGTGCCGGTGAGCCGGCTGCTCGGCGCCGAGCTCCGCTGGGTGCTGCGCCGCCCACGCACGCTGGTGATGCTCGGTGTGTTCGCGCTGGTCCCCCTGCTGATCTCGATCGGGGTGGCGGTCGCGGACGACGGGCCGGGCGGCGGCCTGATCGGCGCCGTCGCGGGGAACGGGTTGATGCTGCCGGTCGTCGCGATCACCGTCTCGCTCGCGCTGCTGCTGCCGCTGGCCGTCGCGATGGTCGCCGCCGACGCGATCGCGGGCGAGGCGGCTCAGGGCACCCTCCGTGGGCTGCTGATCGCACCGGTCGGGCGGCTGCGGCTGGTGGGCATGAAGGCGTTCGGCGTGCTCGTCGTCGCCGCGCTCGCCGTGCTCACGCTGGCCGTGGTGGGCGTCCTCGCGGGTGTGGTGGTCGTGGGCCGCGCCGAGGGGCAGCTCGTGACCCTGTCCGGCACGACGGTCGGGCTGGGCGACGCGCTCGGGCGGGTGGGGCTCGTCGTGCTGTGGACGATCGGGCAGCTGGCCGCGGTCGGCGCCGTCGCCCTCGCCGTCTCCGCCCTCACCGAGCACCCGTCGATCGTGGTGGCCTCCGTGCTCGGGGGGCTGATCGTGTTCGGGGTGCTGTCCGTCATCCCCGCGCTGGGCTGGCTGCAGCCCTACCTGCTCACCACCGGATGGACCGCCGGCGCCGACGTCCTGCGCGACCCGATACCCCCCGACGGCATGGTGGTGAGCACCCTGCGGGCCCTCTGCTACCTGGCGGTGGGTGCCGGCTTCGCGGTCTACCGCATGCTGCGCCGCGACGCGTAGCGGTCTCCCCACCGACGAACGGCACTCTCGTCCGTGAGGAACCGACGAAAGTGCCGCTCGTCAGCAGGAACTGTCCACCTCGCGCTTCCGCTGTCCACAGGTTGCACGACGTGTCGTGATCGCCACGCAACCGAGCAGAGTCCACCAGGCCGCCCCGGCGGTTCTGAAGGAACTGGAAGCCGCCTACGGCCAGGCAGCGCTGCGCCCACGCCCCAGCTCCACTCCTCCCTCCGACGAACGGCACTTCGGTCGGCCGGGAACCGACGGGTGTTCCGTTCGTCAGGCGAGACGATCCGCGATCGCCGCCGCGAACGCGTCGGGGGCCTCCAGCGGCGCGAAGTGCCCGGCTCCGTCCAGCGGGCGCAGCTCGACGTCGGAGAGGAACTGCTCGAGTCGGTCGGACCAGGCTCGTGGGAAGAGCGGGTCGTGCTCGGGCCACAGCACGGTGGTGGGCACCCCGAGCCGGTCGGCGGGGGCCGGCACCCGTTCCGCGAGCGACCGGGCGATCGCGCCCGACCCGGCCCGGTACCAGTTGATCGATGCGACGAACGCGCCTGCCCGGCCGTACGCGGCGGCGAGGCGGTCGAGCTCCGCGGGGTCGGGCTGGAAGCCGGGGCCGGACCAGTGGGACCAGAAGTGGGCGAGGTAGGCGCGGACCGCGGCCGGGGAGCCGTCGAGCAGCTCCTCGGCGAGGTCGAGCCGGTGGAAGGCCTGGTACCAGAACTCGCGGTGGGCGTCCGGCGTCAGCACCCGCTCGCCGATCCCGGGCAGCGGCGGTGCGACGACGAGGGCTCGCACGAGGTCGGGCCGCGCCCCGGCCGCGACCTGCGCGATGCGGGACCCGATGTCGTACCCGGCGAGGACCGCGGGCCCCATCCCCAGCTCCTCGACGAGCGCCAGCACGCTCCGGGCCTGCGCCTCCGCGGCGAAGTCGGCGGGAAGCGCCCCGGAGGGGGCCTGGGACTCGCCGAACCCGCGCAGGTCCGGCACCACGATCCGGCACCGGCCGGACAGCCGCGCCACCACCTCGCGGTGGTCGTTGCGGTCTCCCGGCCAGCCGTGCAGCAGCACGACGTGACCACCGGCGCCGGCATGGTCGTCATAGGCGAGGCGGAAACCCTCGACCGGGGAGCTGATCGGCACGGGTGCACGGTAAGGGGGAGGATGGCGCCATGCCCAGGTTGCTGGACGACGACGAGATCACAGCCGCTCTCGGGGGTCTCCCCGGATGGGAGCGCGACGGCGACGCGCTGGTGCGCATCGCGGAGCTGCCCTCGTTCCCCACCGCGATCGCGGTGGTGGACCGCGTGGCCGCGATCGCAGAGGAGCGCGACCACCACCCCGACATCGACATCCGCTGGCGCACGCTGACGTTCCGCTGCTCCACCCACTCGGCGGGCGGCATCACCGAGCTGGACACGGCGTTGGCCGCGTCGATCTCGCAGGAGGTCGACGCGGCCAACGCCTGAGGCTCAGTCGGCCGCGAACGCCGGCGCGCTGCGCGCGGCCGCACGCAGCGAGAGGACCAGGCCGACGGCCACCAGCCCGAGCAGCGCGCCGACCTCCGGCAGGGCGAGCACCCCGGCGGTGCCGATCACCGCTCCACCGAGCACGCCGGCGAGCCCCATGCCGAAGTAGATCGCGGATGCGTTGAGCGACAGGACCAGCCCGCCCGACGGCGCCAGCTCCAGCAGCAGGCTCTGCACGGGCGGGTTGAACGACCAGGTGAACACGCTCCACACGAACAGGGCGACGGCAGCACCCACGGTGGTGGTCGCGGTGAGCGGCAGCGTCGCGATCATGATGATGAAGCCCGCGAGCGTGGCGAGCAGCGTCGGGACGCTCCCGAACCGGTCCGTGGCCCGGCCGCCCCACGCGTTGCCGACGATCGCGCCCAGGCCGTAGGCGAGCAGCAACCCGCCGATGGTGGAGCCGGCGAGCCCGGTCGTGACGGTCAGCAGCGGCACGACGTAGATGTAGACGCTCATCGTGGCGACGACCCCGAACACGGTGATGGCGAGCACCGTGAGCACGCGCCGGTCGGCGGCCGGGGCGAAGCGCTCCCGCAACGCGACGGCTGCTGATCCCGCCATCAGCGGCAGCTGCATCCGCACGGCGAGTGCCGTGACGAGGCTGACGGCCGCCACCAGGGCGAACACGCCGCGGTAGGAGATGACGGGGGCCAGCAGGGAGCCGATCGGCACCCCGAGCGCCAGTGCCACCGTCAACCCCCCGAACACGATGGCGACGGCCCGGCCGCGTTCCTCCGGCGGGCGCAGCGCGGTGGCGAACAGCGTGGCCGCGGGCGTGTAGGCGGCGGCGCCGAGGGCCGCGATGATGCGCCCGCCGAGCAGCAGCGGGTAGGTCGTGGCGACGGCGGATATCGCGTTCCCCAGCACCGCCACGAGCAGGGCTGCCAGGAGCAGCCGCCTGCGCTCCCAGCGCGCCGTGACGGTGGCGAGCAACGGGGCGCTCACCGCGTAGGCGAGCGCGAAGGCGGTGGTCAGCTGGCCGGCTGCGGTGACGGAGACACCGAGCTCGGCGCTGACGGCGGGCAGCACGCCCGATACCACGTAGGCGCTCGTGCCGACGGCGAACGCACCGGCGGCCAGCAGGTAGGTGCGTGCGGACATGGATGGCCTTCCCCGGGAGTACAAGTACGACGGTCACCGTACTACGACGGTGGTCGAACTTCGATGCCCGTCGTACGATCTGGCCATGTCCCCCGTCACACAGCAGGCCGAGCTACCGCAGCCGGCCCGGGATGAGATCCGGATCGAGCAGGTGCTGGCCGCGCTCGGCGACCCGGTACGCCTGCTGTACGTGCGGGAGCTCGCGAAGGCCCCCACCGAGGGCATGGCGTGCGGGGTGATCCCCCTCCCGGTCACCAAGTCGACCCGCACCCACCACCTGCGGACCCTGCGCGAGGCCGGGGTGATCAGCATGCGCGCCGAGGGCACCCGGCGAATCGCCTGCCTGCGCCGGGACGACCTGGACGCCCTCTACCCGGGCCTGCTCGACGGCGTCCTCGGCGCTCCCCACTGACCCCCGGTGCGTGGCGGTCAGAAGCGGCGGTTGGCGAGCACCGGGACCGCGGCGCGGGCCTTCTCCACCGCGGCGAGGTCCAGGTCGGCCACCAGCAGGTCGGGCTCGGCGTCCAGCTGGGCCTGGATGCTCCCCAGCGGGCCGACCACCGCGCTCGCGCCGATTCCGGTGGGCGCCTTGCCTGCCTCGCGGCCCACGGTCGTGGGGTCGGCCTGGTCGCACGCGGCCACGAAGGCCGTGCTGTCCAGGGCCCTCGCCCGCACGAGCAGGTCCCACTGCTCGCGCTTGCCCGGCCCGGCACCCCACGACGCCGGGACCACGATCAGCCTGGCGCCGCCGCCTGCGAGGCGCTGGAAGAGGCCGGGGAAGCGCAGGTCGTAGCAGGTGGCGAGGCCGACGGTGACATCGTCCACGGTGATGCTCACCGGCCGGCTGCCCGCCGCGACCGTCCGGGACTCGGAGAACCCGAACGCGTCGAACAGGTGGATCTTGTCGTAGCTCGTCTCGACACCGCCGCCGGTGGCCAGCAGCGTGTTGTGGACGCGACCGTGGGTGGCGGGCGTGAACATCCCCGCGACCACGGTGAGGCGGGCGTCGTCGGCGATCGCGCGCACGCGCCGCGCCCACGGGCCGTCCAGCGGTTCGGCGACCGGGCCGAGTGGGTGCCCGAAGGCGCACATCGTGGCCTCGGGGAAGACGACGAGGCCGGCCCCGGCCGCCGCGGCGCGCTTCGCGCCGTCCGCGACGAGATCGAGGTTCTCGGCCGGGTCTGCGGTTGCGGCGATCTGAGCGAGGGCGATCCGCACGGAACCTCCAGTTGGTCAGGCCCTGCTCCTGCCCGTCGCCGAGGGCCTGCTCGAAGATGGTGCCAGGCGGGGAGCGTACGTCCCACCGCGGTCCGGGCGGCAGATCCGCGAGTCGACGGAGCTGCGAACGTTGCTCCGGTCACCGTCCGGAACGGCCGGCGGTGACGTCGGCTAGAGTCGTTGCCGTGCAGCGCTGGTACTACTGGTTTAGCCGACCGGCCCGGGAGGGGTCGGCGGGCGAACCGCTGCGCTGACCCTCCACCCCGAGCCGGATCCCGAGCCGGCTCGGCGGGTGTCTCGACGGGCGCGGCTCGCCTGAAGCAGAGAGCGCCGTCATGACCCTCACCGCAGTCCCCGCGTTGGACGAGCACCGCACCACCCGCATCAGCCCACTGCTGTCCCCGTCCCTGCTGCGCCACGAGCTCCCCGTCGACGCCGCGGTGGCGGACACGGTCACACGGGCGAGAGCCGAGGTCGTCGACGTCCTGGACGGGCGCGACGACCGGCTCGTGGTCGTCGTCGGACCGTGTTCCATCCACGATCCCGACGCCGCGATGGACTACGCCGCCCGGCTGGCGGCGCACACCGAGCGCGTGGCCGGCGAGCTGCGCGTCGTCATGCGCACCTACTTCGAGAAGCCGCGCTCGACCGTGGGGTGGAAGGGCCTGATCAACGACCCCGGCCTCGACGGCACCTACGACGTCAACAACGGGTTGCGCACCGCACGACGGTTGCTCCTGGACGTCTCGGCGCTCGGCCTCCCGGTCGGGTGCGAGTTCCTCGACCCGATCACCCCGCAGTTCCTCGCCGACGTCGTGACCTGGGGCGCGATCGGCGCCCGCACGGCGGCGAGCCAGGTCCACCGCCAGCTGTGCAGCGCCCTCTCGATGCCCGTCGGGATCAAGAACCCGACCGACGGCGACGTGCAGGTCGCGATCGACGGGGTGCGCGCGGCCGGGAGCAGCCACGTGTTCATGGGCATCAACCCGGACGGCCTCGCCGCCCTGATCACGACCACCGGCAACCCCGACTGCCACGTCATCCTCCGCGGCAGCACCGGCGGCCCCAACCACGACGCCGCCTCCGTCGCGTCCACCCTCGACCGCCTCCGCGCAGGCGGCCTCCCCGCACGGGTGATCGTGGACGCGAGCCACGGCAACAGCGGCAAGGACCACGTGCGCCAGGCCGCCGTGGTGCACGAGCTCGCCGAGCGCGTCGGCGCCGGGGAGGAGGGCATCGCCGGCGTGATGATGGAGAGCTTCCTCGTGGCCGGGCGGCAGGAGCTCGGCCCGTCCATGACCCGGGGCCAGAGCATCACCGACGCGTGCATGGACTGGGACACCACCGCGGCGCTGCTCGACGAGCTGGCCGCAGCGGTGGCTCGTCGCCGGGGCTGAGCTCGGCGACGTCGTGCAGCGGCGGCGAGCTGCGCGACGTCGCCGACGCGGCCCGACTTCACACACCCGAGCCCGGCTTCACACAAGGCGGGCTCTGTGTGAAGCCTGGTCCGGATCTGTGAAGTCCTCGGCTCACCCGAGTGCCCTCGTTGCGATCCGCTCCAGCTCCGCTGCGATCCGGGCGCGGCCGATGGGCTCTGCCTGCGCGTTCACCACCGTGGTGCCGTCGCGCCGGGACACATAGTGCTTCCCCGTGAACCGCACGCGCCGATGCGGGCCCTGTTCGCGCGACAACTCGGTGACGTTGCCTGTGCCGTAGGTGTCGACCAGCTCGTGGAACTCCCGGGCGCTGCGCGCGTCCGGCATCTCGACCCACGACACGGCCACCAGCACCAGTCCCCGGCGCCCGTCGCGCACGTCGAACCACGCGCGGTGCAACGCCGCGCAGGGCCGTTCGCGGAAGAACTCCCGCACCTTCCCGTACGAGTGCGCCACGCAGTCGTCCGTGCTGTCGAAACGCTGTTCTACACGCAGCGCCTGACGGAGCAGCCGCAGGCGGGCCGTGTTCGCGTCCCGCCTGCGGGCCTGGCTGCTGGCGCGGGCGCTGCTCGCGCTCGCGGTGGTCCCACCTGCGCCGGTGGCCGTTCCGACCGCGGAGGCTGATCCGCCGGCGGCGATCGCGACGACCAGGACGATGGCCAGGACAAGGCCTCCGCCTCGTTTACCTTCGATCGGGCGCACACGCCCTTGCGGATCGGTGTAGAAGCCCTTCGGCATCGGCGACGGTGCCTCTCCGTGGAGCTTGATCGGGGCGGTGAGCATAAGACGGCGTCACGCGATCGTGGACACGACTCGCTGCAGTCACCGCGATCAGCCGTAGCCGACTTCGCACGCCCAGTGCGAACTTCGCACAAGGCCTGCCCTGTGCGAAGTGGACGGTCGGTGTGCGAAGTCGGTCGTCAGGCCTCCACCTCCCCCAGCCGCCGGGTGAGGAAGCGGCGTTCGGCGTCCGACTCGGTCATGGCCAGGGCCTCCCGGTACGCCTCGGCCGCCTCCTCCAGGCGGCCTTGGCGGCGGAGCAGGTCGGCTCGGGTGGCGGGGACCATCCGGTAGCCGGCCAGCTCGTCGCCCAGCTCGTCGACGAGGGCGAGGCCGGCGGCGGGCCCATCGGCCATCGCCACGGCGACCGCGCGGTTGAGCCGCACCACGGGTGAGGGCGTGAACCGGGCGAGCGTGCCGTAGAGCGCGGCGATCTGCGGCCAGTCCGTGTCGGACGCCTGGGCGGCGCGGGCGTGGCAGGCGGCGATGGCCGCCTGCACCTGGTAGGTGCCGGGCTCCCGCCTACGCAGGGCGGCGTCGAGGAGCGCAAGGCCCTCGGCGATCTCGTCCCGGTCCCACCGGCCGCGGTCCTGGTCCTCCAGCGGAACGGGATAGCCGTCGGCGTCGAGCCGGGCGGCATGCCGGGAGTGCTGCAGGAGCAGCAGCGCGGTCAGGCCGAGCACCTCCGGGTCGTCGGGCATGAGCGCGGCGAGGACGCGGGCGAGGCGGATCGCCTCGGCGCAGAGGTCGTGCCGCACGAGGTCCGGCCCGGCGGCAGCCGAGTAGCCCTCGTTGAACAGCAGGTACACGACGCCGAGCACGCCCACGAGCCGGTCGGGCAGGAGGTGGTCGGGTGGCACCCGGTACGGGATCCCGGCCTGGCGGATCTTGCGCTTCGCCCGCACCAGCCGCTGGGCCATCGTCGGCTCCGGCACGAGGAACGCCCGCGCGATCTCCGGCGTGGTCAGGCCGGTGAGCGTGCGCAGCGTCAGCGCCACCCGCCCCTCCAGGGGGAGCGCGGGGTGGCAGCAGGTGAAGATCAGCCGCAGGCGGTCGTCCTGCACCGCGCTCTCGGCGTCGTTCCGGCCGTCATCGTCCGTTCCGACCGGCATCACCGCCACCTCCCTCAGCTTCGCCGCCTCGATCTTGCTGCGCTTGAGCCGGTTGAGCGCCGTGTTGCGGGCGGTGGTCGTGAGCCACGCGCCCGGGTTGCGCGGGACGCCGTCGCGCGGCCACCGGGCCAGCGCCTGCGCGACGGCGTCCTGCGCGCACTCCTCCGCGAGGTCCCAGTCGCCGGTCATCCGGATCAGGGTGGCGACGACACGGCCCCACTCGTCGCGGAACGCATCGGCGACCGCGGCCTCGACGTCCGTCATTCCTGGTCGAGCGGCCAGACCGCGCGGATCTCCATCACCCCGTGCCGGGCGTTGGGATGCTTGGACGCCACCTCGATGGCCTCGTCGAGGTCGGCGCACTCCAGCAGGTCGAAGCCGTACATCTGCTCCTTGGTCTCGGCGAACGGGCCGTCGGAGATCAGCACGTCACCACCCCGGACGCGGACGGTGGTGCTGTCGGACTGCGGCCGCAGGCGATTGCCCGTCAGCCGCACGCCGCGACCGTCCATCTCGCTCACCCAGTCCTCGATCGTGTAGCCCGTCTGGTCCTCCGGTGCCACCTCGTCGCCCTCGTAGCCGCAGATCAACAGCATGTACTGCATCTCGGATCCTCCTCGTTCTCGGTCGGTCACCACAACGACAACCGGGACCGCCCGGAATCGACACCAGCTTGACAGGCAAGTCTCTGCTTGCCTATAAAACCCCGTGTCCGATCCGCTCTTCAAGGCTCTCGCCGACCCGACGAGGCGGGTGATCCTCGACGAGCTCACCGAGAAGGACGGCCAGACGCTGTTCGAGATCTGCACGCGACTGGCGATGAAGCACGGGCTCGGTTCCTCGCGGCAGGCGATCTCCCAGCACCTCGCGGTGCTCGAGGAAGCCGGGCTGGTCACCACCCGCCGCGAGGGCCGCTACAAGTTCCACCACATCGACACCGCCCCCCTGCGCTCGATCGCCGAGCGCTGGCCGACCGAATAGGGATCAAGGATGTTGACGATCAACGTCACCGCCGTCTACGTCGACGACCAGGCGAAGGCGCTGGCCTTCTACACGGACGTGCTCGGGTTCGTGAAGAAGACCGACGTGCCCGCCGGCGGCGCCCGCTGGCTCACCGTCGTGTCCCCCGCGCACCCGGACGGCGTCGAGCTCCTGCTCGAGCCCACCGGCCACCCGGCCGCGCGCGTCTACAAGGAGGCCCTCGTCGCCGACGGCATCCCGTTCACCTCGTTCGCGGTGGAGGACGTGCAGGCCGAGTTCGAGCGCCTGAGCGCAGCGGGCGTGCGGTTCGTGCAGGAGCCGACGGACCTGGGTCCGGTCGTCACGGCCGTCTTCGACGACACCTGCGGGAACCTCATCCAGATCGCCGCCGAGAAGCATTAGCCTGGCCGGAGCACGCGGGCAAGGTTCGCGCCAGGTGGCAGGGTAAGCGCGTCTCCTCGACCTGCCCGGAGACGCCCGGTGTCCTACCGCGAGCTCGTACGCGCCGTTCCCCTGCCCTTCTTCCTCCTCGGTCTGGTCGCCCGGCTGCCGTCCGCGGTCACGCCGCTCGCCACGCTCGGCCTCCTGCATTCCGCGACCGGCAGCTTCACGTTCGCCGGTGCCGCGGCCGCGGCGCAGAGCCTCGCCACCGCGGCGGGCGGGATCGGCGTCGGGATCGTCGCCGACCGGCTCGGCCCGCGCCCGGCCGGTGTCGCCACGGCGATCCTCAACGCCGCCTGCGCGGCAGCCCTCGTCGCCGCGACCCGCCTCGACCGGCCGATGATGGCCGTCGCGGCGATCGCCCTCGGCCTCACGCAACCCGCTGTCGGCATGCTCGTCCGGGTGCACTGGACCAGACTGTTCCGCTCGACGGGGCGCGCGGAGCTGCTGCCGACCGCACTGTCCTACGAGACCGCCGCGAACGAGCTCGGTTTCGTCGCCGGTCCGGTCCTCGTCGGCCTGCTCACCGCCGCCGTGGGCCCTGCCGGCCCGCTCGGCGCGGTCGCGCTGCTCACCGCGGGGGCAGCAGCACCGTTCGCGCTGTACTACTCCCCGACGCCGCCGCCTGGTCGGCCGGTCGAGGCGCCGAGACCGAGGCTGGGCCCGCTCGCGGCCATGGTCGTGGCGGCCGCTGCGCTGGGCGGGGTGTTCGGCACCGTGCAGACCGGCGTCACCGGCTACGCCGCCGAACGCGGCGACCCGGGCAGCGCAGGCCTGCTCTACGCGCTCCTCGCCGTCGGGAGCGTGGCCGCCGGCCTCGGCTACGCGTGGGTGCCCGCCCACATCGGCGCGGCGCTGCGCTACCTGCTGGCATCGGTCGGTCTGCTCGTCGGCACCGCGGGCCTCGCCATCGGCCACGCGGACCTCCCGGTGGCGATCGCCGTCGCCGGCGTCACGATCGCCCCCTACATGATCGCCGCGTACTCCCTCACCGAGCACCTCTCGGGGGGCCGGGGCACCGCGGCAGCGCTCATGGTGGTCAACGCGGGCGGCCCGCTCGGCGCGGCGGCCGCGCAGACGATCGCGGGTCGCGCCGCGGACGCGGGCGGGAGCGCCGCGGCCTTCCTCGTCGCCCCGGCCGCGGCGGGCGTGGCGCTGCTCGCGGCCGGCGCCGTGCTCGTCGCGGAGCGCCGGCATCAGGGGGTGCGCAGGACCGCGAACTGGTAGTGCAGGTCGGACCCGCTCCCCCACGTCTCCCAGCTCTCGAGCGAGCCGTGCCGCTCCAGCGCCGCCCGCTCGAAGGCGGTGGCGTCCCGCCCGGGCCCGGCGCCCATCTCGAGGACGGACCGGCGCCCCTCCGCCCGCAGCCGCTCGATGTACGCCCCGCGCCCGCCGCGCCACCCGATCGGCGGGCAGCTCGCGCTCGGCCCGCTCGTGGACCTCGCGGTCGTAGTAGGTGACGAGGTCGCGCTCTCGCCGCGGCCGGATGTCGCTCACGCCCGCAGCCTGCCAGGCCGGGGTCGGCCGATCCCCCAATCCCTCATCCCCCAACACACCCCCGACCCCACAACCGCGCCGGTCGTGCGCTCGCCCGATCCCCGATGTCCACGGGGGTGGCGGACTCCTAGCTTTTCCTCACATCGCCGGAGCGCGAATCCGGAAAACAGATCGAGGAGACGATCACAATGACCTCTGCCACCAATGTCGCGGACCTGCTCGAGGCCCTGCGCCAGTGGCTGCTCGCCAACCCGGGCGGCGACATCCAGGACTTCGCCGAGCAGCACGACACCACGCCGCAGGAGCTCGCCGAGTCCTGGGACACCCACTTCGCCCAGGCCGACTTCAGCCGCAACTACAACCTGGACACCGCCCAGTCCGGTTCGCAGGGTGCCACGCAGGCCGCGACGCAGGCCGCGGCGCACAGCGCGCCCGCATACGTCCCATCCGAGCCGCCGCCCTACGACGCGAGCCCGCAGGAGTACGTGCAGTACCTGACGCAGGAAGTGAACAACTACCAGGAATTCACGACGGTCAACAACATCGAGGACAACTCGATCAACACCAATATCAACGCCGGCGGCGACGTCGACCTCGACATCGACCAGAACCGCGCCGACAACGGTGGCGTGATCATCGACGACAGCACCCTCGACGACACGAACGTCAACACCGGCGACGTGGGTGACGGCGGCGTGCTGCAGCAGGGCGACGACAACCAGGCCGCCACCGGCGACGAGAACGTCCTGCAGGACGGCGACGGCAACGTGGGCAACACCGGCGACATCGACGCCAACGACGGCAGCTCGGTGAGCGTCGGCGGCAACGCGTCGTCGGTCGGCAGCGGCGACGACAACTTCGGCAGTGGCCAGAACGCCACCAACGCCTCCACCGGTGACAACGCCAAGCAGGTCAACCAGCAGCAGGACAACGACTCGGACGTGCGCGTCGGCGACACCACCGGCGGCTCGGCGAGCGCCGACGGAGGCGACGGGGGCTTCGGCGGCGACGGGTCGGGTGGCGACGGTGGCGACGGCGGCTCCGGCGGCGACGTGGACACCCACCACAGCGACTTCCCGAGCGACCTCGACGGCGGGGACGGCGGCGACGGCGGCTCCGGCGGCAGTGGGTTCGGCGGCAGCGCGGACGGCGGCGACGGCGGCGACGCCGACGGTGGCGACGCTTCCGTCGACATCGACACCGGCAGCGACCAGACCGTCGACTTCTGATCGACCACCGGGTAACACCCGGCGCCCACCAGACCGGCTCAGCACCTCCGAGAGGTGCTGGGTCGGTCGTACGTCCACGAGGGGGAAACGTGGCGCTGTCCGATGCGATCCAGCTCGTCGATGTCGCCCGGAAGGCGACCGAGGCCTACGGTCGGCCGGACCTCACGGCGAAGCTCGCCCGCACGCGGGACCGGTTGAGCGACCCGAGCGTGCGGGTGCTCGTCGTCGGTGAGTTCAAGCAGGGCAAGAGCCTGCTGGTCAACTCGCTCGTGTCGGCGTCGGTGTGCCCGGTGGACGACGACGTCGCCACCGCGGTGCCGACGATGGTGCGCCACGCCGCCGCGCCGACCGCCGCGCTGGTACGGGAGCCGGCCGACGGGGGCGAGCCGGAGCGGACCGAGATCCCGATCGGGGAGCTGGCCGGGCACGTCTCCGAGAGCGGGAACCCGGACAACCGGCAGCGGATCTCCTACGCGGAGGTGGGCCTCCCGCGCGCGCTGCTCGCGGGTGGGCTGGTGCTCGTCGACACGCCCGGCGTCGGCGGTCTCGGCTCCGCGCACGGCGCCGCCACGATGGCGGCGCTCGCCGGTGCCGACGCGGTGGTGCTGGTGTCCGACGCCGCACAGGAGTACACGAAGCCGGAGCTCGACTTCCTGGCCACCGCGATGCAGGTGTGCCCGAACGTGGTCGCGGTGCTCACCAAGACCGACCTGTACCCGGCGTGGCGGCGGATCGCCGACCTCGACCGCGGGCACCTCGCGGCCGCGGGTGTCAGCACCGAGCTGATCCCGATCTCCTCCGCGGTGCGCCAGCTCGCGTTGCGCACCAAGAACAAGGAGCTGAACGAGGAGTCCGGCTACCCCGTGCTGATCTCCCACCTGCGCGACCGGGTGCTCGGCCAGGCCGAACAGCTCGCCCGCCGCTCCACCGGCCATGACATCCTCTCGGTCTGCGAGCAGCTGACCACCACGATGAGCGCCGAGCTCACGGCGCAGGAGAACCCGGAGAAGGCCCACGAGCTGGTGGCCCGGCTGGAGAAGGCGCGGACCGCCGCCACCCGGCTCAAGGAGCGCACGGCGCGGTGGCAGGTCACCCTCAACGACGCCATCGCCGATCTCTCCTCCGACGTCGACCACGACCTGCGCGACCGGCTCAGAACGGTGATGCGGGAGGCCGAGACGCTCGCCGAGGACGCCGACCCGGCGGACATCTGGGACCAGCTCGCGAAATGGGTGCAGCACCAGGTCACCTGTGCCGCGTCCGCGAACTTCGTCTGGGCGAGCGAGCGGTCCGGGGCGCTCGCCCGCCGGGTGGCGGCGCTCTTCGCCGAGGACGGGCAGGTCGCGCTCCCGGAGCTACCGGTGGCGACGGCCGGGCCGGCGCCGCGGGTCGCGGCGCTGGAACGGCCCGACACCCGCCGCATCAGTCTGGGCGAAGCGGCACTCACCGGGATGCGCGGCGGGTACGGGGGCGCGCTGATGTTCTTCATGCCGCTGAGCCTCATCCCCGGCCTGGCCATCGCCGCACCGTTCGCCGCGGTCGGCGGCGCGCTGCTGCTGGGGCGGAAACAGATCAAGGAGGAGCGGCAGCGGGCGCTGCAGCGGCGGCAGGCCGAGGCCAAGACGCTCGTGCGCAAGCACATCGACGAGGTGCAGTTCCAGGTCGGCAAGGACTCCCGCGACCTGCTGCGCCGCACGCACCGGACGCTGCGGGACCACTTCACGGCGCTCGCCGACGAGATGCAGACCTCGATCGCCGAGTCGGTGGCGGCGGCCCAGGGTGCCGTCAAGGCGACGCAGGCCGAACGCGGCACCCGGATCGGGGACCTCAAGGTGGAGCTGGACCGCGTCGCGAGCCTCGCCGACCGGGCCCGGGCCCTCACGGCGGCGTCGTGAGCGCGCCGGAGGGCGGCTCGCCCGCGCTGCGTGACGCCGTCCGCACGGTGCTGCGCCAGGCCGTGGAGACCTACCGGGACAGCCCGGACGCCCTCCGCTGGCTGCGCCACCACCTCGACCGCTACGACGAGCCGCTGCGCCTCGCCATCGCCGGGAAGGTGAAGGCGGGCAAGTCGACCCTGCTCAACGCGCTCGTCGGCGAGGCCATCGCCCCGACCGACGCGGGCGAGTGCACCCGCGTCGTCACCTGGTATCAGGACGGGCACGCCCCGGCCGTCACGATGTACCCGCACAGCGGCGCGCCCCGCCCACTGCGGATAGCCCGCGACGACGGCGCCCTGCGGATCGACATGGGGGTGCCTGCGGAGACGGTGGACCGGCTGGAGGTCACTTGGCCGTCCGCGAGCCTGCGGGCCACCACGCTCATCGACACCCCGGGGATCGCGTCGCTGTCGCTGGACGTCTCGGCCCGCAGCGAGCGGTTCCTCGCACCCGAGGACGCGCCGTCGGCCGCGGACGCGGTGCTGTACCTGATGCGCCACCTCCACTCGGCGGACGTGCGGTTCCTCGAGTCGTTCCACGACCAGGGCGTGGCCCGGGCCGCGCCGGTCAACACGGTCGCGGTGCTGTCGCGCGCCGACGAGGTCGGCGTCGGCCGCGTCGACGCGCTGCGCTCCGCCCGCGTGATCGCGGCGCGGTACCGGGCCGACGAGACGCTGCGGGCGTTCTGCCAGACCGTCGTCCCCGTGGCCGGCCTGCTCGCGGTAACCGGTCGCACGATGCGTCAGGACGAGTACGCGGCGCTGGCCGAGCTGGCCGCCATGCCGCCCGATCGGCTGGACGCGCTGCTGCTCACCGTCGACCGCTTCGCCGGGGCCGACGGCGACGCCGGCACCGCGCTGTCGACGGCCGTCCGCGCCGCGCTGCTCGAACGGTTCGGCATGTTCGGCCTGCGGCTGTCCACCACCCTCATCCGCCAGGGCGTCGGCGACGCCTCGACGCTCGCGGCCGAGCTTGTGCAGCGCAGTGGGCTCGTCGAGCTGCGCGAGGTGCTGGCGAGCCAGTTCTCGCAGCGCCGCGACGTGCTCAAGGCGCGTTCCGCGCTCATCGCGCTCGACCTCGTGCTGCGCCGCGAACCGCGGCCGGCTGCGGCCCCGCTCGCGGTCGAGGTCGAGCGGATCCTCGCCGGTGCGCACGAGTTCGCCGAGCTCCGGCTGCTGTCCGACCTGCGCGGGCGCGTGCTGCGCCCCCCGAAGGAGCAGGCCGCGGAGGCCGAGCGGCTGATCGGCGGCGACGGTGGCGCCCCGAACCAGCGCCTCGGCCTTCCGCCGGACGCCGACCGCGACGCGCTGCGGGCCGCGGCGCTCGACCGGCTGACGGCATGGCGGCGGCGGGCGGAGAGCCCGCTCGCCAGCCGGGCGATGGCCAACGCCGCCCGGGTGGTCGTGCGCAGCTGCGAGGGGATCCTGGCCGGGCTGCACTAGTGCTCTCCCGGACCCTCGATCGAGGAGGGACTCGTCCACGCCCCCCAACATGGACGAGTCCCGAGCGCAGTGCCGCGCACGGCGGACTTCATCGGCCACCGGCCACGCGGTCGACGAGGGGCTTCAGTCGAGGGACAGCCCTTCGGCGGGGGTCACCCGGGCGGCCCGGCGGGCCGGGAGGACGGAGGCGAGCAGTCCGGCCAGGGCACCGATGAGGACGACGGCGCCGAGTGACGGCCAGGGGATGTACATGGCGGCGTGGGTGAGGGCCCGCTTCACGAACGTCTCGTAGCCGACCCAGGCGAACCCCACGCCGATCACGGTGCCGAGCAGGGTGGCCACCACCGACAGGAGCACCGCCTCGGCCGCGAGCATCCGCCGCAGCTGCCTGCGGGTGAGCCCGAGCGCGCGCAGCAGGGCGTGCTCGCGGGCGCGTTCGAGCACGGACAGCCCGAGGGTGTTCGCGATCCCGATCAGGGCGATCGCCACGGAGACGCCGAGCAGGCCGAGCACCGACCCGGTGAGGATGTCCCGTTCCTTGTTCGCCGCGGCCTGGGCCTGCAGGCGGTCCTCGAGCTGTGCGCCGGCCGCATCCGCCAGCCCGTCCAGGTCGTCGACGAGCGCGAGCGGGTCGGCGCCTGCGGCGGCGCGTACCCAGATGACGTGCGGCTCGGGGGCGTCGGTGAGCTGTGCCAGGGTCTCGGGCGCGACCACGCCGGCCTTGCCCCAGCCCGAGAGGGAGATGACCTTCAGCTGGGCCTGGCGGTCGCCGACGCGCACGGTGAGCTGGTCACCGGGCTTGATGCTCGGGTCCACGAAGGCGTCCAGGTCGATCCTGATCGTCCCTGGCTCCACCCCCTGGGCGAACGCCCCGCCGTCGCGGGCCACCTGCCCCGCGGCCGGCGCGGTGAGGACCGGTAGCGGTGCGTCGAAGCCGGATATCTCGGCCACGGCGCCGTCCACGGCGATGGCCTGCTCGACACCGGGAGTGCGACGTACCCGGTCGAGGAGGTCGGCGCTGACCGGCTCGTCGATCGAGGTGAGCGCCGCGTCGATGGGGTTGTGCCTGACGTTCACCTCGTCCATCCCCGCACGCCAGGTCGCCATCCCGGTGAGCACGGCGGTGGTCAGGGTGACCCCGACCAGCAGAGCGGCGGTGGTGGTGGCGGTCCGGCGGGGGTTGCGCACGGCGTTCTGGGTCGCCAGCCGCCCGGCGGGGCCGAGCAGCGCGCCGCTGAGCCGGACCAGGCGCGGGACGAGCACCGGCCCGAGCAGGAGCACGCCGGTGAAGACCGACGCTCCGCCCGCCAGCATGAGCACCGTGCGGTCGCCGATCATCGCCATCCCGAGCAGGGTCGGCCCGATGATCAGCAGCAGCGCGGCGAGCGCCGACCGGGCACGGCCGGTGGCGGTGTGCGCGTCGACCGCGGCGTCCGTGCTCCCACCCACCCGCAGCGCCGCCAGCGGGCTCACCCGGATCACGTGCCGGGTCGGCAGCCAGGACGCGACCATGGTGACCAGGAGGCCGACCGCGAATCCTCCCAGCAGCCAGGGAACCGGCGGTGCGGGGGCGGCCAACGGGGTGGTGAGGGCGAGTGTGTTGATCAGGGGGAGCAGGCCGTAGCCGAGTCCGGCGCCGAGGAGCGTCCCGGTCGACGACGCGAGCACCCCGACCGCGGCCGCCTCGCGCCGTACCGAACCCAGCACCTGCCGCCGGGTCGCGCCGACGCAGCGCAGCAGGGCGAAGTCGCGCATCCGCTGCGCGAACAGGATCGAGAACGTGTTCGCGACGACCAGGACCGAGACCACGAGCGCGACACCGGCGAACAGCAGCAGCATCAACGCGATCATGTCCGTGTCGTTGTTGAGCCCGGCCAGGCCGTGCCTGACGTACTCGTCCGCCGACCACACCTGCATGCCTTCCGGGACCGGACCCACTTCCCCGCGCACCGCCACGCTGCCCACGTGGAAGGTGGGTTGGTCGCGCCACTGCAGGTACTGCGGCCACGTGACGTACATCGAGGCCTGGGTCCACGTGGTGGGCGACACCACGAGGCCGACCACTTCCAGGTCGGTCGCGGTGGGGCCCTCGCCGACCCGGATCCGGTCACCGACCGCGACCTCCTGGGCCTGGGCGTCCCACACGTGCATCACCGCCTCGCCCGTGCGTTCCGGGAAGCGGCCCGCGACCAGCTTCTGCCAGCGCAGGTCCTCCGAGGCGGCGATCGGCCCCACGGTCGTCCGGCCCCGGAAGTCGGCCGAGCCGAGCGGGGCGCCGTCTTCCCGGTGGGCCGGCAGGTCGACCCGGCCGAGCCCGGAGGCGTTGTCGCCGAGACGGTCGATGAGCGCGATCGCGTCCGACAGGTCCAGGGTGTCGGGACAACATGCCGGGGCCCGCTGAGGTCCGTCCTCGGGGGCGTCGACCACGTGGTCGGCGCCGCGGTACGGCGCCCCGGCGTTCTCCATGAACCCGGCGCGCGCCCCGGCGGTGAGCACGCCGATCACGACGACGAAGGCGACCGAGGCGGTCACCGCGATCGCCGCGGCGACGTAGCGGCGGGCGTGGATGCGCAGCGATGCCCGGAAGACGGTGCGCATCAGGCGATGCGCCCGTCGGCCATGGTGACCACGGTGTCGGCGTAGGTGGCGGCGTCGCCGTCGTGGGTGACCATCACGACGGTCTGGCCGAGCTCGCGCACCGAGCGACGCAGGTGCTCGAGCACCTCCGCCGAGGTGGTGGAGTCCAGGTTCCCGGTGGGCTCGTCGGCGAACAGCAGGTCCGGGCCGGTGATCAGGGCGCGGGCGATCGCGACCCGCTGCTGCTGGCCGCCGGACAGCTGGGCGGGGCGGTGGTCGAGCCGGTCGGCCACCCCGAGGGTCTCGGCCAGGGTGTGGGCGCGTTCGCGGGTGGCGTCGTCGACCCGGGCGCCGCCCAGCTCGAGGGGGAGCACGATGTTCTGGTGGGCGGTGAGCATCGGCAGCAGGTTGAACGACTGGAACACGAACCCGACGTGCCGGCGGCGGAAGACGGTGAGCGTGTCGTCGTCGAGCGACCCGAGGTCGGTGCCGGCCACGGTGACCGTGCCGCCGCTGGCCTGGTCGAGCCCGGCCAGGCAGTGCATCAGGGTGGACTTGCCGGACCCGGACGGCCCCATGATCGCGGTGAACCGGCCGCGGGGCAGGTCGAGGTCGATGCCGCGCAGGGCGTGTACCTCGGTGTCGCCCCGCCCGTAGGTCTTGGTCAGACCGCGCGCGCTGGCGGCCAGGGTTTCCCGGGTGGCCGGCTGGGTGGTGGTCACTGCTGCATCCTCGGATCACGTGTGGGGTCGGCGTACGTGCGCGGGCAACCGGGGCCGGCGGAGGTCGGCGGATCCGGCCGGCGCCCGGGTCACCCCCCGTTCCCCGGCACCCGGGCGCGGTCCCCGGGCCGGGGGGCGTCGCACTTCTCGCTCGCGGACGCCATGTCCGGGTCGTCGCCGTAGTACAGGGTGTATCCGTTGGCGTCCGGGTCCGGGAAGTCCTCCACGCCGTTCTCGCGCATGCACTTCGCGGACTCGCGGCGCTGCTTCAGCAGCTCCTGCAGCTCGGCGGGACTCGGAGGAGGCCCGGTGGGGCCGGTCCGATCGCCACTGTCACCGGTCTCGCCGGTCGCGTTCGAACCCGAGATGCCCGTTGCGGCGGGCGTCACGCCGCCACTGCTGCCGGTCTCGGCGGGTGCGTTCGAGCAGCCCGCACCGACCAGGGCGGCCAGGGCGATGGCGGCCAGCAGCCGTGGGGGGCGCGCCATGTGCCGTGCCGCGAGCGCGCCGGGGGCCGAGGATGACGAGGACGCCAGCGACCGGGCTGCTGTTCGTGCTGGTCCGCGGTAGGTCATGCCCCCAGCGAACGCGGCGTGGTGTTGCCGGGACGTATCTGTTTCTCGATATGCCGGCGATATGCCCCGGCTCGTAGCATCGAGAGCTCGACACCATCGCGCAACCGGATACCGGCCAGCAGCGAGGCGGCCGCCCGGGCGTCGCGCCGTCTAGGGCTGTTTGTCCCCGACCAGCATGCGGAGGTGGGCGAAGAGCTCACCCCGGCTCCCGGAGCCCAGCCGCTGGCGCATCCGGGCGACGTGGTTCTCGACGGTCTTCGCGGAGATGAACAGCTGCTCGCCGATCTGCTTGTACGTGAGACCGGACAGCACGAGCTCGGCGACCTCCCGCTCACGGCCGCTGATCGCACCGGCCGCGCTCTCGCCGGACTGTTGCTCCGGCACCTTCACGCGGCGCACCGGCTGGGCGCGGCCCGCGTCCGCGGGCGCCGGGCCGGACGGGGTCTCGGCCCCGCCCTGCAACGCGCGGGCGCAGCCGAGCAGGGCGTTCATGCTCTTGCGGTCCCGGCAGCGGATGGCGGCCTGGCTGGCGAGCCGCCCGCCTTCCCAGCTGAGACCGGCGCCGTGCAGGCCGCGGGCCGCGGCCTCCACCGCGTCCGCATCGACGTCGCCCGCGAGGCTGCGCAGCCATTCCCGGCCCGCCGCGGCCACGGCGGTGGCGTACCGGCTGGTCGGTGCCATGCGCTCCAGCGCGGCCGCGTGCCGCTGCGCGGTGGCGCCGTCGTCGGAGCCGATCGCGGCCTGGAGCCCGGACCAGTGCAGCGCCACCGCCCACAGCGGTGGGTCGCCCAACCGGTCGAGCAGCGCCTCCGCCTCGTCCAGGTACGGCTGTACCCAGCGCCGCTCGTTCAGGCGGGCCGCACCGACGACGAGCTCACCGAGCGGCTGCAACGAGTACAGGTCGACCGGGTGCCGGACGATCGCCTCGCGGGCCCGCCGCCACCCGGCGAGCAGCCCGGCGAGGTCGCCGGCCCGGCGGGCGAGCCCGACCTCGAGCGCGGCGGCCAGCAGCTCGTCCCTCGGCTCGAGCCGCCGCGTGGCCGACGCCGACTGCAGCAGCGCCCGCGCGTGGGCCCCGGACCCGCGGTGCATCGCGACCAGCGCCTGCAGGAGCAGGTGGCGGGCCGCGACGGCCCGGCCGCCCAGCTCCGCTGCCACGGCCTGGCCCAGCACGGACTGCGCCACGTCCAGCTCCCCGCAGTGGATCGCGACCAGCGCGGCCAGCGCTGCGGGCGTGTCCGGGAGCAGCGCCGCGCGGCCGGACGACCCCAGCAGCACCGCGGCGCGCGTGAGCTGGGAGAGGGCGGCGGTCGGGGTGCCGGCGACGGTGTCGTGGACGCCGTGGGCGAGCAGGGCCGCCGCGCCGGCCAGCACGGTCGGCGCCTGCCGCGCGCTCGCGGCGAGGACGTCGCGCGCCTCGTCGAGGGCGCCGATGCCGACGAGCGCGGGCACCGCGAGCGGGCTCGGTCCGCCGAACGGCTGCGCGGCGAGCCACCGGTACAGCTCGGCAGCGCGGCTCAACATCCCGCGGTGGGCGAGCACCGCGGCGGCCACCGCCACCGCGCGCTGGGCCGCGTCTCCGTCCACCGCGGCCGGTTCGCCGAGCACCTGGTCGGCGCGCCGCAGCGCCGCGTCCAGGTCGCCGGTCAGCAGCGCGGCCTCGGCGCGCCGGGCGGCCAGTGCCAGCGGGGGCGCCCCCGCCTCGACCGCGGCGTCGAACAGGTCCACCGCAAGGGGCAGGCATTCGCGCAGCGCCTCGTCACCGGCACGCTCGAAGGCGGCGGCGACGCGCGTGCCGGTGGCCCCGCTGCCGACCAGGCCGCGCGCGGCGACGAGCACGCTGCCGCCCGCGGCGAGCTGGATCTCGGCCAGCCTGCGCTGCAGCACCTGCCGGTGGGCAGCCGGGACCGCCCGCGTCAACGCGTGCCGCACCAGCGGCACGACCGCGCCGTCGGGGGCCATGAGGCCGGTCGCCGCGGCCCGGTCCAGCAGCTCACCCACCGCGGCGGGCGCCACGTCGAGCAGCGCGCCGAGCACCTCCGGGTCGACCGGAGCGCCGACGGTGCGGCCGAGCAGCAGGTCGCGGACGCCGACCGGCTGCGCGTCGATCTCGTACCCCAGCTGCCGGACGACGGCGGCGGGCGGCTCGCCGGCCGCGCCGAGCCGAGCGAGCGCCCGCTCGTCGCGCAGCCCCACGAGCAGCCGGTCGACGAGGTCCGGCGAGCCGCCGGTCTGCTCGAACACCAGGTCCACCAGCTCGGCCGTGGGCCGCTCGCCCAGCAGCAGGTTCGCGCGGGCGGCGACGCCCGGCCGGTCCAGCGGGCCCAGGACGACCGGGCCACGGCCCGCCCCGAACGCGACGGCGACCGCGGCGAGGGACCCGCCACGCGGCCACGGCCGGTGGGCGAGCACGACCCGCGACTCCGGTTCGGCGCCCCACGCCCGCACCCGTTCCAGTGCCGCGTCGTCGAGCAGGTGGGCGTCGTCGACGAGCAACGCGACGTCCTGGTCGAACGGCTCGTCGGACCCCGGGGCGTCGGTGCGGACGGCGACACCCGCGCCTGCGTACAGCGCGCCCAGCAGGCCGAGCAGCACGCTCTTGCCGCTGCCGCCCGGCCCGACCACGACGGTGCGACGTGGCTCCGCGGGGGCCGATGCGACATCCCGGTACAGCCTGCGAGCGGCGGGCGCGCCGGCGAGCCCGCTGTCGGACCCGCCGGTCTCGGCCTTCACCGCGGCCATCACGGTCCGGCCTCTCGTCTGCACCGGAGCATGCCCTCCCGTGTCGATGCCGTCGCCGAACGCCGTACCTGACGCTGCCGCTGCGAGCCCGGGGAGCCCGCTCAGGGCAGCGACCCGGCCTCGTACAGGAGACGCCCGAAAGGGCGCTGATACACAGTGCGCGCGGTATGGACTCGGCGGCCGGGACCGGGGCGTTAGCTCATGTCGAACGGTTCGCCGGCGTCGTCCGCGCCGTCGTCGGGGATGCCGTCGTCCGGGATGCCGTCGTCGAAGGAGTCGGCCGGGCCCGGCAGGTCGATCTCCGCGGGCGCCGGCGCGGCGAACGGGTCGTCCACCCCGAGATCGTCCAGATGCTGGTCCGGCTGGTCGGTCGCGACGTCGTCGAGCCCGGGGCCGTCGGTCGGTGGTGGCGCGTCCGGCGGCGCATCGAGGAACGCCGGGTCCTGGTCGAGGACGCCGTCGAGGTCCACGCCGTCGTCCGGCCCGCCGCCGACGGCACCGAGCGTGTCGTAGCCGACGACGTCGAGGTGCTCGTTCTGGGCGAGCTCGCGCAGGTAGCGGTCGGCGTGCTCCTCGGGGGTCTCTCCGGGCTGCGGCGCGGGCGGGACGAGCGCGGGCCCACCGCCCGAGGAGAAGTCGGCGCGGAGGTTGTCGAGGAAGATCGGGAGCAGCTCGGTCACCTCGACGGCGCTGAACCCGTGGGCGTGCGCGATCACGGACGGGCTGGCCCCGGGGCTGTCCAGGATCATCCGCGTGACCTCCCAGATGGAGGCGCTCGGATCGGCAGACACGTAGCAACCCTACGAAGTCCGGCGCGGGCCGCAATCCGGGATGCAACGGAGTCGGAAGGCGCCCGGATCGGACCCGGGTGACCGCCCACCTTGGGGGGTTTAGGGGATCGGACCGCGACTTGCCCGCCGGGGGATGACCCCGGGCCACGCCGACGTGGAGGCTCCCGTCGGAACGGGCGTAGGGGGCCACCCATGAGTTACCAACTCGGGATCGATCTCGGCACGACGTACACGGCGGCGGCCGTGTCCCGTGCGACGGAGCAGCAGCACGCCGACCCGGAGATGGTGTCGCTGGGCGACCGGGCGGTGCAGGTGCCGTCCGTGCTGTACCTCGCCCCCGACCGTGCTGTTCTGGTAGGCGAGGCGGCCGAGCGACGGGCGGCCACCGACCCGGACCGCGTGGTGCGCGAGTTCAAGCGGCAGGTGGGCGACGAGATCCCGCTGGTGGTCGGCGGCACGCCACACCCGGCGCACGAGCTGGCCGCGACGCTGGTGGCCTGGGTCGTCGAGCGGGTGGCCGAGCGCGAGGGCGGCCCGGCGCGGCGCATCGCGCTGACCCACCCCGCCTCGTGGGGGGCGCACAAGAAGGACCTGCTGCACGGCGCACTGGTCGCCCGCGGGCTGGACGTGACGTTCCTGGCCGAACCGCAGGCCGCCGCCCTCAGCTATGCGGCGGCGGAGCGCGTCGAGCGCGGGTCCACGATCGCCGTCTACGACCTCGGCGGTGGCACGTTCGACTCGGCGGTCGTCCGCAAGAACGGCACGTTCGCGCTGCTCGGCCGCCCGGAGGGCATCGACCGGCTCGGCGGCGTCGACTTCGACGACGCGGTGTTCACGCACGTCCGCGACGCCGTCGGGAACGCGTTCGACCAGCTCGACCCGGCCGACGAGACCGCGGTGGCCGCGGTGTCCCGGCTCCGCCGCGAGTGCAAGGAGGCGAAGGAGGCGCTGTCGGTCGACACCGAGGTGCGCATCGCCGTCCTGCTCCCCGGGCTGCAGACCGCGGTGCGCCTGACGCGCGGCGAGTTCGAGGCGATGATCCGCCCGCAACTCGAGGAGAGCGTCGACGCGCTGCACCGCGCGGTGGCGTCGGCCGGCCTCGTGCCGACGGACCTGAGCGCCGTGCTGCTCGTGGGCGGCTCCTCGCGGATCCCGCTGGTGGCCCAGCTGGTCTCGGCCGGGTTCGACCGCCCGGTGGCGGTGGACGCCGACCCGAAGAACGCGATCGCACTGGGCGCCGCGCTGTCGATCTCACCGCGCCCGGAGTCGTGGCCTGCCGCGAACATCCCGCCCGTCGCACCGGCCACCGAGCCGGTGCAGGTCGTCGAGGCAGCACACCTCTCGCCCATCCCCGACCCGCCGCGCCCGCCCGTGCCCTCCATCGCATCGAGCGTCTCACCTCCCGTGACGACCGGCGGGGCCCGCCGGCCGGCCCTGGTGTTCGGTGCCGGCGGCCTGCTGGTCGCGGCCGCGATCGGCGCCGCGCTCCTGTACGCCCCCGAGAGCCCGACCCCGACCCCCACGGTCGGCAGCACCACGTCCGTCGTGGTGGTGCCCCAGCTCACCGAGGTCTCGGCCCCCGCACCGGCGGCGGACAACCAGGGCGGCAACCGGGCGCCGGCCCGGGACCAAGGCCGGCCGGCACCGCAACGCGCACCCCAGAACCAGGGCGGCGGTGGCGGTCCCGCCCAGCCGCCGCCCGACGAGGCGAAGAACGACCCGCCGACCACCACGACGACACCACCCACCACCACGACAACGACCACCACCACCACCACCGAGCCGGAAGGCGGCACCACCCCCGGCGGCGGCACCCCCGGCGGCAGCACCGAGCCCGCCGGTGGCACCGAGCCCGCCGGTGGCACCGAACCCGCCGGCGGCGCCAACCCCGGCGGCGGCGAGAAGGGCGGCCCCGCCGCCGGCGCTGGCACGAACCCGGCGGGCGGCGGCGGCGAGGAAGGCGGTGCCGAGAAGGCCGGCGGCGAGGAGAGCGGCGCCGAAGCACCATGAGGCGACTTCACAGATCCAGCACGGGCTTCACAGAAGGCCGGCCGTGTGTGAAGCCGGGGCGGGGTCTGTGAAGTAGGACCTGCGGAGCAGGAGCGGGGTCACCAGGAGCAGCGCGCCGGCCGCCGCGATCGCCGTACGCGGGTCCGTCACGGCGGCCACCAGGCCCCAGAGGGCCGTCGTGGCCGCGACCGTGAGCTTGGTGGTGACCGACCAGGCCGACAACGTCCGCGCGACCCGCCCCGCCGGGATCTGGTCGAGGCGGTAGGCGCCGAGCACCGTGTTGTACACGCTCGCGCAGGTGATCAGCCCGAGCTCGACGGCCATGACCAGCACGAGCCCACCGACGCCCGGACGGACGAACGCCAGCCCGACGGGCCAGCAAGCCCGCAGCACCCCGGCGATGCGCAGGACCCGGCGCCGTCCGAGCCGGGCGACGAGCCGCGGGGCGAGCCGCGAGCCGACCAGACCACCGAGGCAGGGCACCGCGAACGCGAGGCCGTACTGCCACGGCGTGAACCCGAGGTCGTCGAGCATCAGCACCGCGAGCAGCGGCGCCCCCGCCATGATCAGGCCGTTGACCAGCGCCGTGTTGCACAGCAGCGCGCGCAGCGTCCGATGGCCCAGCAGGTACCGCCACCCGTCGGCCAGGTCCCGCGCGCGCAGCCGGCCCGGCTCCGCCCGACCTGGCGCCGGTTCCGTCCCGCCGATCGCCCGGATGCCGGCCGCCGAGAGCAGGTAGCTGACCGCGTCGACCGCCACCATCGTCACGGGACCGAGGAGGCCCATCGCGGCGCCGCCGAGCGGAGGTCCGACCGCGGTCGCGGTCCAGGTCGTGGACTCGAACCGGCCGTTCGCCACCACCAGCGCCTCCGGTGGCACGAGCTGTTTCAGGTACGCGCCTGCCGCGGCCTGGAACGTGATGTCTGCCGCCGCGACCACGACCGCCACGACCACGAGCTGGCCGTAGGTGAGCCACCCCAACGCGAACGCCACCGGGATGCTCGCCATCGCGGCGAACCGCGTCAGGTCCATCGCGATCATCACCGGGCGCTTGCGGCGGAACTCGACCCACGGACCGAGCGGCAGCGCCACCACCGCCCCCACCGCGAGCCCCGCCGCCGCCAGCGCCGAGACCGCCGCAGGCCCGGCGTGCAGGACGAAGATCGCGATCAGCGTGAACGCGTTGAAGCCGAGCCAGGTGCCGAACGTGCTGACCGCGTACGCGCCCCAGAGCCACCCGAACCGCCGCCCCAACCTCACCGGGTGATCAAACACCTTGGCGCAGACAACGTCGCACACCCGAGGGCCACTCCGCACAGGGCCGGCCCCGTGCGAAGTCGGTCATCGATGTGCGAAGTGACGCTGGTCGAGAGCAACGATCGCCCACGAGCAGGACGGGACGCGGAATGCCGCTCGTCACCGCCCAGTTGGTTGCAGCGTGAAGAAGATTGGCTTCCTGTCCTTCGGGCACTGGTCGGAGTCGCCGCACTCGATGGTGCGGTCGGGGTCGGACGCCCTGCTGCAGTCGATCGAGCTGGCGGTGGCCGCGGAGGAGGCGGGCGCCGACGGTGCGTACTACCGGGTGCACCACTTCGCCCAGCAGCTCGCCTCGCCGTTCCCGCTGCTGGCCGCGGCCGGGGCGCGGACCAGCCGGATCGAGCTGGGCACGGCCGTGATCGACATGCGGTACGAGAACCCGCTCTACATGGCCGAGGACGCGGGCGCCGCCGATCTCATCTCCGGCGGCCGCCTCCAGCTGGGCATCAGCCGCGGGTCGCCCGAGCAGGTGATCGACGGCTTCCGCTACTTCGGGCACGTGCCGCCCGAGGGCATGAGCGACGCCGACATGGCCCGGGAGCACACCAAGGTGTTCCTCGAGGTGCTCACGGGCAAGGGCTTCGCCCGGCCCAACCCCCGCCCGATGTTCCCCAACCCGCCGGGGCTGCTGCGGGTCGAGCCGCACTCGCCGGGACTGCGGGACCGGATCTGGTGGGGCGCCGGCACCCGGGCGACCGCCGAGTGGACCGCCGAGCGGGGGCTGAACCTGATGAGCTCGACGCTGCTCACCGAGGACACCGGTGTGCCCTTCCACCAGCTCCAGGCCGAGCAGATCCAGCGGTTCCGGGACGCGTGGAAGGCCGCGGGACACGAGCGCGAGCCGCGCGTCTCGGTCAGCCGCAGCATCTTCCCGATCGTCGACGACCTCGACCGCCAGCTCTTCTGGCAGGAACGGCACAGCACCGACCAGGTCGGCTTCCTGGACGGCGGCAGCGCCCGCTTCGGCCGGACGTACGCGGGTGAGCCGGACAAGCTGGTCGAGGAGCTCGCCGAGGACGAGGCGATCGCCGCCGCCGACACGCTGCTGCTCACCGTGCCCAACCAGCTGGGCGTCGAGTACAACGCCCACGTCATCGAGAGCGTGCTCACCCACATCGCCCCGGAGCTGGGCTGGCGCTGACCGGCGACGTCAACCCGGCGGCGCCGGGAGCACGCAGAACTCGTTCCCGGACGGATCGGTGAACACGAGCCAGGGGAGCTCGCCCGCCCGGCTCACCTGCCGCGCCCCCTTGTCGGTGAGACGCGCGGACGGGTCACCGTCCCCCGGGTCGGCGCGGACGTCCAGGTGCAGCGGGTTCTTCCCCCGTTTCGGCTCCGGCTCCGGGCAGAGCTCGAGCAGCGGCCCGGCCCCGGAGGGATGGCGCAGGGTCACCGCGCCGGCCGTCCCATTCCATGGGATCCAGCCGGTGATCTCGGCCCAGAACGCGGCGTCCCGATCGGGATCCGCGCTGTCGAGCGGCAGCGCCGCGATCGGCCCGGTCCCGCGGTAGGCCTCCCGGTCCTCCATCACGCAGAACGCGTTGCCCTCCGGGTCGGCGAGCACCACCCACGGCACCTCGCCCTGACCGATGTCGGTGTGGGTGGCCCCCAGCCCCACCAGGCGCTCGACCACGTCGCGCTGCCGGGCACCGCCCGCGAGATCGAGGTGCAGGCGCGCCGGTGCCGAGGACGGCGCCGCGACGCGCTGGAAGCACAGGTCGAGGAAGGCATCGCCGGACAGGATCATCCGGGCTTCGAAGCACTCCGGCCGATCGGTCATCGGCTCGGCATCGAGTGCGGCAGCCCAGAACCGGCCGAGCCGGCGCGGGTCGCGGGCGTCCCAGACGACGTTCTCGAGGTGCATCGCCGCAGAGTGCCAGATGCCCGCGAGCGCACCCCTTGACAACATGCAACCGATTGGTTGTATGTTTGGCGCATGGCCGACACGGAGGAGGAGCGGGCGGACGCCCTGTTCCACGCACTCGCCGACCGCACCCGGCGCGACATCATGCGCAGGGTCCTGGCCGGGGAGCACTCGGTCTCCACACTCGCGGCGAAGTACGACATGAGCTTCGCGGCGGTGCAGAAACACGTCGCCGTCCTGGAGAAGGCCGGCCTGCTCACCAAGCGCCGCAACGGCCGCGAGCAGCTGGCCAGCGGCGACGTGACGGCGGTGCGGTCGGTCGCCTCCATGCTCACCGAGCTGGAACAGCTCTGGCGCGGCCGCATCGCGCGCATCGACGATCTGATCGCATCCGACACCGCAACCCACCCCGACCGGGAGGACTGAACAATGCCCGTCACCGACGTCCAGCACGACCTCGACACCCGGACGCTGACCATCACCGCCGAGTTCGCCGCACCCGCCGAGCGGATCTGGCAGATCTACGCCGACCCGCGCCAGCTCGAGAAGATCTGGGGTCCCCCGACCTACCCCGCGACCGTCGTCGAGCACGACCTCACGCCCGGAGGCCGGGTGCACTACTTCATGACCAGCCCGGAAGGCGAGAAGTTCGCCGGGTACTGGAACGTCACGGCCGTCGAGGAGCCGCGGAGCTTCTCGTTCGAGGACGGGTTCGCCGACCTGGACTTCAACCCGAACCCCGACCTGCCGGTCTCGACCAACGTCTACACCTTCACCGAGCACGACGGCCGCACCCGCGCGACCTACGTGGCCACCTACGACACCGCGGAAGGGCTGGAGAAGGTGCTGGCGATGGGGGTCGTCGAGGGCGCCAGCTCCGCGATCAACCAGATCGACGAGCTCCTCGCGTCCTGAAACGGCGGGGGCGGGTGAGCGACCTGTTCCACGCCGGCCGGTTCGTCCTCCCGACGACCCGGCCGGAACCGGCACCTCACCCCGACGTGACGGTGGCCCACGGAGGGCCGGTCGCCGACTGATGTGCGAGCGCCGGATCCACGCCCGATCAACGACGGCGACCCCCGGGTGCCCCATCAGATCTGGGGTACGAGGAATGCCAGATCGGGCCGGGCCGACGTGCCGCGGGGGCGTCAGACGGTTTCCACCGACTCACTCCCGTGCTCGCGCACCGCGATCCGCGCCAGCTTGGTCAGCATCATGCCGTTGCGGATCGCGACGAGGTAGTCGACGGGTAGTCCGTGCATCCTCGTGCCCGGGCCCCGGAGGGGGTGCCAGTCGAGGACGAAGAGGGTGTGCTCGCCCCACGGGATCAGGTTCATGACGATTCGGGCGGCACCACATGGGCCAGCCTTGGCTTCCAGTTCCAGGCGGCGTTGCGGTTCGCAGATGCGGACGACGCAGGTGTCGTCGAGCGTCAGGGAGCCCACGCCGACGCGGACCCGCAGGCAGGCGCCCACGTCGGGCCAGTGCGGGTCCGCCGCCAGGATCTGCTGGGTTCCCGTCACCCACTCCCCGTAGCGGTAGCCGTCGGACAACAGGCCCCAGACCTCGGGGGGCGAGCTGAGGATCAAACGGCGGTTGCGGGCCACGCAGACACTCCTAACGACCGCTGCGGCGGGCACGAACGCCTTCCGGCCGCAGCACGGTCTGTGACGCTAGCCACACTCCATGCTCGCGGCAAGCGGACCGCGCTTCCCGCTACGACGGCGCTGTAGGTCGACGCACGAAACGCCGGGCGAGGCCCCCGACCCGGTCGGGGGTACGGACCGAGTTCAACGACGGGTCGGCTGTGGGCTCGGCGGTTCCGGCTGATGCCCCAGACGGCGGCCGTGGCGATGGCGGAGGCGATGGCGGAGGCGAGGGAGCCGACGCCGAGGATGAGCGGCACGCTGAGTGCGGTGACGATGCCCCGGCCGAGAAGCGGCTCGTAGAAGAGCTGCTTGTACCCGTAGCCCGCGGCGGCGCTCGTGGTGTGGGCGGGGTCGGCCATCTCGGCGAGGATGAAGCCGGTGGCGACGTTCCCTTGCGACTGGCCGTAGTCGGCGATGCCGCGATGCCGCCGAAGACAAGGTTGATCATGAGGCCGGGCGGGACGGAGAGCACGTGGACGGTCTGCGCGGGGATGGGGCTCCAGCCGGCCGTGACCGTCCCGAGCACCAGCGGTCCGGCCAGCAGGACCAGGAAGCCGGCCAGCACGCTCGCCGGGACGTAGACCGCGGCGAGCCACGGCAGGGCGTGGCGCAGCAGCATGCCGCAGATGAGCGCGATCCGAGGAACACCAACGAGAGGCCGGCCCGTTGCGCGTCGTCGAGCGCGCCGAACACCAGGGCTGCCTGGCAGATCCGGCGATCGGCGCGATACCGCAGCGCGACACCCCTTCCGCCTCGGCGCACTCTCCCTGGCCGCCGCTGCCGCCGTCCCTGTCCCCGCCCCGGGTCCGCCCACCGATCGCGACGTCAGCGCAACCCGGACGGCACCCTGCCCACGGCGAAGGCCGCGAAATGCGGCGGTGTTCCGGCTCGTACAACTATTCCGAGCGATCTTCTCAGCTCCCGGAAAGTTCCTCGGCGAGCTCCCGCTCATCGCTTTCGGACAGCGAGGTCTTGAGGATGGTGCCGGCGAAGGGCTGCATCGCGTTTGCGAACTTGTCCTCGGTGATCTTCAATGCCATGATCACCACGGCGGAGTGCCCGGGTTCGACGAGGTGTTCCACGCGGTTGCGGAAGCTCGCATCGATGCCCGATTGGTTCAGCTTGCCCATGAGCGCGCCGATCGCGCCGCCCAGCAGGACCATGCCCGGCACGAGGAACAGGAGGCCGAGCAGGAGGCCGAAGAGCGCACCGGACGCTGCGGACGCGCCGATGACCCGCGCGGGTGTGTCGACGTGAACCTTGCCGTCGGCGTCGACGTCGACGATGGCGAGTCCGCGCAGATCGACGATGAAGTCCTGCTGCAAGCGCTGCACCTCCTCGTACGCCTGCCGCGCGGTCTGGGGATTCTCGTACCCGATCACGATCAGATCTGACATCTGCTTGCCTCCCTCGATCAGCCGAGTCCTGGCGTTCTGAAATCAATCTGTTCCGACGGTACCGTTGGGGGCTAGATCATGCCGACGCGCTCATGGACATCGCTGAGAAGGAGCAGACAGCTCGGGTATCACCTCGATTCCTGACCATCAGAATGTCCTGGGCATGAGGGCGGGGATCGGGCCGGGCGCCGGCCCGACCGTGCACCGCCCCGGGAGGGCCGGGTGCTCGTCATCGACGGCGAGGGATCGCTCCATCGGCTGCACGATGGCTCAGCGGCTGTCGCAACGGCGCGCCCGCGGGCTAGGTTCGGATCCGACGCTCTCGCGGGGAGGTCATCACATGACCGGTCGGATCGTCGTCGGCATCGACGGCTCACAGCCGAGCGGCAACGCGCTCGAATGGGCGGTGGCCCGAGCCCGCCTCGGGGGCGAACAGCTCGAGCTCATCAACACCTACAGCCTCACCGCCGACATCGACTTCTACGGCTACCAGAGAACCGCGGCGAGCCAGCCCGTGGAGTGGTTCATCGAGTTCTCCGAAGAGGTGCTCGACGCCGCGGCGGCACGCGTACGCGAGCTTGCGCCCGACCTGACCTGCACCACGACATCGCAGGTGGGCCACCCCGCCCACGTTCTGGCGGCGGCTTCGGAGGGTGCGGACGCCCTCGTCGTCGGTCGACGCGGCCTGGGTAGCGCCGCGAGTGCCCTTCTCGGTTCGGTGAGCAACCGGCTGACCATCCAGGCGAGATGCCCGCTGGTCGTCGTCGGAGGGGACGAGCTCCCGACGACGGGCCCGATCGTCGTGGGCGTCGACGAATCGGAGTTCGGCACGAACGCGCTGCGCTACGCGATCGGCGAGGCGGCCGTGCGCGGGACCTCGGTGAGAGCGGTCGCCGCCTACGAGATTCCGTACCAGGCGCTCCGGGTGGTGCCTGACCCGGAGCTCGTTGCGCGGATGGGGGCGAACGTCGAGGCGGAGGCGGCCGGCACCATCACCCGGGCGCTCGAGGAGGCACAGAAGACGGAACCCGCCTCGGTGAGCGTGGACCACGTCGTGGTGGAAGGCCACGCCGCTCACGCGATCCTCGGTCAGGCGGAAGATGCGCAGCTGATCGTGGTCGGCACGCACGGCAAGGGCCTGATCCGCCGCATCCTGCTCGGGTCGGTGAGCCGGCAGGTCCTGAGCGATGCCGACCGGCCGGTCGCCGTCATCGATCTTCCCGGCACCTGATCCCCGCCGGTCGGAGCTTCGAGACACCGTGCGGCGGCCGGACCCGGGCGGGCCGGCGAGGGGCCGGACCCAGCCGTTGGTCAGGACGACCTTCAGCGCACCGGTCTCCACGGAGCGAAGGAAGGTGTCGTAGCCGGCCTCGGTCTTACCGAGCGACATCCGGTGGGTGATCATCCGGGGGGCGTCGAGCGCGCCGGTGGAGATGGAGTTCACCAGCTGCGGGATCGTCAGGCCGGACGGGATGCCCGTGGGGCGACTTCGGCGACGACGTGGGAACGAGGAAGCGCCGGACGCGACGTCGTGACCACGACCCTGAACATCTACGCCCATCTGTGGCCGACCGCCGAGGGCGATTCTGCGGGCTCCCTGAGGACCGACGGACTGGAGGTGCGATGACCAGCGCACAGAGGCCCGGCTACACGTTGAACCGGAACTCCACCACGTCACCGTCGGCCATGACGTAGTCCTTGCCCTCCATCCGCACCTTGCCCGCGGCCTTGGCCGCCGCCATCGAGCCTGCCTCGACGAGGTCGTCGAAGGACACGATCTCGGCCTTGATGAAGCCGCGCTCGAAGTCGGTGTGGATCACGCCGGCGGCCTGCGGGGCGGTGGCGCCCTTCTTGATCGTCCAGGCGCGCGACTCCTTGGGGCCCGCGGTGAGGTAGGTCTGCAGGCCGAGGGTGTGGAAGCCGGCCCGGGCCAGCGAGTAGAGCCCCGGCTCCTCCTGGCCGATCGACTCCAGCAGCTCGCGGGACGACTCCTCGTCCAGCTCCAGCAGCTCGGCCTCGACCTTGGCGTCGAGGAACACCGCGTCGGCCGGCGCGACGAGCGCCTCGAGCTCCTTGCGGCGCCCCTCGTCGGAGAGCACCGACTCGTCGGCGTTGAAGACGTAGAGGAACGGCTTCGTGGTGAGCAGCGACAGCTCGCGCAGCGGCTCGCGATCGACGCCGGCCGCGAACAGCGTGGTGCCCCCGTTGAGGATCTCGACGGCGCCCTCCGCGGCCTCCAGCGCCGGGCGGCGGTCCTTGTGGGTGCGCGCCTCCTTCTGCAGGCGCGGGACGGCCTTCTCCAGCGTCTGGAGGTCGGCGAGGATCAGCTCGGTGGAGATCGTCTCGATGTCGCCCGCGGCGTCGATGCGACCCTCGACGTGCACGACGTCCGGGTCGTCGAACACCCGCACGACCTGGCAGATCGCGTCCGACTCGCGGATGTTCGCGAGGAACTTGTTGCCCAGCCCCGCGCCCTCGGACGCACCCTTCACGATGCCCGCGATGTCGACGAACGACACGGTAGCCGGCACGGTGCGAGCCGACGAGAACATGCGCGCGAGGACGTCCAGGCGCGGGTCGGGCAGCGGGACCACTCCGACGTTCGGCTCGATGGTGGCGAACGGGTAGTTCGCGGCGAGCACGTCGTTGCGGGTGAGGGCGTTGAACAGCGTCGACTTGCCCACGTTGGGCAGGCCGACGATGCCGAGGGTGAGTGACACGGGGCTCCAGGGTAGTCGCGGTCAGCTCACGGCCTGCAGGTACGCGAGCACGGCGCGGACGCGGCGGTTGTCGTCATCGGACGGCGCGAGGTCGAGCTTGCCGAAGATGCTGCTGATGTGCTTGCCCACCGCCTTCTCGGTGACGAACAGCGCCGCGGCGACGGCCGCGTTGGAACGCCCCTCGGCGACGAGCTCCAGCACGGCGCGCTCGCGCGGGGTGAGCGCGGCGAGCGGGGTGGCCCGGCGCCCGACCAGCTGCCCGACGACCTCGGCGTCCATCGCGGTGCCGCCGTCGGCCACCCGCCGGACCGCCGCCACGAACTCCTCGACGTTGCCGACGCGGTCCTTGAGCAGGTAGCCGACGCCACCGGCGTGGTCGGCCAGCAGCTCGCGCGCGTAGAGCTGTTCGACGTACTGCGAGAGCACGAGCACGGGCAGCCCCGGCACCTCCCGGCGCGCCGCGAGCACGGCGACGAGACCCTCGTCGGTGAACGTGGGCGGCAGCCGCACGTCGACCACCGCGACGTCCGGCCGGTGGCGCAGCAGCGCATCCCGCAGCACCGGGCCGTTGTCGACCGCCTCGACGACGTCGAAGCCGTTGGCCACGAGGAGCCGGATCAACCCGTCGCGGAGGAGGACGTGGTCCTCGGCGATGACGGTGCGCAGAGGTCGCACGGCAGCTCCATCGTGATCTCGGTGGGCCCGCCCGGTGGACTCCTGACGGACACGGTGCCGTCGAAGGCGGCGAGCCGGCGCTCGATGCCGCGCAACCCGGTGCCCCGGCGGGGATCGGCGCCCCCCTGGCCGTCGTCGCCGACGACGACCGTGATCCTGCCGCCCGCGAATGCGGCGCGCAGCCATGCCCGGGTGGCACGGGCGTGCCGTCCGGCGTTCGCGAGCGCTTCGGCCGCGGCGAAGTACAAGGCGGACTCGACCGGGGCCTGGGGCCGCGCCGGGAGGTCGATGGCGACGTCGACCGGCACCGGGCACAGCAGCGCGGCGGCCTCCAGCCCACCGGGCAGCCCGCGGTCGGCGAGCACCGGCGGGTGGATGCCCCGGACGAGGTCGCGCAGCTCCCCCTGGGCGCGCCCGGCGTCGGCCCTGGCCTCCTCGAGCAACGCGGCGGCGCGGTCGGGATCGCTCCGCAGCGCCTGTGCGGCCAGGCCGAGCGTCATGCCGAGGGCAGCGAGGCGCGCCTGCGCGCCGTCGTGCAGGTCGCGCTCGATCCGGCGCAGCTCCGCGGCCTGCGCGTCGACGGTGGCGGCGCGGGACTCGGTGAGCTGCTCCACCCTCGTGGCGAGCGCGCTGCCGGCCGGCGAGAGCAGCGCACGCACGAGCAGGGCCAGCGCGCGCACGATCCACGGCACCGTCCACCACGCGATGGCGAGCACGACCAACGCCGGGAGCGTGAAGATCGCGAACGGCCCCACACCGCCGGCGAACACCCCGGACAGCACCTCGACCAGTACCGACGCGAACGCCGCCACGAGGGTGCCCGCGACCGCGTGCAGGGCGAGCCAGATCATGTCGCGGCCCGTCTGCGGGTCGCGCAGGCACGCCGCGAGCTCCCGCCACGTGGGCCCCGGATCGGTGCGGTAGGCGACGGCCAGGTCGGCGCCGAGCACCTGGCCCGCAACGGCCCGGTGCACGTCGGCGAGCGCACGGGTGGCGCCGAGCGCGCCCGCGACGACCGGCAGGCCGACCCCGAACAGCGGCGCCAGCACCAGCCCGACCAGCTGCGTGAGCAGCAGGACGGCGGCGACCAACGCGGTGCCGACGGCGCCGGCGAGACGGACGGCCGCGGTGGGCCACTCGCGCAGTCGACGCTTCACGCGGATCAGTTTTCACGATCGTTCGGGCCTGGCGCAGTAGGTCTAGGCCCACCCCAGATGGGGGGCTGGACCCCGGGTCGATCCGGGGTCCAGCCCGATCGTGCACCGCCCGCCGGCCCGGAAGCGTGGCCTTCGTGATCGCCTCCCCCTCCCCGCCGTGCTGACGGCCCTGCTCCAGGCGGCCGCGGCATGGCCCGCACCCGTCGTGCTGGTCGTCGCGTGCGCGGTCCTGGTCGTCGAGAGCGGGACGCTCGTCGGCATGGCCCTGCCCGGCAGCTCGCTGCTCGTCGCGCTCGGCCTGTGGTCGCTCGGCGCGCCGCAGCTGCTGGTCCCCGCCATCGCGGCGAGCGCGCTGGGCACCGTCGCCGGGGCCCATCTCGGGTGGTGGCGCGGCCGCACGCACCCGCACGTCACCAGGCTGCCCGGCCCGGTGCGCCGGATGGCCGAGCCCCGTGCCGCGCAGGCGAGCGCATGGCTCGCGCAACGGCGGGGGCCCGCCGCCGTGCTGCTGCTGGCCTGCGGTCACTGGGCGACAGCGGCGCGGCCCGTGATGCCGCGGGTCGCGGGGGCGGCGGGCGTGCCCTACCGGGTCGCCGGACCGGCGCTGGTCGGATCCGGCACCGCGTGGGCCGCCACGATCGTGCTGCTCGGCAACCGCGTCGGGGCGCTGGTCCTCGCATCGGCGGCCTGGGTCCCGGTCGCGCTGGTCGCACTGCTCGTCGGCGCGCTGGTGCTCCACCCGCGCGGTCAGCGCCGGAGGTCGCCGCCGGGGCCGCGGACGCCCCGGGGCCGCCGCACGACGGGCCCGACGACACCTCCGGCGCCGACCGGCGCGGCGCCGGGCGTGCGTGCGTGACGCTGCGTCACCGGGGCGGGCACACATGCTCACCCGTTCGCCGCTCATCGCACCCGCTCGCCCATTCGCGGAACCGCGATAACGCGGGCGGAGCCGGGTCGATGGTCTGAGTGGAGCTGCTGCCGAATTGAAGGGTGGTCATCGTGCGGTTCCCGCCCCGACTCGTGCTCGCGGCCTCGGCCATCGGCATGATCGCCGCGAGCAGCGGCGCCGTGCTGTTGATGCCCGGCAACAACGAGGCGGCTGCCGTGCCCCTCCCCCAGATCACCTCGGGGACGAATCAACAGCAGGCGCCCGCCCCGGCCGAGCCGGTGGTGGCCGCCGGTCCGGCGATCACCGGCGCCCAGATCGCCGACCTCGCACTCGCACCGGCCCGCGACCGAGCCGCCGCGCTGGCCGAGGAGCAGGCCCGCGCCGAGGCCGAGGAGACCCGCACTCGCGCCGAGCGGCGGGCCGACGACGGCGACCGGTGGGACGAGCTGCGCGACGAGATCCGCGATGCCTGCGACGACGGGCGGATCCGCGGCCCGATCTGCCGCTCCGGCTGACCGCTGCCGGGAGCTTCGGGCCGACGAAGTCGATGTGACCGGGCGGCCCACCCGCCGACCCCGGCGTGACCGCCCCACGACGCGCGCCGGCCGCGTCCGATTTCCGCCAGTCGGGGTGCGTTGTGCATGGCAGAGTCGTTGTCGTGCTGCTCGACCAGGAACGTTGCTACCGCGCACTCGCCTCGCGCGACTCCCGCTTCGACGGGCACTTCATCACGGCGGTGCGCACCACCGGCATCTACTGCCGCCCGTCGTGCCCCGCGGTCACGCCGAAGCGGCACAACGTCGAGTTCCTGCCGACGGCGGGCGCGGCGCAGCAGCGCGGGTACCGCGCGTGCCGGCGCTGCCAGCCCGACGCCGTGCCGGGCTCGCCGGACTGGAACCTGCGGGCCGACCTCGCCGCCAGGGCGATGCGCCTCATCTCCGACGGCGTCGTCGAACGGCAGGGTGTGCCCGGGCTCGCGGCTCGGCTCGGCTACTCGGAACGGCACCTCAACCGGGTGCTCACCGCCGAGCTCGGGGCCGGCCCGCTCGCGCTCGCGCGGGCCCACCGGGCCCACACCGCACGCCTGCTCATCGAGACCACACCGCTCGGGATGGCCGATATCGCCTTCGCGTCCGGCTTCGCGAGCGTGCGGCAGTTCAACGACACGGTCCGCGAGGTCTACGGCGTGCCGCCCACGACCCTGCGCACCGAGGCGGGCAGGCGCGGTGGCGCCGCACCCGCCGTTGCCGGGACGCTGGTGCTGCGGCTGCCCTACCGGCAGCCGTTCGACGCCGGGGGCCTGCTCGCGTTCTTCGCCGCCCGTGCCCTCGACGGCGTCGAGTCGGTCGAGGACGGCACGTACCGGCGGACGCTGCGGTTGCCCCACGGTGCGGCGACGGTGGCCCTCGACCTCACGCCGACGCCGCGCAACGGGCACGTCGTCGCCACGCTGCGGCTGGCGGACCCGCGCGACCTCGGCCCGGCGGTCGCCCGGCTGCGCAGGCTGCTCGACCTGGACGCCGACCCGGAGGCCGTCGACGCCGCGCTCGGCGCCGACCCGGGCCTCGCGACGGCCGTCGCGGCGGTGCCGGGGATCCGGCTGCCGGGCACGGTCGACGGCGTCGAGACCGCGCTGCGGGCCGTGCTGGGCCAGCAGGTCTCGGTGGCCGCCGCCCGCACCGCGGCGAGCCGGCACGCCGCCGCCCTCGGCGAACGGCTCCCGCCCGGCCTGGCAGGCGACGGCCCCGCCCTGCTCTTCCCCACACCGGAGGCGATCGCCGAGCGGGGCGGGGAGGTGCTCACCGGACCGCAGCGGCGGATCGCCACCGTCCTCGCGCTCGCCGGGGCCGTCGCCGACGGCTCGCTCGTGCTCGACCCCGGCTGCGACCCCGCCGAGCTGCGGGCCACGCTCTGCGCGCTGCCGGGCGTCGGGCCGTGGACAGCGGGCTACCTGGCGATGCGGCTCATCGGCGATCCGGACGAGCTGCTCGCCACCGACCTCGGCGTGCGCCGCGGCGCCGCCGCGCTCGGCCTCCCGTCCGACATCCCCGGTCTGACGGCCCGAGCCACCGGCTGGGCGCCATGGCGCTCGTACGCCGCCACCCACCTCTGGCGGGCGATGCCCGTCACCACCTCGAACGGGAGGACGTCATGAGCACCGCCACCTGGGCCACGATCGACACGAAGATCGGCCCCTTCACCGCCGTCGTCGACGCCGACGGGGCCGTGCTGGCCTCGGGCTGGACGGCCGACCTCGACGAGCTGCTGCCGCAGGTCCACCAGGCGCTGCGGCCGACCGAGCTCGTGGAGGGCGACCTCGGCCCCGTGGCCGACGCGATCGTCCGTTACCACGACGGCGACCTGTCCGCGATCGACGACGTGCCCGTCCGGCAGCGGTCGGGCGAGTTCCTCGAGCACGCGTGGGACGTCCTGCGCACGGTGCCGGCCGGAGCGCCGGTGACCTACACCGAGTACGCGGCCAAGTCCGGCCGCCCGGCGGCCGTCCGTGCGGCGGCGTCGGCCTGCGCCCGCAACGCGGCGGCCCTGTTCGTCCCGTGCCACCGGGTGCTGCGGACGGACGGCACGCTGGGTGGCTTCCGCTGGGGCGTCGACGTCAAGCGCCGGCTCCTCGCCCACGAGGCGGCCCCGTCCGCCTGAGGTCCCGCCGGCCACGCGACGTTCAGGATCGCCACGTTCCTGTCCCGGCGGTTCGGGAACGTGGCGTTCCTACCGTCCGCGAACCCAGCCCACCATCGACCGTTCGTTCGACCGTTCGCCGATCCGACACCCCGGCCCCCGCGTGCCTTCCGCCGATCGGCCGCCCCCTCGGTGACGCTGGTCGGATGGACACCCCATCCGTATCTGTGCTGCTCATCGGCATGATCGTGGGCGCAGCGCTGGGCGCGGGGGCCGTGTGGTTCCTCCTGACGTCCCGCGCCCGGCTCTCGGCGGCCGAAGCAGCGCGGGCCACCGCGGACGCCACGGCGATGCTGCGGGCCGACGCGGCCGGGCTGCGCGCCGAGCGGGCCGGGCTCGTGCAGCGGCTCGACGAGCTGACCGCGACGCACGACGCCGTGGTCGAGCGGCTGCGGCAGGCCGAGGCGGAGGCGGCCGCCGCCGCGGCGGCACTGCGGAGCGAGCGCGAGGCGGGTGCGCAGCGGGAGGCGCTGCTCACCCGGCGCGACGCCGAGCTGAAGCAGGCGTTCCAGGCACTGTCCGCCGACGCGCTGGCCCGCAACAACGAGCAGTTCGTCGCGCTGGCCGAGGGCCGGATCAAGGAGGCGACGGCGGCGCTGGCGGCGAAGGCCGACGGCGATGCCACCGCGCGGGCGCAGGCGGTCGGCAAGCTGCTCGACCCGGTGGCCGCCGCACTGCAGCGCGTCGAGGGGCAGCTGCGCACCGTCGAGAAGGAGCGGGAGTCGGCCTACGCGGGGCTGCGCGAGCAGGTCACCGCGATGCGCACCAGCTCGGAGCGGCTCCAGGACGAAACGAAGCAGCTGGTCAACGCGCTGCGGGCGCCGCAGGTGCGGGGCCGTTGGGGCGAGCTGCAGCTGGAGCGGATCGTCCAGCTGGCCGGGATGGTCGAGCACTGCGACTTCTCCACGCAGGTCGTCGGGCAGGGCGAGGACGGCGGCGTGCGCCCCGACCTGGTGGTGCACCTCGGTGGCGGCAAGCAGATCGTGGTGGATGCGAAGGTGCCCTTCGCCGCGTACCTGGAGGCCGTGGAGTCGCGCGACCCGGAGGTCCACCGCGAGCGCCTGGCCGCCCACGCCCGCCAGCTGCGCCAGCACGTCGACACGCTCAGCGCGAAGAGCTATTGGGCCGCGTTCCAGCCGTCACCGGAGTTCGTGGTGCTGTTCGTGCCGGGCGACCCGTTCCTGGAGGCCGCCCTCCAGTCCGACCCGGCGCTGCTGGAGCACTCGTTCTCGAACAACGTCGTCATCGCCACGCCCACCACGCTCATCGCGCTGCTGCGCACCGTCGCCTACACGTGGCGGCAGGAGGCCCTCGCGCGCAACGCCGCGCAGGTGCACCAGCTGGGCAAGGAGCTGCACAGCAGGCTCGCCACGATGGGGACGCACGTCGCCAAGCTGGGCCGCAGCCTCGACTCGGCGGTGGCGAGCTACAACCAGACGGTCTCGTCGCTCGAGGCTCGGGTGCTGGTCACGGCGCGCAAGCTCACCGACCTCGGGGCCGCCGACGGTGACATCGGCGAGCCCACGCAGGTGGAGCGGGCACCGCGGACCGTCTCCGCGCCGGAGCTGGTGGCGTCGGCCGCCGACTCACTGATCGCGCTGCACGAGCTCGACCGCGTCGATCGGCCGGGTGAACGCCCTGGCAGCGACGGACGCGGTGAGTCGCGAGCTACCGTGACGGGATGACCGACCCGGCCGGCGAGCGCACCCCCCGCCGTCGCCCGCCCGCCGAACCCGGGCGTGGCGGCGCCTCCCGCCCGCGGTCCGGCGCCTCCGGCAGGTCGGCGAGTGCGCGCACGGGCGGCCGGCCGGCGAAGGCGGAGGAGCCCGCCGCGTCGACCAGGGCGGCGCGCCGGCCCGCGAAGAAGCCCGGGAAGCCGGAGCCCCGCGAGCGCCCGGCGCCGGATCGCGGCCCGGGAGGCCGGTGGCCGATGGCGGACCGTTCGGCGCTGCCCACCGTGCTGGGCGTGCCGCCGATCGCGGCGGTCGGCCTCGCCGCCGCCCTCACCGCGGTCGGGGTCCTCGTCGACCTGATGCGGCTGGGCAACCTCAGCACGGTGTTCACGATCTGCCACATCACCGGCTGCGTGCTCGCGGTGATCTGGGTGCGGCGAAGCGGCCTGTTCGGGCCGATGGTCCAGCCGCCGCTGCTCGTGGCGGCCGCGGTGCCGGTCGTGGTGCTGGCGGCGGGCTCGCCGCGCCCCGGTCAGGGAGTGGCCGAACAGCTGCTCGTGATCGGGGCACCGCTGGTCAACGCGTTCCCGGTGATGGCGTGGGCCACCGGGATCGTCCTGGTGCTCGGCGTGCTGCGGGTGGCGCTCCAGCGCCCGGTCAACGCGCCGAGCGAGCAGGGCGCAGCTCGCGAGGCAGCGAGAACCTGAGGGTCTCCTCGGCGGTGGTGACCTCCTCGACCGACTCCCAGCCGCGCTCGGCGAGGTGGTCGAGCACACCGCGCACGAGCACCTCGGGCACCGACGCACCGCTCGTGAGCCCGATCGTGGTGACGCCCTCGAGCCATGCGTCGTCGATCTCGCGGGCGTAGTCGATGAGGTGCCCGGCCCCGGCGCCCGCGGTCAGCGCGACCTCGACGAGCCGCACCGAGTTCGAGGAGTTCTTGGAACCGACGACGAGCACGAGGTCGCACTGCGGCGCCATCGCCTTGACCGCCACCTGGCGGTTCTGCGTGGCGTAGCAGATGTCGTCGCTCGGCGGGTTCTGCAACGCGGGGAACCGCTCGCGCAGCGCCCGCACCGTCTCCATCGTCTCGTCGACCGACAGCGTGGTCTGCGAGAGCCACACGACCTTCTCCGGGTCGCGGACCTGCACGTTCGCGACGTCGGCTGCGGTCTCCACGAGCTGGATGTGCTCGGGCGCCTCACCGGAGGTGCCCTCCACCTCCTCGTGCCCGTGGTGGCCCACCAGGAGGATGTCGTAGTCCTCGCGGGCGAAGCGCTTGGCCTCGCCGTGCACCTTGGTGACCAGCGGGCAGGTGGCGTCGATCGTGCGCAGCCCCCGGTCCTTCGCCTGCTCGCGCACCGCGGGCGAGACGCCGTGCGCGGAGAACACGACGAACGCGCCCTCCGGCACCTCGTCGGCCTCGTCCACGAAGATCGCGCCGCGCTCCGTGAGGGTCTCGACGACGTGCACGTTGTGCACGATCTGCTTGCGCACGTAGACCGGCGGGCCGTGCTGCTCGAGCGCCTGCTCGACGGCCTCGACGGCCCGGTCGACGCCTGCGCAGTACCCGCGCGGCGCGGCCAGCAGGACGCGCTTCGTAGCACCCGACATGCCTCCAGCCTACGGACGCGCCGCGCGTGGCCGACGCCACCGCGACGAAGCGCACTCCCGACCGTTTCCGCGACCTGCGCCCCGAGGCTTGTGGGAGTGCCGCCCCGGGGGAGACTGGGGGCATGAGTCCGCTGCCGCTGCCGGTCCGCGTCGCCGCCGGCCTCGTCGCGTCCGCCGTGGAACAGGCCCGGGACCTGCCGCGCCTCGTGGTCGAGCTGCCCGTCACCGCCGTCAGCCAGGCGCTGCAGGCGTCGATGCGGGTGCAGCAGAAGGTCACGGAGCTCGCGATCAAGGGCGACCAGGCGCTGAGCACGCTCCGGCCCGTCGACGAGCGACCGAGCTGGGCCACGTTCGACGACGAGGACGAGACGCCCCCGTCCGGCAACGGCGCGGCACTCGTCACCGAGCTGCACAGGCCCAGCCGGCCGGAGCCGCCCGCCGACACCGCCGTGGAGACGGCGGCGGCGGCCACCGCGGCCGCGGCCGAGGGCCACACCCCGGAGCCCGCGGAGCCCGCAGAGCCGGAGGCGTCCGGGCCGAACGCCCTGCCCGGCTACCAGGAGCTGACGATCCCGCAGCTGCGCGGGCGCCTGCGCCACCTGTCCGCCGACGACCTGCGCGCCCTGCTCGAGTGGGAGACCACCCACGAGAACCGCGCGCCGTTCGTCACGATGCTCTCCAACCGGATCACCACGGTCACTGAAGGGTGAGCGCCCCGACCTCGCCGGAGCAGCCGTGGCCGGTGCGCACGGTGGCCCGCAAGATCGCGGAGTGGGTCGACCGGCTCGGCGCGGTGTGGGTCGAGGGCCAGCTCGCACAGATCACGGCGCGGGCCGGCACCGGCACGGCGTTCCTCGTGCTGCGCGACCCCGCGGCGGACGTCTCGCTGCAGCTCACCGCGCCGATCGGGCTGGTCCGCGACGGCGGCCCCGCGGTGGCGGAGGGCAACCGGGTGGTCGTGCACGGCAAGCCGTCGTTCTTCCTCGGCCGGGGAACGCTCTCCCTGCGCGTCGATGACATCCGCGCCGTCGGCATCGGGGAGCTGCTCGCCCGCATCGAGCGGTTGCGCCGCCTGCTGGCCGCCGAAGGCCTCTTCGACCCCGCCCGCAAGCGCCGCCCACCGTTCCTGCCGCACTGCATCGGGCTGGTCACGGGCCGCGCGTCGGCCGCCGAGCACGACGTGGTGACGAACGCGCAGGCCCGCTGGCCCGCCGTCCGGTTCCGGATCGAGCCGGTCGCGGTGCAGGGCGCCCTGGCCGTGCCGCAGATCGTCGACGCGCTGGGCGTGCTCGACCGCGACCCCGACGTCGACGTCATCGTCCTGGCCCGCGGCGGTGGCAGCGTCGAGGACCTGCTGCCCTTCTCCGACGAGACGCTGTGCCGCGCCGTCGCCGACTGCCGCACCCCCGTGGTCTCGGCGATCGGGCACGAGCCGGACACCCCGCTGGTGGACCACGTCGCCGACGTGCGCTGCTCCACGCCCACCGAGGCGGGCCGCAGGCTCGTCCCGGACATCGCGGAGGAGACCGCCCGGATCGCCGGGCTGCGCGACCGGGCCCGGCGGGCCCTCGCGGGCTGGGTGGACCGCGAGGAGCGGCTGCTGTCGGCCCTGCGCGGCCGTCCGGTGCTGGCCGAGCCGCTGCGCGCGCTCGACGCACGCACCGTGGAGGTGGAGCGCCTGCGCGACGCGGCACGCGCCTGCGTGGAGCGCGGGCTGGACCGGCGCGGCCACGACCTCGAGCACGTCCGAGCCCGGCTGGCCACCCTCGGCCCGGCCGCCACCCTCGCCCGCGGCTACGCCGTGGTGCAACGGGTGCCCGACGACGGTGCCGACCCGTTGCCGGTGCTGCGCTCGGTCGACGAGGTCGGGCCGGGTGACCACCTGCGGATCCGGGTGGCCGACGGCGCCGTGCCCGCCACCGTCGGCGAACCCGCGGCGAAACGGAACGGCACCCGGACCAGGAAGAAGGCGAGCGCCCCATGACCGAACGCCCCGCCGTCGACGGGCTGGGCTACGAGCAGGCCCGCGACGAGCTCGCCGAGGTGGTGCGCGCCCTGGAAGCGGGCGGCCTCGGCCTCGACGAGTCCGTGGCGCTGTGGGAGCGCGGGGAGGCGCTGGCGCGCCGCTGCGAGGAGCAGCTGGCTGGCGCCCGGGAACGCGTGCAGAAGGTGCTGGACGAGGCCGCCGGTTGACTCACGCCGCCGCGGGCGCCTCGTCGTAGTCGGGGAGCTCGATCGCGTCGGCCTTGCCGAACTGGGCGGCCATGAGGTTCCGCAGCGGCCAGCGGTCCATCCACCGGAGCATCCCGGTGAAGAACGCGATCGCGATCCGCGAGGACGGGACGAACCCGTTGATGCCTCCGGGCGGGAGCTCCTGGGCCTGGTCGATGTAGGGCCGCATCACGCGCTCGTACGCCGCGAAGGCGGCCCGGTGGTCGCCCGCGGCTCGCGCCAGCTCGCCGGCCAGCACGTACGCACCCACGAGCGCGGTGCTGGTGCCGAGGCCGGTCAACGGTGACGGGCACCACGCGGCGTCGCCGAGCAGCCCGACGCGGCCCGACGACCACGACGCCATGCGCGTCCGGCCGAGCTCCTCGACGACCAGGGCGGTGCTGTCCTGCAGGTCGGCGACCACCTGGTCGGCCACCCAGCCGATACCGGCGAACGTGCGCGTGAGGAGCGCGCGCTGCGCGGCCGGGTCGCGCCGGTGGATCCCCGACGGCGGCGTGCGGAACGCCATCAGCGCCTTCACCTGGCCGGGCACCCGGTCCGGGCGCAGCGCGAGCGTGGCGCCGGGCGCGTTGTACATGTGCATCCACCCGTCGAGGCCGTACCGGTCGGGCACCGTGACGAACGCCGTGGCGCACCCGAGCGGCCGGACGTACCGCTCCTCGGGCCCGAAGGCCAGCGCCCGGACGCCGGAGTGCAGGCCGTCCGCGCCGACCACCAGCCCGAAGCGACGCGAGGGCGCCCGCCGGAACCGCACCGCGACGCCGTCCTCGTCCTGCTCGATCGCGGTGACGGCGTCGTCGTACAGGTACTCGACACCGTCCTGCGTGGCGTCGAGGAGTACCTGGGCGAGGTCGCCGCGCATCACCTCGATCTCCGCGACCATCCCCTCGCCGCCGAAGGCCTCCGCGGACATCCGCGCGCGCCGGCGCCCCGTCGTGTCGACGTACACGACGCCGCGCTCCTCGACGGTGACCTCGCGCACTGCCGGCAGCAGCCCCATCCGCTCGACGACCGTGCGACCGGCCCCGCGCAGGTCGACGGTCTGCCCGCCGGGCCGCGGCACCGGGGCCCGCTCCACGACCGTGGGCCGGTAGCCGGCACGGACCAGCAGGTGAGCGAGGGCCGGGCCCGCGACACCGGCACCCGAGATCAGCACATCCTTGTCGTGCACCGTACGACTCCCTCTGGTTCCCATGAAGTGACCGTACGGCGTACGAACACCTCGCGCAAGGATGTATGGCTCTCTACCTGCGGCTTCGGGCTTGAGAGTACTAGTGCACTAGGCTCGCCAGGAGTGGCGGCCTGCGCGCTGCTGCACTAGTACACCCACGGCCGGGAGGCGACGAAGTGACCGAGACCACGTCCACGCGCATCGCGGCCGACCTCCGCGCGCGCATCGCCGCGGGCGAGTTCGGCCCCGGCGACCGGGTCCCGTCCACCCGGGAACTCACCCGGCAGTGGGGCGTCGCGATGGCCACGGCCACGAGGGCCCTCTCGCTCCTGCAGGACGAAGGCGTGCTGCGGTCGGTGCGCGGCATCGGCACGGTCGTCGCCGCCCGGCCGGGCAGCGCCCGCCCCGCCCGGCGCCGCGCCGCGTCGAGCCCAGCGCGCGACGACGTCGTCCGCGCCGCGATCACCATCGCCGACGCCGAGGGCCTCGCGACCCTGTCGATGCGGCGGGTCGCCGCGGAGCTCGCCATCCCCACCATGTCGCTCTACCAGCACGTGTCCGGCAAGGACGACCTGGTCACGCTCATGATCGACCGCGCGTTCGGCGAGGAGCCGCTGCCCGCGCACGCCCCGTCGGACTGGCGCGCCGCGCTGGAGATCGCCGCGCGGCTGGAGTGGACGGTGTTCCGCCGTCATCCCTGGTTGGCGCCTGCGATGTCGCTCACCCGGCCCCAGCTCGTCCCCAGCGCCCTGCGCTACACGGAGTGGGTGCTCGCCGCCCTCGACGGGCGCGGGCTGGACACCGCGGCGGCCTTCGACGTCCACATCATGCTGTTCAGCTACGTGCGGGGCATGGCGGTGAACCTCGAGTCCGAGGCGCAGGCCGAGGCGGAGAGCGGCCTGACGGCGGAGGAGTGGATGGACGCGCACGCCGACGCCCTGACCTCCCTCACCGCGGGCGGCACCTTCCCGCACTTCCAGCGGATCCCCGAACTCGACTTCGACCTCGACCTCGACGCCCTGTTCGAGCTCGGCCTGCGCTGCCTGCTCGACGGCCTGCGCGGCGTGCTGCCCTGACCCGAGATCAGGGCAGAGGTCAGGGGAGTTCCCGATCACGCGGCCGCTCCGGCGCGGCACCGTCGGGGGCGTGCGCGGGAACGACCGGAGGTGGCGGCAGCTGACGGTGTGGCTGCACGTCGTGACATCCGTGGGCTGGATGGGACTGGCGCTGGCCCTCTTCGCCCTGCTCGCCCTCGGCGCCACCGACACCGGCAACGCCGCGGCGGCGACGGCGATGGCCCACTTCCTGGACACCGCCCTGCTGGCACCGCTGGCCAACGCGTCGGCGTCCACCGGGCTGGTGCTCGCCCTCGGCACGGCGTGGGGTCTGGTCCACCAGCGGTGGGTGCTCGCGAAGTTCGCCATCACGCTGGCCCAGCTCTACGCCGGGATCTTCCTGCTCTCCGACGCCCTCGACGAGGCGGCCACGACGGCGGAGGCGGGACCCGCCATGGCCCTCGGAACGGTCGCGATGGCCGGCGCGCTCGGCTTCCAGGCCTGGCTCTCGGTCGCCAAGCCGTGGTCGCGCACGCGCTGGGCCCGGCACCGGGAGACCGGGCGCCCGGTCCGGCTCCCCACGGCCCCGCCCGCGCTCTTCGCGGTGGCCGTTCTCGCGCCGCTCGCCGACATCGCCGTCGGGACCGCGGTGGGGTTCCCGACGCCCCTGCTGTCGCTGCTGTCGGTGGTGGTGGCAGCCGTCCTGCGGCGGCGCGCGTTGCGGGCGCCGGATGCACCCGGACGGCGGCAGATCGGCCACACCACGGCCTCGATCCGCGAGACTCGTCCCTGACCCACCGGTCGGGACGAGTGAGGTGGATTCGGTGAGCTTGACGAACGTGTGGGTGCAGACCCACTCCGACGGGCTGGTGCGCGCCGACCAGATCATCGGGATCGAGGCACACCCCACTGCCGGTGTGCGGGACACCCCCTCGCACTGGCTGCTCGACGTCGTGGTCGCCGTCCCCGTCGGCAGCGGGTACCGCGAGGGTTGGAACGTCACGGCGCTGCACCGCACGCTGACGCAGACCGCGGCCGCCCCGCAGGGCGCGTCCGTCGCTCTCGCCAGGCTGCTCGCGCAGCTCGACGTGATCGGCACGGCCGGGGTCGTCCACATCGAGAAGGCGAGCGCCGGGGGGAGCGACGCGGACGCGCTCAGCTCGAGCTCCGGCGGCGTCCGCTTCCGCTTCGAGCCGTTCCGGGGACCGGTGGCCGGCGATCGCACCGACGCCGAGTACCTCTGAGGGGAGCACGGATGCGGGTCGCTGTGGTCGGTGCCGGGGTGGTGGGCCTGTCGGCGGCCGCCGCGCTGCTGGAGCGCGGTGCCGAGGTGGTCTGCTACGAGCGGGCCGACGAACCGATGGCGGAGCGGTCGGTCGGTTCGTCGCGGATCTTCCGCTACGCGCACCGCGAGCCCGAGCTGGTACGGCTCGCGGCCGATGCCCGCGCCGGGTTCGACCGGTGGGCCGAGCGTTCCGGCCGCCGGATGGTCGTGCCGTCCGGATGCGTGATCAGCGGTGCCGACGTCCCGACGTGGGCGGCGGCGATGGAGGCGGCGGACGCGCCGTTCGAGCTGCAGCCGGACGCGGACCGGCTCCGGCTGCCCACGCGCAGACCCCCGGCGGAGGCGCTGCTCGACCCGTCCGGCGGGGTGGTCGACGTCGACGCGGTGCGGGAGTACCTCACCGGACTCACCGCGCGGGCCCTGCGCCGGGAGCCCGTCGAGGCGGTCGACGCCGACGGGCACGTGTGGAGCCGGAGCGGGCCCGCCCGGTTCGACGTCGTCCTACTGGCGGCAGGCACCGGGACGTCGGCGCTGGCCGCGCGGGTCGGCGTCTCCGTGCCCGGTGAGCTGGAGCACCACGCGCGGTTCACGTTCCCGGTCGACCCCGCGGTCGCCTGGCGGAGCTGGATCGACCTCCCCGCGACCGGGTTGGGCACCTACCAGCACGCGAGCGGCCCGGGCCGGTGGGCCGTGGGCGGCCACCTCGATCCGGCAGCCACGGCGTGGCCGGTCGGGCGGGACGCCGCCACCGCTGCCGCCCGCGACGAGGTGCTCGCGTACGCGCGCGAGCACCTCGCGGTGGAACCCCGGATCGTCGAGACGGTCTACTGCACGCCGACGCCGGGCCTCGGCGACGGGTTCCACGTCCAGCACGCCGGCCGGGTCGTCGCGGTGCACGGGGAGAACCTGTTCAAGTTCGCCCCGGTGCTCGGCACGGCCCTCGCGGCGGCGTGCGAGCGGGACTGATCAGCGGCCCGGTGCGACGACCTCGCCCCGCACGGCCGCCCCGGCCAGCGTGCGCAGGTCCGCCTCGCTCCCGCTGCCGGTGACGAGCATCCGGACGCCGCCGACGTCCGTGATCCAGATCGGTTCGCCGCGCTGCCCGGTGTAGGCCACCCACCGCTGCCCGTCGACGTCGACCGTGCCCTGCGCGGGCGCGGGCCCGTCGCCCGCTTCGGCGCGCAGCATCGCCTCCTCGGAGGCGTCGCCCTGCTGCAGCCGCAGGTAACGCCCGTCCGGCGTGAGGAAGCCGGTGCTGACGACCCGGCCGCCCGCCGGGAGCGAGGTCCGGTCCACGGCGTTCGCCCGCCAGCCCTCCGGCAGGGCCGGGACGCGCAGCGGGAACGACGAGTCCGGCGCGAGGCGTGCCAGCTCGGCGGAGGCGTCGACGGTGGGGAGCCGGGACGCGTCGACCGTCGGGCCGGTGGGCGCGAAGGTGCACGAGTGCGAGAGCCCGCCCGCGGCGAGGACGACCAGCGCGAGCACGACGAGGGCGCCGATCATGTCGCGCATGGTGAGGGCGGAACGCGGCGGCTTCGCCGGTGGGCCGGGCTGGGAACTCACCCGTCCATCGTGCAGCACGGGCGGACGGGCCGTCGTGCTGATGCTCTCATCGGCGTTCGACGAGACCTCGGACGGTCGCCGGATCTGCGAGGATCGGGATCCACGAGCCCGCGCCATCGTCGGTCCGGGGGTAAGGAGGGCGAGATGACGACATCCGAGGGCGTGGCGACCCCACGCGAGAGCCGTCGCGAGGCACCGGACCGCAACCTGGCGATGGAGCTCGTCCGCGTCACCGAGGCGGCGGCCATGGCCGCAGGCCGATGGGTGGGCCGCGGCGACAAGAACGGTGGTGACGGCGCAGCGGTCGACGCGATGCGCCAGCTCATCGGCACCGTGTCCATGCGGGGCGTCGTGGTGATCGGCGAGGGCGAGAAGGACGAGGCGCCCATGCTGTTCAACGGCGAGCACGTCGGCGACGGCACCGGCCCCGAGTGCGACGTGGCCGTCGACCCGATCGACGGCACCACGCTGATGGCCAAGGGCATGCCGGGGTCCGTCGCCGTGCTGGCGGTGGCCGAGCGCGGCGCGATGTTCGACCCGTCGGCCGTGTTCTACATGGAGAAGCTCGCCGTCGGCCCGGAGGCGGCCGACGTCATCGACATCACCGTCCCGATCGGCGAGAACATCCGCCGCGTGGCCAGGGCCAAGCACCTCGACGTCAGCGACGTCACGGTGTGCGTCCTGGACCGGCCGCGGCACGAGTCGCTCGTCAAGGAGATCCGCCGCACCGGGGCCCGCATCCAGTTCATCACCGACGGCGACGTCGCGGGCTCGATCTCCGCGGCCCGCGCGCACACCGGCATCGACCTGCTGGTCGGCATCGGCGGCACCCCGGAGGGCATCATCAGCGCGGCCGCGCTCAAGTGCATGGGCGGCGCCATCCAGGGCCGCCTGTGGCCCCGCGACGACGAGGAGCGGGAGAAGGCCGTCTCCGCGGGCCACGACCTCGACCGGGTGCTCACCACCGACGAGCTCGTCCAGGGCGACAACGTCTTCTTCTGCGCCACCGGCGTCACCGACGGCGACCTCCTCCAGGGCGTGCGCTACTGGGCGGGCGGCTGCACCACGCAGTCGATCGTCATGCGCTCGAAGTCCGGCACCGTCCGCATGATCGAGGGCTCGCACCGGCTCACGAAGCTGCGCGAGTACTCCTCGGTGAACTTCGACCTCTCCGCGGAGCAGATCGCCGAGGCGGAGCACACCCCGCCGCCCTTGCCGTAGGGGCTACCGCGCCGGGAGCAGGCCCAGGCGCTGGGCCCGGAGCACGGCGGCCAACCGGTCACCCACGCCGAGCTTGAGCCGTTCGAGGTGCTTGTGCACCGTCCGCTCGGTGATCAGCAGCTTGCGGCCGATCGCGGCGGCGGTGAGGCCGTCGGCGAGCTCACCGAGCACGGCGAGCTCTCGTGGCGTCAGGTGCAGGCTGGTGGCCACCTCGACACCAGCACCGCGGCGCGGTATGACCGCAGCACGATCTGGCTGCGCTGTCGGCGGGGCTGTCGGCGGGGCCGTCGCGGCGCGCCCCCGCACGCGGGGTGGCCCCCGGTTCCGGCCGCTCCCGGGGACGGGAGCGCCACTTCCACACCGGGCGATGGTTGCGCCTGCAGCCGCCCGTGGGGATACGCACAACTGCGTATCCCCACGGCCACCGCCACCTCCGGGTGCACCCGGGTGTCGGCGGGGAGAACACTGGAACGCATGGCCACCGACGACGGGTTCCGGATCGAGCACGACACGATGGGCGAGGTCAGGGTGCCCGTCGACGCACTCTGGCGCGCGCAGACCCAGCGTGCCGTCGAGAACTTCCCGATCTCCGGCCGCGGCTTGGAGCGCGCCCAGATCCGCGCGCTCGGCCTGGTCAAAGGTGCCGCCGCGCGGGTGAACAAGCAGATCGGCGTGCTCCCGCCAGAGCTCGCCGACGCGATCGCCGCCGCCGCGGACGAGGTCGCCGCCGGCATGCACGACGAGCACTTCCCGGTGGACGTCTTCCAGACCGGCTCCGGCACCAGCTCCAACATGAACGCCAACGAGGTGATCGCGTCGATCGCCGCCCGCTCCGGCGTGGACGTGCACCCGAACGACCACGTCAACGCGTCCCAGTCGTCCAACGACGTCTTCCCGACCACGATCCACGTGGCTGCCACCGAGGCGCTGGTGGGCGACGTCGTCCCCGCCCTCGAGCACCTCGCCGGGGCGCTGCGCCGCCGCGCCGAGGACTGGGCGGACGTGGTCAAGGCGGGACGCACGCACCTCATGGACGCCGTCCCGATCACGCTCGGGCAGGAGGCGGGCGGCTGGGCGACGCAGATGGCGTACGGCGCCGCTCGCGTCCGCGACGTGCTGCCCCGGCTGGCCCAGCTCCCGATCGGCGGCACCGCCGTGGGCACAGGGCTGAACGCTCCCCCGGAGTTCGCGTCCCGCATCGTCGAGGAGCTGCGCGCGGCCACCGGCCTGCAGGAGCTCACCGAGGCCGAGAACCACATCGAGGCGCAGGGCGCACGCGACGGCCTCGTGGAGGCGTCCGGCGCGCTGCGCACGGTGGCCGTCTCCCTGTTCAAGGTGGCCAACGACATCCGCTGGCTCGGCTCCGGGCCGCGCACCGGCCTCGCCGAGCTGCGCCTTCCCGACCTGCAGCCGGGCAGCTCGATCATGCCGGGCAAGGTCAACCCCGTGATCTGCGAGGCCACGATGATGGTGGCCGCCCAGGTCATCGGGAACGACGCCACCGTCGCGTTCTCGGGGTCGCAGGGCAACCTCGAGCTCAACGTGATGATGCCGGTGATGGCGCGCAACCTGCTCGAGTCGGCCCGGCTCCTCGCGGCCGCCGCGCGGGTGCTCGCCGACAAGGTCGTCGACGGCGCCGAGGCCGACCTCGAACGCACCCGGGAGCTCGCCGAGTCCTCGCCGTCGATCGTCACCCCGCTCAACCGCTACCTCGGCTACGAGGAGGCGGCCTCGATCGCGAAGCAGTCGCTCGAGGAGCGCAAGACGATCCGCGAGGTCGTGATCGAACGCGGGCACGTCGACAACGGCAAGCTCACCACCGAACAGCTCGACGCCGCCCTCGACGTGCTGTCGATGGCCCGGGGCGGCAGGTGACCCGCGACGCGAGCGGGCCCGCCGATCACTCGGCCCGTCCACCGACGGCATCCTGCTGCCGGCCGGCCTGATGCCCTCCGGGCGTCCGGTCGTGCCGGCCCCGCGGACCCGACCCGCCCCAGCCCGTGCGGCCCTCGGCCAGGCCGCCGTCAGCCTGCGGCACGACGTGACGGCCGAGAGCGTGCGGCAGGCCCTCGCCGACGTGCGCACCGCCCTGCGGTCCTGCCTCGCGGGTGACCGCGAGCGCAGCTACGACGACATCGTCCTTCTGGACGACGCGGGCGTGTGCACCGGCATCGTCCGCGTCACCGACCTGCTGCCGGAGGCGACGGCCGCGACCAGCGCCGCCTGACCGGCATGGGGCCGGTCCCGGCGGCTTCACACGTCGGAGCCGATCAGACCGCGAAGACCTCGTCGGCGTAGGCGGCCAGCGTCCGCGGGGCGTGCCCGGTGAGGCGCCGGACGTCGTCCGTCACGCCGTCGAACACACCCGCGCGCACCAGCACGAACAGGTCCATCATGTGGTCGATCCACGGGTCCGGACGGCCGGACCTCGCGAAGTGCGCGCGGTGCTGCTCGACATCGGCGTCGACGTGCCGGACCGGGCGGCCCGATGCCTCGGCGAGAACCTCGGCGACCTCCTCGTACGTCAGCGCCTCGGTCCCGTCAGGTCGTACTCCCGACCGTGGTGGCCGTCCGCGGTCAGGACCGCTGCCGCCGCCTCGGCGACGTCGCGGGCGTCGACGAAGCCCACCCGCCTGCCGTTGCTGCCCGCGTACAGCTCATCGTCCTCGCGGATCGCCCTCGCGTGCACCGCGTCGTCCTCGTCGAAGTTCTGCATCAGCCAGTTCGGCCGCAGGATCGTCCATTCCCGGCCCGATTCCCGCACCGCCCGCTCCACGGCCCGGCGAGGCGCCGTCGTGGGGGCCTGGTCGACGCCGAACGCCGACATGAGCACGACGTGCCGGGCCCGGGGGGCGGAGGCGACGAGCCGGGCGATCAGGTCGGCGGCCTGGCCGTCGCTGTCGAGCCCCTTGACGAACACGGCGTCGGAGCCGGCGACCGAGGCCCCCCAGGTCGACTCGTCGTACCAGTCGAACCGGGTCGGTGTCACGGTGCCCGACGGCCGGCCCGGGTGCCGGCTCGCCGCTCGGACCGAGACGCCTGCGGCGGCGAGCGCCGCCGTCACGCGCTTGCCCGCCTTGCCCGTCGCGCCTTCCACCCACACCGTTCCGGAGGTCATGGTCCGCTCCTTCTCATCCCGTCGATGAACCCAACGTAGGCGAGGCCTACGAGACGAGAAATGGCTGATGCGCGCATTTCATTGTCCGATCGTCTCCGTCCTGTAGACGCTCGTTGTCAGCATCGAGGGCTAGGGTGACGCCGTGGACGTGCTCGCCGACGTCTTGGCCGCCATGCGGGTGGGGCGGCCGGTCGCCGCGCTCACCGAGGCGCACGCCCCGTGGGGGTTGCGCTTCGACCACGTCATGGGCGCCGCGTTCCACGTCGTGCTCCAGGGCACGTGCTGGCTGACCCCGATCGACGGGAGCGGGTTCGCACCGGTCGAACTGGGGCCCGGCGACGTGGTGCTGCTCGGCATCGGCACCCCGCACGCCCTCGTTTCCGCGGGCGGCGTGCCGCTCGGCGACTTCACGCCCACCCGCGACTCACCGGACGCGCCGTTCGGGCGGCTCGTGCTGCCCGGGTCCGGTGTGCGCTCGACGGTCGTGTGCGGCGCATACCGGTTGGCGCGCAGCCGGCCGCACCCGCTGCTGCGCGACCTGCCCGAGGTCGTGCACCTGTCGGCGCTGCCGGGCCGCCATCCCGGTCTGCGCGCGATGGTCGAGCTCCTCGGTCTCGAGCTGCGGACCTCGCCACCCGGTGCCGCCGCCGTCACACCGTCGCTCGTGGACGCGCTGCTCGTCTACCTGCTCCGCGCGTGGCTGCAGGATTCCGCCGACACCAGCAGCTGGTCGGCGGCCATGGCCGATCCCGCCGCCGCACGGGTTCTCGCCGCCGTCCACGCCGAGCCGGCCCGCGCGTGGACCGTCGAACAGCTCGCCGGCGTCGCCGGGCTGTCCCGGGCCGCGTTCGCCCGCCGGTTCGTCGCGCTGGTCGGCGAACCGCCGCTGACCTACGTGACCCGCTGGCGCATGACGATCGCGGCCCGGCTGCTGCGCGACACCGACAAGACCCTCGCGCAGGTCGGGTCGGTCGTCGGGTACGGCTCCGCGTTCGCCTTCGCGAAGGCGTTCCGGCGGGAGTACGCGACCACGCCGGGTGACTACCGCGCAGCCGCGACGGGACATCGAGGATCGTCCGACTGACGATGCACCCGCCCGGTGCGCGCCTCAGGGGACGAGGACCGCGGCGCCGGTGATCCGGTCGCCCGCGAGGTCGGCCAGCACGCGGTCGGCCTCGGCGAGCGGCCACGTCGACACCGTGGGTCGTACGCGCAGCGCCGCCGCCAGCCGGAGGAACTCCTCGCCGTCGGCGCGGGTGTTGGCGGTGACGCTGCGCACCTGCTTCTCCCGGAACAGCTCGTCCGCGTACCCGAGGCGCGGGATGTCCGTGAGGTGGATTCCGGCGACGGCGAGCGTGCCGCCCTGGTCGAGCGCGCGCAGCGCGACCGGGACGAGGTCACCCGCCGGCGCGAAGAGGATCGCCGAGTCCAGCGGCTCCGGCGGCGGACCCGACCCGGCCGACGCCGCGCCGAGCTCCCGGGCGAGCGCCTGCGCGTCGCCCGACCGCGTCACCACGTGCACCGCGGCGCCCTGCGCGACCGCCACCTGCGCGACCACGTGCGCCGACGCGCCGAAGCCGTAGATGCCCAGGCGTCCGCCCGGCGGGAGCTCGGCCCGCACCAGCGCCCGGTAGCCGACGATCCCGGCGCAGAGCAGCGGGGCGGCCACCGCGTCGTCGAGCGCCTCCGGCAGCCGGTACGCGAACGCCTCGGGCACGACGGCGCGCTCGGCGTAGCCGCCGTCGGCGTCCCACCCGGTGAACAGCGCCGACGGGCACAGGTTCTCGCGGCCGGTCCGGCACCAGCGGCACCGGCCGCACGTGCCGCGCAACCAGGGACCCCGATCCGCTCGCCCACCGCGAACCGCCCCGCGCCCGGTCCGAGCGCGTCGACCACACCGACGACCTCGTGCCCCGGCACCGTCCGCGGCCTGCGCGGCGCCAGGTCGCCCTCGGCGAGGTGCAGGTCCGTGCGGCAGACGCCGCACGCCGTCACCCGGATCCGCACCTCCCCCACCGCCGGCTCGGGGTCCGGCGACATCACCCACCGCAGCGGCCCCTCCGCGGCCGGCGCCGGCCGCTCCACCACCCATGCGCGCACCCCACCATCCTGACGCGATCCTCGGATGTCGGTGCGCGCTGTCAGGATGGGGGGCGTGCTCCTCGCCGACGTCGTCGCCACCTCCGCCGCGGTCGGGGCCACCCGCGCCCGCAGGGCGAAGACGGCCGCGCTGGCCGCCCTGCTGCGCCGCGCCGAGGGCGCCGAGGTCGAGCCCGCCACGGCATGGCTGGCCGGCGAGCCGCGCCAGAGCCGGCTGGGCACCGGATGGCGAACGCTCGCCGGCATCGACGCCCGGCCGGCGGCGCGGCCCACACTGGAGGTCGTCGCGGTCGAGCACACCCTCGACGAGCTGGCGGCCACCACCGGTGCGGGCTCCACGGCCCGCCGCACCGCGCTGCTCGGGGAGCTGTTCGGCGCCGCCACCGCCGACGAGCAGGCGTTCCTGCGCAGGCTGCTCACCGGCGAGCTGCGCCAGGGCGCCCTCGAAGGCGTGATGCTGGAGGCGATCGCCGCGGCCGCGGAGGTCCCGTCCACGGTCGTACGCCGCGCGTTCATGCTCTCCGGGCAGCTCCCGGCCACGGCCCGGCTCGCACTCACCGAGGGCGTCACCGGCCTCGAGGCCGTCACGCTGCAGGTCGGCAGGCCGGTGCGGCCCATGCTGGCCTCCCCCGCCGAGGCGCTCGACACCGCGCTGGCCGAGCTGGCGCCGGAGGTGGCCGTCGAGTTCAAGCTCGACGGCGCGCGCATCCAGGTCCACCGCCACGGCGACGAGGTGCGGGTCTGGACGCGCACCCTGCGGGAGATCACGGCGAGCGTCCCGGAGCTGGTCGAGCTGGTCCGTGCCCTCCCCTGCCGCTCGGTGGTGCTCGACGGCGAGACGCTCGCGCTGCGCGACGACGGCAGGCCGCGCCCGTTCCAGGAGACGATGAGCCGCTTCGGCGCGGCCGCGGGCGAGCTGCTGCTGCAGCCGTTCTTCTTCGACTGCCTGCACCTCGACGGCGCCGACCTGCTCGACGAGCCGCTGCACGTCCGGCTCCGCGCGCTGGAGCGGGTCGCGGCCGCGCACCGGATGCCGGGGGCCGTGCGCCCCACTCCCGAGGAGGCCGCCGAGCTGCTCGAACGCGCGCTCGAGGCGGGCCACGAGGGCGTGATGGTCAAGTCGTTGACGGCGCCGTACGCGGCGGGGCGGCGGGGCCGGGCGTGGCAGAAGGTCAAGCCGGTGCACACGCTCGACCTCGTCGTGCTGGGCGCCGAATGGGGGTACGGCCGGCGGACCGGCTCGCTCTCCAACATCCACCTCGGGGCACGCGACCCAGACGGCGGTGAGCCGATCATGGTGGGCAAGACCTTCAAGGGCATGACCGACGAGCTGCTCGCCTGGCAGACCGCCACCTTCCCCGGGCTCGCCCGGGAGGAACCTCGGGGGACGGAAGCCGGCGGGGCGGGTGAGCACAGCCACGAGGTCTTGCTCCGCCCCGAGCTCGTCGTGGAGATCGAGCTCGACGGCGTGCAGCGCAGCCCGCGGTACCCGGGCGGCGTGGCGCTGCGGTTCGCCCGGGTGCTGCGCTACCGCCCCGACAAGACGCCCGCGGAGGCCGACACGATCGACGCCGTCCGCGCGCTGCTGCGCGAGTGATCCGGCTCTGGTCGTTCCAGCCGCTCTCCCGGCTGGCCGAGCTGCGGGAGTCCGGCGAGCTGGTCGGCTCGTGGGAGCACGTTCCGCGGAGCCGGGGCGACGCGTTCCGCAAGGCGTACGCCGCGATGGTCGCCGCGATGGAACGGGCCGGCGTGCTCACGAACGGCAGGCCACCGGTCTGGGCGTGGGGTGGCCGGTGCGGCGTCACCGTCCTGGACGCGCACATGCTGGTCGGCGAGCCGCTCTGGGACGGGTACGCCACCGTCGAGTTCACGGCGCCCGGTGAGCTGGCGCTCGCCACCGACTACGGGGCGTGGAACGACTACCTGTTCGCGCTGCTCGACGGCGTCGAGCCGGTTCCGCCCGGCTGGGACGTCCCGACGCCGGTCGCCGACGAGCTCGTGCAGGTCTGCCTGCCGGGCCTCCGCGCAGAGTGGGTGCGGGAGGTCCGGCCGCTCCCGCGGTCGCCGCACGACGTCACGGACTGGTCGGCGAGCGCGTAGACTCGTCTTCTCGTGCGCTTCCTCGACGGGCAAGAGCCGAACCACGACCTCACCTACGACGATGTCTTCCTCGTCCCGGGCCGGTCGTCGGTCGCATCGCGGTACGACGTCGACCTCACCACGGCCGACGGTTCCGGCGCCACGGTCCCGGTGATCGCCGCGAACATGACGTCGGTGGCCGGGCGGCGGATGGCCGAGACGCTGGCCCGCCGCGGCGGTCTCACCGTGCTCCCCCAGGACGTTGCACCCGAGGCGGTGGCCGGGATCGTCGCCTGGATCAAGTCCCGGCATCCGGTGTGGGACACGCCGCTCGTGCTCACGCCGGCCGATGCCGTGGCCGACGCGCTCAACCTGCTGCCCAAGCGGGCACACGGCGCGGTCGTCGTGGTGGACGATGGCGGCCGCCCGGTCGGCACCGTCGACGAGGCGGCGTGCACCGGGGTCGACCGCTTCACGCGGCTGGGCGACGTGCTCGACGGGAACCCGCTCACGCTCCCGCTGGACACGCCCCCGCGCGAGGTGTTCGAGGCGCTCGGCGCCCGCCGCGTGGCGCTCGGGCTGGACTCCGACGGCCGGCTCGCCGGCCTGCTCACCGCGCTCGGTGCGCTGCGGGCCGAGCTCTACCGCCCCGCACTCGACGGCGACGGCCGGCTGCGCACCGCGGCGGCGGTGGGGATCAACGGCGACGTGGGGGTCAAGGCCAAGGCCCTGCTGGACGCCGGCGTGGACGTGCTCGTGGTCGACACGGCGCACGGCCACCAGGACAGGATGCTCGACGCGCTGCGCGCCGTCCGGAAGGTCGTCTCCGAGGCGGGCTCGACCGTGCCGGTGGCCGCGGGCAACGTCGTCACCGCGGAGGGCGTGCGCGATCTCGCGGCCGCGGGAGCCGACATCGTCAAGGTTGGCGTGGGCCCGGGCGCGATGTGCACCACGCGGATGATGACGGGTGTCGGGCGCCCGCAGTTCTCCGCGGTGCTGGAGTGCGCGGCTGCCGGCCGTGACCTCGGCGTGCGGATCTGGGCGGACGGCGGGGTCCGCTGGCCGCGCGACGTGGCGCTGGCCCTGGCCGCCGGTGCGTCCGCGGTGATGATCGGCTCCTGGCTCGCCGGCACCTACGAGTCGCCCGGCGACCTGCTGCGCGACGAGGGCGGGCGGCCGTACAAGGAGTCGTTCGGGATGGCCTCCAAGCGCGCGGTGAGCGCCCGCACCCGCGAGGAGAGCGCGTTCGACCGCGCCCGCAAGGCCCTGTTCGAGGAGGGCATCTCCAGCTCGAAGCAGCTGCTCGACCCGGTGCGACCCGGCGTGGAGGACGTGCTCGACGAGATCTGCTCCGGCGTCCGTTCGGCGTGCACCTACGCCGGCGCGCGGAGCCTGGACGAGCTGCACGAGCGCGCAGCGGTGGGCGTCCAGACCACGGCGGGCTTCACGGAGGGCACCCCCCACGGCCTGTGAGGCCGTCCCCAATTGCAGCAAAGCCACTTTCATGCAAGCACGTTGCGTGAAAGTGGCTTTGCTGCAATCCGAGCTCGTTAGGCGGCAGGCCCCTCCAGCATCTCCGTCACGAGCGCCGCGATCGGGCTGCGCTCGCTCCGGGTGAGCGTGACGTGGGCGAAGAGCGGGTGGCCCTTCAGCTTCTCGATGACGGCCGCGATGCCGTCGTGGCGGCCGACCCGCAGGTTGTCGCGCTGCGCGACGTCGTGGGTGAGCACCACCCGGGACGCGGTGCCGAGCCGGGAGAGCACCGTGAGCAGCACGTTGCGCTCCAGCGACTGCGCCTCGTCGACGATCACGAACGCGTCGTGCAGGGAGCGCCCGCGGATGTGGGTGAGCGGGAGCACCTCGAGCATGCCGCGGGCGATGACCTCCTCGAGGACGTTCTGGCTGACCAGTGCGCCGAGGGTGTCGAAGACGGCCTGTGCCCAGGGGGCCATCTTCTCGCTCTCGCTGCCGGGGAGGTAGCCGAGCTCCTGCCCGCCGACGGCGTAGAGCGGCCGGAACACGACGACCTTGCGGTGCTGCTGGCGCTCCATCACCGCCTCCAGGCCCGCGCACAACGCCAGCGCGGACTTCCCGGTGCCGGCGCGGCCGCCGAGCGAGATGATGCCGACCTCGGGGTCGAGGAGCAGGTCGAGCGCGACGCGCTGCTCCGCGGAGCGCCCGTGCAGCCCGAACGCCTCGCGGTCCCCGCGCACGAGCCGCACCCGCTTGTCCGCGCCGATCCGGCCGAGCGCGGCCGAGGCTCCGCCGATGAGCCGCAGCCCGGTGTTGGCCGGCAGCTCGCGGGCGGCATCGTGGTCGATCGCCCCGTCGCGGAAGAGCGCGTCCACGTCGTCGGCGGTGACCTCCAGGTCGGCCATCCCGGTCCACCCCGAGGGCACCACGTCGAGGGCGTGGTACTCGTCGGCCTGCAACCCGACGGCGGCGGCCTTCACCCGCAGCGGCATGTCCTTGCTCACCAGCACCACCTCACCGAGGCCCGCGAGCTTGCGCTCGGCGGCCAGGTTCAGGGCGCACGCCAGGATCCGGCTGTCGTTGGAGTCGGTGCGGAAACCCGCGGGCAACACCTCCGGGTCGCTGTGGTTGAGCTCGACGTGCAGGGTTCCGCCTGCGGTGCCGATCGGCACCGGCGCGTCCAGGCGGCCGTGTTCGATGCGCAGTTCGTCGAGCATGCGCAACGCCGTGCGGGCGAACCACCCCAGTTCCGGGTGGTGCCGCTTGCCCTCGAGTTCGGAGATCACCACGAGCGGCAGGACGACCTCGTGCTCGTCGAACCGGGTCAGCGACCACGGGTCCGAGAGCAGCACCGAGGTGTCGAGCACGTAGCAGCGGGTGGTGGGCGAAGCGGGGGCAGTACGACGGTCGGTCACGGAGGCTCCTCGCTAGCGCTCGGTGCGACCGCCACCGGTGCCCGAGGTGCCGGGCCCGGACGAGCGGCCGACGAGTGCTCCCTGGTGGACGCGGCACCGCGTCCACATCACCGGTGGGCCGGTCGACCCTGGCTCGGTCGCTGCCGACGGCCTGGAGCTCGCCGCCGCACACGCCCAAGAGGGCCGGGTGCCGGCCCCCTCTGGTGCAACTGCCACCACGACCAGGGCCTCCCCAGCAGTCCGCATCGGGTACGGGCCGCCACCGTGAACGCTACCGGCGGTCACCCGGGTGCGGTCAACAGCAACTGTGTGTTGTCCTGCGTCAGCGAACCGAGAATTAGCGGAACGGACTACCGTCCATCGCTCCACGGACACCGCCCGTCGTGGCCGCTGTGGGTGTCCTGACCCGGTCGGCCCGCGACGACCCGGCCACCCGGCGCACCCGGGCTCGCGCGGCAGGAGCGCCGGGCTGACGAACGGATGGCCGGCGCGCACATCCCGCCGTGCGCAGCCCGCCAGAACTCGGGGAATGGTGCGGAACAGTCGCGAACACGCTCCGTTGCCGGCAAAAAAGATACGCGCGCATCCGGGTGATTAACACTCACGGTCCGTGGCGATCACTGCCGAACGGGCCGCAGTGGCGGGCGGGCAGCACCCCCGAAAGAGGGCGTAACCAAACTGGGAGTACTCGGCTCACACGATAGTGGTACGTGGTTTGTTTCCGGCCACCGCGGCCCGCTAGCTTTTTCCGCAGTCAGCGAGGGCTCCCCGGCCATAAACGCTGACTCTGAATGGGATCGGCTCCGGTCGACTCCGGACACTCAACAGGAGATGAACTGTGCTGAAGAAGGCTGGAATTGTCGTGGCCACGGCCGCTGCCGGTCTGCTCGCGGTGAGCCCGCTCGCCTTCGCTGGCGACAAGGACGACCACGACGGTCACGGGCACGGTCACCACGGCAAGTCCAAGGTCGAGGACGTCAACAGCATCGACGGCTCGAACGAGGGCCTGATCAACGTGGCCGGCAACAACATCGCCGTCCCGGTGAACGTCTGCGACAACCAGGTCCCGGTGAACGTCCTGGGTGTCCAGGTGCCGCTGAACGACACCAACGTGCTCGCCGACCTGACCGGTGCGCTCGGCCTGGGTCTGCTGGGCCACAACGACACCGACGCCGACCGCGACGGCGACACCACGCTCGACGACTCCTGCACCGCGGCCGCCGAGTCCGGCGACAGCGCCGAGATCGACGACTGATCTCGTAGGATCGATCGCGGAACGGCGCCGGGCCTTAGGGTCCGGCGCCGTTTTGTGTGGTGCCGAGCGGGTCGGGTACGAACGTGTCAGGTACGAGCTAGGAACCGAACCGGCGGTGCCTGGCCGCGTAGTCGCGCAACGCGCGCAGGAAATCGACCCGGCGGAACTCGGGCCAGTAGGCCTCGCAGAACCAGAACTCCGAGTGCGCCGACTGCCAGAGCAGGAAGCCGGACAACCGCTGCTCTCCCGAGGTGCGGATCACCAGATCCGGATCGGGCTGGCCGGACGTGTACAGGTTCGCGGCGATGTGATCGACGTCGAGCACCTCGGCGAGCTCCTCGATCGTGGTGCCCGACTCGGCGTGCTGCAGCAGCAGCTTGCGGACCGCGTCGGCGATCTCCTGCCGGCCGCCGTACCCGATCGCGACGTTCAGCTCGAGCCCCGGCCGCCCCTGCGTGCGCGCCGCGGCGGCCGAGAGCTTGTCGGCCATGTCGCCCGGAAGGAGCTCGAGGGCACCGACGACGCGCAGCCGCCAGCGGCCGGCGGGGCCGGAGAGCTCGTCGACGACGTCGGTGATGATCTTCAGGAGCGGCTCGAGCTCCTCGGACGGTCGCTTGAGGTTGTCGGTGGACAGCAGCCACAGCGTCACGACCTCGACGCCGGCCTCCTCGCACCACGCGAGCAGGTCGGCGATCCTCGCGGCGCCCACGCGGTGGCCGTCGTTGACGTCGACGAAACCCGCGTCGCGCGCCCATCGACGGTTGCCGTCGAGCATCACCGCCACGTGCCGGGGCCGCGCGGCCGCACCGGCCAGCTCTCGGCTCAGCTTGCGCTCGTACACCGAGTACAGCAGGTCGCGGACACCCACGGCGGAACAGCGTACGCCCGGCCCCCTCGCCGCCCGCAGACCTAGGCCGTGTCCCGTGGATCGCGAGCCACGGCCTGGCCGTGCGTTCACGCACAGGACACCTCGAAGCCCTCGATGCTGTCGTAACCTCGGCCGGGTGACCACCGGAACCATGGACTCGCCATCTCCCGGCGGGCCGCTGCTCAAGCCGCGGATGCGTGGCTGGCTGCACTTCTGGTCGTTCACCGTCTCGATCGCGGCAGGCGCCACCCTGATCGCCGTCTCGGCGGCCCTGGTCGGGGCGGCCGCGGCGCTCGCCGTCTCCGTGTACGCAGCCACCACACTCGGCCTGTTCGGGGTGAGCGCGCTCTACCACCGGCGCACCTGGCGCACACCGCGCGGCCGGGCCGTGATGCGCAGGCTCGACCATTCGATGATCTTCCTGTTCATCGCAGGCACCTACACACCGGTGGCCGCGCTCGCCATGGATCCCGGCACCGCCCGCACGGTGCTCACGGTGGTGTGGGTGGGCGCGCTCGCCGGCGTCGTGCTGAAGACGGCGTGGCCGCACGCGCCCGCGTGGGTCGGGGTGCCGATCTACATCGCACTCGGCTGGGTGGCGGTGTTCGTCATCCCCGCGATCCTCGTCGGCGGCGGGGTGGCGGCGCTGGTGCTGATTCTGGTCGGTGGCCTGCTCTACACCGTCGGCGCGATCTTCTACGCCACGCGCCGGCCCAACCCGTGGCCTGCCACGTTCGGGTACCACGAGTTCTTCCACGCCGCCACCGTGCTCGCGGCGATCTGCCACCACGTGGCGATCTGGCTCATCCTGTTCTGACCCGGCTCCTGTTCTGACCCGGCGGAATGCCGCCCGGCACGGCGCGGTTGGCCCGGTCATGACGTCCGCCACCGACAGCGCCGCCACTGCCTTCGATCCCCACGCGCTGCTGGCCGAGAGCCGGATCGGCGTGCTCGCCACCCTCCGGGCCGACGGCCGCCCGCAGCTCTCCCCCGTCACGCCGTACTACGACCGGGACGCGGGGGTCATCTACGTCTCGGTCGTGGAGGGCCGGGCGAAGACGTCGAACCTCCGGCGCGATCCGCGCGCTGCGCTCGAGGTGACCAGCGCCGACGGGTGGGCCTGGGCCACCGCCGACGGCACGGCCGAGCTGATCGGCCCCGGCACCGACCCGCACGGCCCCGAGGTGGAGGCGCTGGTCGGCTACTACCGGTCGGCCGCGGGCGAGCACCCCGACTGGGACGAGTACCGGTCCGTGATGGTGGCCGACCGCCGGGTGCTCCTGGCCCTGCACGTCGAGCGCGTGTACGGCCAGAAGATCCGGTGACCGGGGCCGGCTAGGCGCTGCCGCCGGTCGGGCCCTTCGCGCGAAGCTCGTCCACGCGCGCCATCGCCTCCCGCAGCTCGCCCAGCCACTCGTCGGCGTGCTGGCCGACCAGCTTGACCGCCCAGGCCAGCGCGTCGGAGCGGGAGCGGGCGACCCCCGAGTCGACGAGCGTGTCGAGCACGATGCGCTCCGGCTGACGCAGCCGCGTCATCACCGGCACCGAGGCCACCGTGAACAGCTCCTCGGTGTCGCCGATCCGCGCGCCCCACGCCACCTTCCGCTGGTAGCGGTGCTCCGCCTGGCGCGCGATCTCGATGCGCTCCTCGCGGGTGGTCTCGCGGAACCGGGAGATCCGGCCCGCCACGGCCGCTGCCCGGTCCGCGCGGCCGGACTCGGTGTCCGCGAACTCGCCCTCCAGCGGCGGCAGCTCCCCGACGATCAAGATCTCCTCCCGGTCGACCGTGACGTCGGGCGCGCCCGTGAACCACCCGTCGGGCAGCCTGCCCTGCAGCCACGCCGCCGCGTCGTCCGCGCCGGGGAGATCGGCCTGCTGCCAACCGCCCCGCCCGGGCCCGCGCCCCCGGCCCCCGGGCCATCCTCGATGCATCCGTCCGCCCATCATCACGACCTCCCACGACTGATGCTTACGAGATTACATCGCAATGGCCGTAACGTGGGAGTGTTCTCACGGGGCGAACGCCGGCGCTCCCGAGCCCGACTCGTCTGCACCGGGACCGCGATAGTGGCTCGTGGTGAGGAAGAAGTTGATCTCGTCGATCAGCGAGCCGCGGAGCGTGAGCACGGCGACGTGGTTCGGCACGAAGGTGCCGCCCCGGTCCCGGCTGGAGGCCACGACTGCGAGCTGACCGTTGGCGCGGGTGGGGGTCAGCCGCCACGTCATCCGGCCGCTGAGCGCCAGCACTCCGAGGCCAGCTGCCACCGCGCACCGGCCGCGGTACCACGTTGCGGTCGGCGGCATCGCGATCGTCGCGCTCTCGGTCAGCATCGCCGCGATCGCGTCGACGTCGTTGCGCTCCCAGGCGCGGACGTAGCTGTCCACGATCGCTCGCAGCCCCTCGTCACCGAGCGATCGCAAGGTCGCCTGCTGACTGACCTCGGGGATGCGCTGCTCGACGGTCTGGTGGGCGCGCTGCAGCGTGCTGTACACCGACGCCGGGGTCGTCTCGAGCGCAGCGGCGACCTCCGCGCCGGAGAAGCCGAGCACGTCGCGCAGGATCAACACCGCCCGTTGGCGGGCCGGGAGGTGCTGGAGCGCCGCGACGAACGCCAGCTCGATGCTCTCCCGCTGCTCGTACCGCGCCTCCGGGCCGGCCGGCCCGCCGTCGAGGCCGAGCCGCTCGTCGGGGTACGGCTCGATCCATGTCGATTCGACGAGCGGCTCACCGAGCGGCTCGTGCGGATCGGCCGGTGGGCCGTAGCCGATCGGCAGCACGCGTCCCGGTCGACGCTCGATCGCCCTCAGGCAGACGTTGGTCGCGATCGTGTACAGCCACGAACGCAACGAGCTCCGGCCCTGGAACGACGACAGGCCCCGCCACGCCCGCAACAGCGTCTCCTGCACCGCGTCCTCGGCGTCGTGGACCGAGCCGAGCATCCGGTAACAGTGCGCGTGCAGCGCGCGGCGGTGCCCCTCGACGAGCTCCACGTAGGCGCTCTCGTTCCCCGCCACGGCGGCTTCGAGCAGCGTTGACTCGGTCATCCCGTTCCCCTCACGAGGCTGCTCGGGCTGCCAGAGCGCGATCTCGCCGCCCACGCTCGATCGCAGCACGCTGCTCCACCCCGCCGGGCCCTCCCGCGCCGGGAGAAGCACCGACGCGCCGAGCCGGCGTCCGCGCTCGGTGATCGCGTCGATCTCCTCGACCTCCACGTACGGGAGCCACGTCGCGGACGCCGTGCCGCACTCGACGATCCCGCCATCGAGCGGCCCGCCGAGCGCGAGCGCGTGGTAGGAACCCCGGCGGACGTCGATCCGCTCCGTGCGCCACTGCAGCAGCCGCTCGTAGAACGCTCGCGCCGCAGAGATCGTGGGTGTGCAGCTCGAGGTGCACGACCGGGTTCATGAACCGCCCCTACGCCGGGGTCGCGACGATCGCCGCCAGCTGCCGCTCCACGCTCTTGGGCGAGGAGTGGAACTGCTCGCCGAAGGTCAGGGCGAAGCGGTCCGGGAAGATGTCCTCGTCGCCTGCCTCGACGCCGTCGAGGATCGCGTTCGCGACGACCTCCGGCGGGGTCTTCTCGAACTGAGGCGGGAGGTCCTTCGTCATGTCGGTGTCGACGGGCCCCGGGTAGACGCCGTGCACCCGCACCCGCCGACCCGCCAACAGGGCGCGTGACGCCTGGGTCAGCGAGTGCAGCGCGGCCTTCGACGCGCTGTACGTGGATTGGAGCGGCACGTTGCTGAGGCCGGCCGCCGAACCGACGTTGACGATGGCGCCACCGCGGCGCACCAGCGCGTCCCCGAAGCCTCGCAGCATCCGCAAGGCCCCGAAGTAGTTGACCTCCATCTCGCGCCGAGCAACCTCGACGATCGCCTCGTCGGTCAGCTCCGTCGGCTCGAACGCACCCGCGTTGTTGAACAGCACATCGACGTCCGCGGCCTCCCGTGCGACCTCGGCGACCTGGTCGGCGTCGGTGACGTCCAACCGCAACGCGGCCACGCGAGAGCCGTAGCGCTCCTGCAACACCGCGAGCGTCTTCGGATCACGCGCCGTGGCGTAGACCTTCGTCGCGCCGCGCTCCAACAGTGCCTCGGTGATCGCGCGGCCGATGCCCCTGTTGGCCCCGGTCACCAGCGCCACCGATCCTTCGATCCGGGTAGGTCCCTGCACGTCTGCCTCCTCGAGCTGGTTCTCGTAGGTGGAGATCCGGGGAGGCGCCGAATCCATCGGTCGACGTACCGAGCACGACGCCGAGCAGCTCGATGCCGGCGAGCAGGACGGACGGGGAGCGGGTGCCACGACGACGCTCCGGCACCACGCCTTCCGCGGACACCGACTCCGGCTCGGGTCAGGGTTGTGACGCCTGGCGCGCCGTGGGGTGTGCTTCGACCGCGTCGGCGGCCACAGGTTGGCCGCAGTCGCGGCAGACGGTCTGCTGGTGGACGGCGCCGCCGCAGCGGGCGTGCCTGAGGATGACGGGGGGATCGCCTGGCGCGACCCAGCGGTCGCCCCAGTGCGTGAGGGCCACGATGACAGGTTGCAGCTCGCGGCCCTTCTCGGTCAGGACGTAGTCGTGGTAGGGCGATCCCGTCGGATCGGGTTGCCGCTCCATCAGCCCTTCTTCGACGAAGTGGTCGAGCCGCGCCGCGAGGATGTTGCGGGCGATCCCGAGGCTGCGTTGGAACTCCCCGAAGCGGGTGATCCCCCGGAAGAGCGCATGGCGAATGATCATCAGGCTCCAGCGCTCACCGACGACCTCGAGCGCGCGCGCCGCCGAGCAGTCTTGCGTTGCGTAGGTACGGCCCAGCATCGGTACAGGATATCCGGCCTGGTTGCATGACGAGACCACGGACTGCTACGTTCCTGCAGTTGCATCACGCAACTAGGATGCCGACGGCGCTCGGCAAGGCGCCCCTGCCGGCTCGGCTGTCCGGCCGATCCACCTCACCAGGAGCTGACAGTGTTGCTCGAGCAGAAGAACGCGATCGTGTACGGAGCGAGCGGGGCGATCGGAAGCGCCGTCGCGCACGCCTTCGCCGCGGAGGGAGCCCGGGTCTTCCTCGCCGGGCGCACCAGGTCCACGCTGGAAGTGGTCGCAAAGAAGATCCAGACCGCGGGTGGCCTCGCCGATGTCGCCGTGGTGGACGTGCTGGACGCCGATGCCGTCGAAACGCACGCCGACGCGGTGGTCCGCGACGCCGGATCCCTGGACATCTCCTTCAACGCCATCAGCCTCCCCCAGACGGGTATTCAGGGCACCCGGATCGTCGACCTGTCGCCCGAGGGCTTCGACCTGCCCATGGCCACCTACCCCAAGGCCAACTTCCTGACCGCCAGGGCTGCGGGACGGCGCATGAGTAGCCAGCAGGGGGCGGGCGTGATCCTGATGATCACTGCGTCTCCGTCGCGGACAGCCACCCCGCGCATGGGTGGTATGGCACCGGCATGGGCGGCGATCGAATCGCTGTCGCGCGGTCTCGCCGCCGAGCTCGGGCCGCACGGCGTCCGAGTCGTGTGCCTGAACGCAGCGGGGATGCCCGAAACGACGCAGCTCTCCGAGGTGTACGGCCTGCACGCCGACGCCTACGGCATCAGCCGCGACGCGTTCCAGGCCCGGATGGAGGGCCTGACACTGCGCAAGCGGTTGCCCGCGGTCGCCGAGATCGCCGATGTGGCCGCCTTCGTCGCCTCGGACCGTTCCAGTGCGATGACCGGGACGATCGCCAACCTCACCGGCGGCCTCGTCGTCGACTGACACGGTCCACGCAAGCGGACCGCGACTCCCGAAAGGTCGTCAGGGGCGCAGGAGGAGGCTCGCGGTGAGCTCTTCCACCGTGGTGGCCGGGCGGTCGCAGACGAAGCCGCGGCAGACGTAGGCCGCCGCTCCGCCGTCGACGAGGGGGCGGTCGGCGAGCAGTGGGACGCCTGGTGCGTCGGGCCGCCCGCGAACGACGACCGTGCCGCCCGCGGCCAGCCTGCGGGCGTGGGTGAGCAGCGCGTCCCGGCCCGCGTCGCCGTCCGCACCGACCACCGCGACCTGCAACGGGCCCCGCACCATCGCCTCGGCCGCCGTGAGCCAGTGACCGGCGAAGCGCGGGTGCTTCTCGGCGAGGACGCCGGCGGAGCGCAGAGCCGCCTCGGCCGCGGTGCGGTACCGATCGGGCTCGGCCACCAGCACCGACGCGGTCAGCAGCGCGGACGCGAGCGCGGACGCGCCGCACGGGGAGGCGTTGTCCGTGACGTCGCGGGGGCGGTGCAGGAGCGCCTCGGCGTCGTCGGCGGTGTCGAAGAACGAGCCCGGCTGGTCCGGGTCGGCGAAGTGCGCGAGCGCCGTGTCGAGCTGCTCGGTGGCGGCGGCCAGCCAGCGGGGCTCCCCGGTGGCCTGGTGCAGCGCGAGCAGCCCGTCGGCCAGGCAGCCGTGGTCCTCCAGGACGCCCGCGGCGGCACCGACCGTGCCGGCGCGCGACGAGCGCCGCAGCCGCCCGTCGACGACGTGCAGCCGCAGCAGCAGGTCGGCGGTCTCCGCCGCGCCCGCCACCCACTCCGGGTGCCCGAGAGCCGTCCCGGCCTCGGCGAGCGCGAGGATCGCGAGGCCGTTCCACGAGGTGACGACCTTGTCGTCGCGGGCGGGCTGCGGCCGCGCCGCCCTGGCGGCCAGCAGCGCGGCACGCACCCGCTGCCAGCGGGCCGGGTCGTCGGGGTCGGCGAGCAGCTGCAGTGTGGACGAGCCGTGCTCGAACGTCCCGGTGTCGGTGACTGTGAGCAGCGCGGCCGCCCACGTCCCGTCCTCGGCGCCGAGCACGTCCCGCAGCTGCCGAGGTGTCCAGGCGTACGTGAGGCCCTCGACGCCCTCGGTGTCGGCGTCGAGCGCGGAGGCGAAACCACCCTCGGCGGTGCGCAGGTCACGCAGCAGGAAGGCCGCGGTCTCCTCGGCGACCCGCCGCGGGAGCGGATCGGGTGACAGCCGCGCCAGGTGCGCGTAGACCCGCAGCAACAGGGCGTTGTCGTAGAGCATCTTCTCGAAGTGCGGCACCACCCAGCCCGCGTCCACGCTGTAACGGGCGAACCCGCCTGCCAGCTGGTCGTAGATCCCGCCGCGGGCCATCCGCTCGCACGTCACGGCGACCGAGCCCGGCACCTCGGCGCCGCCGGTCCGCTCGTGCCGGCGCAGGAGGAACTCCAGCGCCATGGACGGCGGGAACTTCGGTGCGCCGCCGAACCCGCCCGCCCGCGCGTCGAACTGCTCCTCGAGGGCGTCCGCGGCACGGTCCAGCAGGTCGGGGTCGATCCCCGCCGACGGCAGCACGACGGCGGCGCTGTCGGCGAGCCGGGCCGCGATCTCCCCGGCCGCAGCGCGCACCCGCGCACCGTCCTCCCGCCACGCGGTGGTGACGGCGTCGAGGAGCTGCCGGAAGCCGGGCATGCCGGCCCGGGGCGTGGGCGGGTAGTAGGTGCCGCAGTGGAACGGCTCCCCCGCGGGCGTGAGGAAGCACGTCATCGGCCAGCCGCCCTGGCCGGTCATCGCCTGCGTCGCGGCCATGTACACCGCGTCGATGTCCGGGCGCTCCTCCCGGTCCACCTTGATCGCGACGAAGTCGGCGTTGACCTGGTCGGCCGTGGCCGCATCCTCGAACGACTCGTGCGCCATCACGTGGCACCAGTGGCAGGCGGCGTAGCCGACCGACAGCAGGACGGGCACGCCCCGGTGGGCCGCTTCGGCGAACGCCTCGTCCGACCACTCCCACCAGTCGATGGGGTTGCCGGCGTGCTGGAGCAGGTACGGGCTGGTGGCCGAGGCCAGGCGGTTCGGCATCACACAACTCTCTCAGGCGCTGCCGCCGTCCGCCTTCTCCTTGTCGCCCTTCTGCTCCTCGTCGGTCTTCTCGAAGCTCCCGGGCAGGCGGCGGATGCGCTTGCTCATGCCGCGGATCAGCAGGATCGTGACCAGCGCCAACGTGAGGATGACGACGAGCGCGACGGGTGACGCCTTGCCGAACTCCTCACCCTGCCCCGGTGGCGGGGCGGGGTTCTGCGCCGGCACGGCGATCACCGCCGTACCGGCTGGAACGGCCTCGACCAGCAGCGGACTCATCCGGCAAACGGTACGCGCCCGTCGGAAAGTGTTCGCGAAGCGCCCGTGTGGCCGCTCAGACCGCCGGCCGCACCGCCACGGGCGCCCGGATGCCGGCGAACAGGTCGTCCTCGGGGACCGGGGCGTCGACGACGCTGCGGACGAGCTCGTAGTCCTCGGTGGGCCAGATCTCGCGCTGGATCTCGAGCGGGACGAAGAACCACCGGCTGCCGGGGTCGATCTGGGTCTCGTGGGCGAGCAGTGCCTTGTCGCGCGTCTCGAACCAGTCGGCGCACTCCACGCGGGTGGTGACCCGCTCGCTCGGGTCGCGGCGGTCGGCGGGCCAGTTCTTCAGCCACTCCTCGTACGGCGACTCCATCCCGCGCGCCAGCAGCGCCTCGTGGAACAGCTCCATCCGCTTCTTGGAGAAGCCGTGCGAGTAGTACAGCTTGAGCGGCTGCCACGGCGCGCCGGAATCGGGGAAGCGGTCGGGGTCACCCGCGGCCTCGAAGGCGGCCACCGAGATCTCGTGGCACCGGATGTGGTCGGGGTGCGGGTAGCCACCGTTCTCGTCGTAGGTGACGAGCACGTGCGGCCGGAACTCGCGGACGACGCGCACCAGGCGCTCGGTGGCGACGTCGAGGGGCTGCACGGCGAAGCACCCTTCCGGCAGCGGCGGCTTGGGGTCGCCCTCGGGGAGGCCGGAGTCGACGAAGCCGAGCCACCGGTGCTCCACACCGAGGATCTCGGCGGCCCGGGCCATCTCGGCGCGCCGGATCTCGGCCATGTTCTCGAGCACCTCGGGGCGGTTCATCGCCGGGTTGAGGATGCTGCCGGCCTCACCCCCGGTGCAGGTGACGACCATGACCTCGTGGCCCTCCGCCACGTAGCGGGCCGTGGTGGCCGCGCCCTTGCTGGACTCGTCGTCGGGGTGCGCGTGCACCGTCATGAGCCGCAGCGGGCCGGCACTGCTCGGATGGATCGAGGACATGGGAACGGCCGCGTTCCTTCCAACTCGGGCCCTCGGAGGGCCGGTATCACGGTTGATCGGGATGTCGATGGTCCCAGACACGCCCGACGGTTCGTGCAACGCGACCGGGGGCCCGCTCCTTCCCCCGGCCGGTTGTCACGGTCCGTGTTCGGCCGCTGCCACCAGCGCGAGGGGCCGGCCCGTCCGTCGCAACGCTCGCATCCGCTCCCCGAGACGGCTACGATCAGCGGTCGCCCGGATGCCGAACGGCCCGGCGTGGCGCGCGAGCAGGTGCACGTGCAACGGCGTGACCAGCAGCGATAGCGGTGCCGGGAACTTCCGGGGACGCCCGACCGTTCGTCGAAAGGCTGCGACGAGCGGCAGGTCCCGTGTTACCGTTGGAATCACACGGCCCGCAGGCGGGTCGTGTTTTTCCTTACTCGGGGCTTTGCCGCCCTCGAACCGGGCCGCCCTCAGGGGCGGTCGTGGCCGCGGGCGAAGTGGTCCGTGAGTCACATGGACCCTGGACAGGCTGGAGGAGTGATGACCGTGACGGATACCCAGGCGACCTGGCTGACCCAGGATGCCTACGACCGGCTCAAGCAGGAACTCGATGAGCTGATCGCCAACCGCCCGGTCATCGCCGCCGAGATCAACGCCCGCCGCGAGGAGGGCGACCTCAAGGAGAACGGCGGCTACCACGCCGCACGCGAGGAGCAGGGGCAGCAGGAGGCACGGATCCGGCAGCTGCAGGAGCTGCTGCGCACCGCGAAGGTCGGCGAGACGCCCTCCGACTCCGACACCGCCGCCCCCGGCATGGTGCTGAAGATCCGCTACGACGGCGACGACGAGACCGAGACGGTGCTGCTCGGCTCCCGTGAGGAGGGCAGCCGCGCCGACCTGGAGGTCGTGTCGCCGAACAGCCCGCTCGGCGCTGCGCTCCTGGGCGCCCACCCCGGCGACACGCGCGCCTACCAGCTGCCCGACGGCGGCAGCATGGAGGTCACGCTGGTCTCCGCGGAGCCGTTCCGCGCCTGATCGCACACCGCGGCCCGCGGGCGGAGCTCGGCTCCGTTCGCGGGCCGACGGTTGTCCGGGGGGATCAGACCAGGGAGTACCCGGCGGCGTTCAGGGCGTCCACCACCTCGGTGCAGTGCTCGGGGCCCCGGGTCTCCATCGAGATCGCGATCTCCACGTCGCCGAGCGGGGTGCCGGAGACCCGCGAGTGCGACACGTCGAGCACGTTGGCCCCGAGCGATCCCACCAGCGCGAGCAGCTCGGCCAGCGCGCCCGGCCGGTCCCCCACCCGCACCCGCAGCGACAGGTAGCGGGCCGCGGCCGCCATCCCGTGCTCGATCACGTGCAGGAGCACCAGCGGGTCGACGTTGCCGCCGGAGAGCACGGCCACGGCCGGCGTCGGGAACCGCCGCGGGTCCTCCAGCAGCGCCGCCACCGCCGCCGCTCCCGCCGGCTCCACGAGGAGCTTCGCCCGTTCGAGGCAGTGCAGCAACGCGCGGGAGAGCGCTTCCTCCCCCACCGTCACGATCTCGTCGACGAGCGCCGCGACCTGCGGGAACGTCACGTCGCCCGGCCGGCCGACCGCGATGCCGTCGGCCACGGTCCGCATGCCCTCGAGCGAGCGCGGGCCGCCGGCGGCGAGCGACGGCGGCCATGCCGCCGCCCCGGCGGCCTGCACACCGACCACGGCGACGTCGGAACGCTGCCCCTTCACGGCCGCGGCGATCCCGCCGAGCAGCCCACCGCCGCCGGTGCAGACGAGCACCGTCCGGACGTCCGGCACCTGCTCCAGCACCTCGAGCCCCACGGTGCCCTGCCCGGCGATCACGTCCGGGTGGTCGAACGGGTGCACGAACACGGCCCCGGTCCGCTCGGCGAACTCGGTGGCGGCCGCGATGCTGCCGTCGATCGTCTCGCCGACCAGGTGCACCTCGGCGCCGTAGGCCCGCGTGGCGCCGACCTTCGGGATCGCGGCCCGCTCGGGCATGAAGACGGTGGCCCGCGTGCCGAGCATCCGCGCGGCGAGCGCTACGCCTTGTGCGTGGTTGCCGGCGCTCGCGGCCACCACCCCGCGGGACCGCTCCGCCGGGTCCAGGCGGGCGATCCGCGTGTACGCGCCACGGATCTTGAACGATCCCGTGCGCTGGAGGTTCTCGCACTTGAGCCACACCGGCCCGCCGCAGAGCTCGGACAGGGCACGGGAGCCTGCCACCGGGGTGGCGGACACCACACCGGTGAGCAGCTCGCGGGCCGCCCGGACCTCCGCTACCCCGACCGGAGGAACGGGGGTGTCGACGGCGCCCATGCGGGCATCCTCGCACCGGCCCCGCGACCCACCGTCGCGGCACCGCGACGGCCATCCCGGTAACCTCGTGGGCACGGAGCGGTGAGCCGTACGGGCCGTCGCTCACGGGGGAGGTCGGGATGACACGGCTGCGGGCGATCGCTCCGCTGCTCGTGGCCGCGGTGCTCACCGCGATCGCAGTGGTCACGGTCAAGAGCGCGGGATGCGACGACCCCGGACGCTACGAGCTGGTGGGCGGCGGCTACCAGCTCGTCGGAGGCTGCATCGCGCCGGGCGACATCCTGGTACCCGAGCCGGCCCCGGTGGCTCCCCTGCCGGCAGCAGACCCGGCTCCCGCGAAGGGCTGACCTCCCCGTGCGAACTGCACCGTCGCACGCAAGGTGCGATCCGAAATGCCGCTCGCCCCACCGACCGGCGGTTCAGGACGCCGCGGCGAGCGCCTGCCGCAGGTCCTCGGCCAGGTCCTCGACGTCCTCGATCCCCACCGAGAGCCGCACCAGGTCGTCCGGCACCTCGAGCACCGAGCCGGCCACGGAGGCGTGCGTCATGGCACCCGGGTGCTCGATGAGCGACTCGACGCCGCCGAGCGACTCGGCGAGCGTGAAGATCCGCGTGGCCGCGCACACGCGCAGGGCGGCCGCGCGCCCACCCGCGACGGAGAACGACACCATGCCGCCGAAGCGGCGCATCTGCTTGGCCGCAACCTCGTGGCCGGGGTGCCCGGCGAGGCCCGGGTAGTACACGCGCGTGACGGCCGGGTGGGCGGCCAGCAGCTCGGCGACCCGCTCCGCGTTGTCGCTGTGGCGCTCCATCCGCACCGCGAGCGTCTTCACCCCCCGCAGCGTCAGCCACGCGTCGAACGGCCCCGGCACCGAGCCGACGGAGTTCTGGGTGAACCGCAGCGCATCGGCGAGCTCGTCGTCGCTGGTGACGAGGGCACCACCCACCACGTCGGAGTGCCCGCCGACGTACTTCGTGGTGGAGTGGAGCACCACGTCGGCACCGAGGGCGAGCGGCTGCTGCAGGTACGGAGAGGCGAACGTGTTGTCGACGACCAGCCGCGCGCCCGCGGTGCGCGCGACGTCGGCGACCGCGGCGATGTCGGCGATCCCGAGCAGCGGGTTGGTCGGAGTCTCGCACCACACGGCACGCGTGGTGGGCCGCACGGCCGCGCGCAGCGCGGGGATGTCACCGAGGTCCACCGGCGTGTACTCCACACCCCAGTGCGTCAGCACCTTGTCGATCAACCGGAACGTGCCGCCGTAGGCGTCGTGCGGGATGACGACGTGGTCACCGGGCTTGAGCAGCACGCGCAGCAGCACGTCGGAGGCGCCCATCCCGGAACCGAACGCGACGGCGTGCCGGCCGCCCTCCAGCGCCGCGAGGCACTCCTGCAGTGCGGTGCGGGTGGGGTTGGCGCTGCGCGAGTACTCGTAGCCGGACCGGAGGCCACCCACGCCGTCCTGGGCGAACGTGGACGACGCGTGGATCGGCGGGATCACGGCCCCCGTGGTGGGGTCCGGCTCCTGGCCGGCGTGGATCGCGTTGGTGGAAAAGCCGCGCATGGGGCAACGCTAGCCCTGCCCGCCCCGCCGGCTGCCATCCCCCGGTGCGGCGGTGGCCGGGAGCTCCCGGGCCACCGCGGCGCTCAGGAACTCCAGCAGTCCGGGGAAGCGCTCCTCCAGCTCCCGGGTGCGGCCGTTCACGTGCGTGCAGGTGAGCCCGGCCTCGCGCAGCACCTCGTAGTGGTGCGAGAGCGTCGACTCGACAACAGCGAGGAAGAGCTCGAACAGGAGCGAGTCACGGCTCCCCTGATTGCAGCAAAGCCACTTTCCTGCAATTCCCGGGAGCCCGAACGGCCGCGCGGGTGCTCCTCTCGGCGCCCTGCGCTGCGCTGTCCTTCCCATCTGTCCCGCGCCCGACTGCCGCAATCGAGGGCTGACCGGGTGGCGATGACGGCCCGGGCGTCACGCGAGCGCGGGTGCGCTCGATGGACTCGTAGGGGACGGGCTCGGTGACGGCGTCGGCGACGACGACACCGGCCGTGGGCCGGTGATCAGCCGGCGAAGCGGGGGGAAATCGTGTTTCGGGGCGGGTGGACAGCACTTCTGCGTGATCGGCCGACGGGGCCGGGCCGATCAGCTACCGAGGAAGGCCAGTACGTCGGAGCGGGTGACGACGCCCGCGGGCTTGCCGTCCACCAGCACCAGGGCGGCGTCGGCGGAGGCGAACGCGGTCATCGCCGTGTCCAGCGCCTCCCCCGCGCCGATCGTGGGAAGCGGCGCGGACATGTGCTTCTCCAACCGGTCCGACAGCTGCGCGCGGCCGGTGAAGAGCGCGTCCAGCAGGTGGCGCTCCACCACGGCGCCGACCACCTCCGCCGCCATCACCGGCGGCTCTGCCCGCACCACGGGCATCTGGGAGACGTGGAACTCGCGCAGGTAGTGCACGGCGTCGGCCACCGTCTCGTTGGGGTGGGCGTGCACGAGGTCGGGGGTGGTGCCGTCCTTGCGGCGCAGCACGTCTCCGACGGTGGCGCCCTCCGTCGGGGGCAGGAAGCCGTAGCTCGCCATCCACTTGTCGTTGAAGACCTTGCCCAGGTAGCCGCGACCGCCGTCCGGCAGCAGGACGACGACCACCGCGTCGGCGGGGAGCTCGCGGGCCACGCGCAGCGCCGCCACCGTGGCCATCCCGCAGGAACCGCCGACCAGCAGGGCCTCCTCGCGCGCGAGCCTGCGGGTCATGTCGAACGAGTCGGCGTCGGAGACGGCGACGATCCGGTCGCAGATCCCCTTGTCGTATGTGGTGGGCCAGAAGTCCTCGCCGACGCCCTCCACCAGGTACGGGCGCCCGCTGCCGCCGCTGTAGACCGACCCCTCGGGGTCGGCGCCGATCACCTGCACCCGCCCGGCGGACACCTCTTTGAGGTAGCGCCCGGTGCCGCTGATGGTGCCACCCGTGCCGATCCCGGCGACGAAGTGCGTGATGCGCCCGTCGGTCTGCTCCCACAGCTCCGGGCCGGTGCCCAGGTAGTGCGACTCCGGGTTGTGCTCGTTGGCGTACTGGTTGGGCTTCCAGGCCCCGTCGATCTCCCCGACGAGCCGGTCGGACACCTTGTAGTAGGAGTCGGGGTGGTCCGGGTCGACCGCCGTCGGGCACACCACGACGTCGGCGCCGTACGCGCGCAGCACGTTGCGCTTGTCCTCGCTGACCTTGTCCGGGCAGACGAACACGCACTTGTAGCCCTTGCGCTGGGCGATCATCGCGAGCCCGACCCCGGTGTTGCCCGACGTCGGCTCGACGATCGTGCCGCCCGGCCGCAGCTCCCCCGACGCCTCGGCCGCCTCGACCATCCGCAGCGCGATGCGGTCCTTCACGCTGCCGCCGGGGTTGAAGTACTCGACCTTGGCCAGCACGGGTGCCGCGATGCCTTCGGCCACCGCGCCGAGCCGGACGAGAGGGGTGTTCCCGACCAGGTCGGCGACGTGCTCGACGTAGTGCATGGGGCCAATCGTCGCACCCCCCGCCGGATCGCCCAGCGGGCCACCGGCGCACCGTGACTCGGCACGATGCGGCCGATCCCGACCGGATGCCGCGTTCGGCCGCCGAACGGAAGCGCGAATGGGTGCGTACGGACTACTGTTCGCCGTCGAAGCGTCACCCGGTCGAGGGCACGTCGACCGGACGAAGCAGGCACGTGGAGAACCGGGGGGTCCGCCCGCCGCGCACTCCGATCGGACCGTTCCACGAGCTGCAGGAGGGGCGCCGGTGTCAGCCACCGGGGACGAGGTGATCGGTGTCGAGGAGGCCGACCGGGCCGATGTCGCCCGGTCGGCCCGTCGTGATGCCGAGCTCAACCGTCTCGCCGGGCTGGCCTCGGGCGGCGACCGGAAGTCGCTCGAGCTCCTGCTCGCCCGGATCCGCCCGATGGTGGTGCAGTACTGCAGGGCCCGGATCGGATTCGGGACGCTCGGCACCCAGTCCGCGGAGGACATCGCCCAGGACACCCTGTTCGCCGTGGTCGGGGCGCTGGAGCGGTGGCGGCCCGAGAAGCGGGTGATGTCGTTCGTCTACGGGATCGCGAGCAACAAGGTGGTCGACGCCTACCGCGCGGCGGGCCGCGACCGGTCGGTGCCCACCGAGGTCGTGCCGGACGAGCCGGACGTCGAGCACGGGCCCGAGCAGGCGGCCCTCCACGGCGGTCTGGTCGCCGAGCTGCGGGAACTGCTCGACCAGCTCCCCGAGCAGCACCGGGAGATCCTGGTGCTCCGGGTCGCGCTGGGGATGACGGCCGTGGAGACCGCGGTCGCGGTCGGCTCGACCTCCGGCGCCGTCCGGGTCACCCAGCACCGGGCGCTCGCGAAGCTGCGGGAGCTGGCGGCACGTCGATCGGCGTAGCCGTCCCCGACCCCGGACCGCTCCGCTACGGGCGCACCTCGCCGAGCCTGCGCGCCAGGTACGCGCGCTCCGCGGCGTTGCCGACGAGGGCCATGGCCTCCTCGTACGCGGCGACCGCCTCGGCCCGACGACCCAGGCGGCGCAGCAGGTCGGCCCGGGCCGCGGGCAGGAGGTGGTAGCCGCGCAGCCGTTCGTCGGCAGCGAGCCCGTCGAGCAGCGCGAGGCCGGCCGCGGGCCCGTCCCGCATCGCGACGGCGACGGCCCGGTTCAGCGCCACCACCGGGGACGGGGCGACGTCCGCGAGCACGTCGTAGAGGGCCACCACCTGCGGCCAGTCGGTGGTGTCGACGTCGGCGGCCTCGTCGTGCACCGCCGCGATCGCGGCCTGCAGCGCGTAGGCGCCCGGCCGGCCGCCCCGCAGCGCGGTGACCACGAGCTTCCGGCCCTCCTCGATGAACGCCCGGTCCCAGCGCGACCGGTCCTGATCGGCGAGCAGCACCAGCTGTCCGTCCGGCCCGGTGCGCGCATCCCGGCGGGCGTCGACGAGCAGCATCAGCGCCAGCAGGCCCGCCACCTCCCGCTCGCGGGGGAGCAGCCGGTGCAGGATCCGCGCCAGCCGGATCGCCTCGTCGGCGAGGTCGCCCCGCACCAGCTCGGGACCCGCGCTCGCCGCGTACCCCTCCGTGAAGATCGCGTAGACGACCCGGAGCACGCCCGGCAACCGCGCGGGCAGCTCGTCCGCGCCGGGCACCCGGAACGGGATCCGCGCACCCTTGATCTTGCGTTTGGCCCGCACGATCCGCTGCGCCATGGTGGCCGCGGGCACCAGGAACGCCCGCGCCACCTCCGGGGTGGAGAGCCCGGCGAGGCAGCGCAGCGTGAGCGCCACCTGCGCCTCGAGCGGGAGGGCCGGGTGGCAGCAGGTGAAGAACAGGCGCAGGCGTTCGTCGGGGACGTCCTCGTCGCCGGCGGGCTCCGCGGCGGGCCCGTCGCGGTCGGCCTCGGCCTGCAGCACCGCGAGCCGCGCGGCGTACGCCTTGTCCCGGCGCAGCCGGTCGACCGCCTTGCGCCGCGCCGTGGTGAGCAGCCAGGCACCGGGCCGGCCCGGCACACCGTCCACCGGCCAGCGCTTCAGCGCCGCCGCGACGGCATCCGATGCGACCTCCTCGGCGAGGTCGAGGTCGCCGAACTGGCCGACGAGCGTGGCGAGCAGCCGGCCCCGTTCCTCGCGGAAGACGGCCTCGACGGAGCCGGCCGCTCCCCCGTTCACGACTGCTCGTACTCCATGATCGGCCGCACCTCGATCCGGCTCCCGTGCTGGGCGCCCGGGCAGCGGGCCGCCCAGTCGAGCGCGGCGTCGAGATCCGGGACGTCGAGCAGGTAGTAGCCGCCCAGTACCTCGCGGGTCTCGGCGAACGGACCGTCGGTGACCACGCGCTCGCCGTCGTCGCGCACCTCGACGGTGGTGGCGGTCTCGACGCCCTGCAGCGCGTCACTCGCGATCCGGACGCCTGCGTCCGCCACGGCCTTCTCGTAGGCCCAGTACTCGTCCATGATCCGCTGGCCTTCCTCCGGCGTCCGCGGCTGGACGTCCTGCGAACCGTAGATCAGCAGCATGTACTTCACTTCTCGCTCCTCGTCGTGTCGCGAGATGGCCGGACGGCCACCAGCATGACGACGAACGGGCGCGTGGGAAATCGACAGCTCCCCTACGCGCGCTCGACGCGCCGCAGCCCCCCGCGCGGGGTCCAGACCTCGATCACCAGCTTCGTGGCGTCGGCGGTGAGGCCGGTGAAGACGACCTCGTCGATGTCGGCGTGGAACTGCTCCCCGTCGGCCTCGCCGTCCACCGGCCCGACGGCGCGGGCACGCCCGGCGATCTTCGCGTCGCCGGCCCAGCCGGCGGGGTTGCCCTCCGGCGGGTCGACCGAGGGGCTGTGCAGCGCGAACCGGGGATCCCGATGCAGGTCGGCGCCCTTGCGCGCGTGGGTCATCGAGCCGAACCTCAGCTCACCGTCGACGAACTCCGCCTCGATCCCCGAGATGCGGGGGGCGCCGTCGGCGCGCAGCGTGGCGATCGTCTTGTGCTTGTGCGCGTCGAAGATCTTCCGGACCCGGGCGGCGAACTCCGGCACGGCCTCCTCGACGTCCTTCCAGGCGGTCATGCGCCCAAGGGTCCCGCACAACGCTGCCAGCAGCTGTCAGTGTTCATCCGGCCCGCAGGCGGTTACCGCCGCGTAGGCTCCGCCGTAAGCCAGCCCGTGCGAGGAGGAACGACCATGCCCGAAGCCGTGATCGTCGCTGCGGCCCGGTCCCCGATCGGCCGCGCGCACAAGGGATCGCTCACCACGATCCGCCCCGACGACCTGACCGTGCAGATGGTGCGCGCCGCGCTCGCCCAGGTCCCGCAGCTGGACCCGGCCGACATCGACGACCTCATGCTCGGCTGCGGTCTCCCCGGCGGCGAGCAGGGCTTCAACATGGCCCGGGTGGTCGCCGTCCTCCTCGGCCACGACACGCTGCCCGGCACCACGATCACCCGCTACTGCTCCTCCTCGCTGCAGACCACGCGCATGGCGTTGCACGCCATCAGGGCGGGCGAGGGCCACGTGTTCATCTCGGCGGGCGTCGAGACCGTCTCGCGCTTCTCCAAGGGCAGCTCCGACTCGTGGCCGGACACCCACAACCCCGTGTTCGCCGACGCGGAGGACCGCACCCGCCACATCGCCGAGAACGGCGCCGACTCGTGGAACGACCCCCGCGAGGACGAGCACCTGCCCGACATCTACATCGCGATGGGCCAGACCGCGGAGAACCTCGCCCGGCTCAAGGGCGTCACCCGCGAGGACATGGACCGCTTCGGCGTCCGGTCGCAGAACCTCGCCGAGAAGTCGATCGCCAACGGGTTCTTCGCCCGCGAGATCAGCCCGGTCACCCTGCCCGACGGCACCGTGGTCGAGAAGGACGACGGGCCACGCGCAGGCGTCACCTACGAAGCCGTCGCCCAGCTCAAGCCGGTGTTCCGGCCGGACGGCCTGGTCACGGCCGGCAACTGCTGCCCGCTCAACGACGGCGCCGCCGCCCTGGTGGTCATGTCCGACACGAAGGCCGCAGAGCTCGGCATCACCCCGCTCGCGCGCGTGGTCTCCACCGGGGTCACCGGTCTCTCCCCCGAGATCATGGGCCTCGGGCCGGTCGAGGCGTCGAAGCAGGCCCTCGCCCGTGCCGGTATGACGATCGACGACGTCGATCTCGTCGAGATCAACGAGGCGTTCGCGGCCCAGGTCCTGCCCTCGGCTCGCGACCTCGGCGTCGACGAGGAGAAGCTGAACGTCAACGGTGGCGCCATCGCGCTCGGCCACCCGTTCGGGATGACCGGCGCCCGCATCACCACCACCCTGCTCAACGGCCTGCGCACCCACGACAAGACCATCGGCCTGGAGACGATGTGCGTCGGCGGCGGCCAGGGCATGGCGATGGTGCTCGAACGGCTGAGCTGACCGGCGGGGGGCGCTGACGGTATTGCCCGCCGGATGCGGCGGGAGGATGGTGTGGGGCGCCGGCGGCGCCGTCGGGGCGCTGCCCCGATCCCGAGGGGGTGGGCCGTGCACGCACGCTCCACCACGATCCGCGCGAACCCCGACTCGCTCGAGTCGGGCATCGCGCTCGTCCGTGACGAGGTCATGCCCGAGGTGCTGGGCATGGAGGGCTGCGTCGGGATGTCGATGCTCGTCGACCGCACGACGGGCCGCTGCATCGTCACCACGGCGTGGCAGTCGAAGGAGGCGATGGCCGCCACGGCCGACCGGGTGCGCCCACTGCGCGACCGGGCGGCCGAGGTGCTCGGTGGCCGGCCGCAGGTCGACGAGTGGGAGATCGCGGTCATGCACCGCGACCACGACTCGGCCCCCGGCGCCTGTGTGCGGGCCACCTGGGTGCGGATGGAGCCCGACCGGATCGACCGCGGCATCGACGTCTACCGGATGGGAGTGCTGCCGGCGACGCAGGAGTTCGACGGCTTCTGCAGTGCGAGCTTCATGGTGGACCGCCGCGAGGGGTACGCCGTGTCCTCGGTGACGTTCGACAGCCGTGAGGCGATGGATCGCAGCCGCGAGGGGGCCGAGGAGCTGCGCGAGCGCGGCACCCGGGAGGGTGAGGTCGAGATCATGGAGGTCGGTGAGTTCGAGCTCGCGCTCGCCCACCTGCACGTGCCCGAGATGGCCTGAGAACGCGGAACGGCGCCCGCCCCGGACTCGGGCGGGCGCCGTTCGTTCGAGCGCGGGTCAGTCCTGGCGGAGGTAGCTCAGCAGCCGCAGGATCTCGATGTACAGCCAGACCAGGGTGGTCATCAGGCCGAACGCGATGTACCACGCGAACCTCGCCGGGGCACCGTCGCGGACGGCGCGGTCGGCCATGTCGAAGTCGAGCAGCAGGCTGAACGCTGCCACGCCGATGCAGACGATGCTGAACAGGTACGCCAGCGGCGAGCCGTCGCGCAGGCCGAGGCCGCCGGTGGTGAAGAAGCTGACCAGCAGGTTGACGACCATCAGGACCGCGACGCCGATCATGGCGCCCATCAGCCACTTGGTGAACTTCGGCGTGACCCGCACGGCACCGGTCTTGTATACGACCAGCATCCCCACGAACACACCGGCGGTGCCCACCACGGCCTGGAAGCCGATGCCCTCGAACTGCGTGCCCGACATCTCGAGCGCGCCGGTGATCCCGCCGAGCGCGATGCCCATCGCCGCCGAGTACGTCAGCACCAGGCCGGGGTTGCTGCTCTGCTTGAAGATGACGATCAGGGATACGACGAACCCGACGATGAACGCCGGGAGCACGAGCCAGTACATCCCGCTGAGTGCGGTGAGCAGGCCCGCCGCGAGCGCGACGCCGCCCGTGATCGCGGTCTTCGTGACGACGTCGTCCATCGTGAGCGGGCGCTCGCCGACCCCGGCCCGCCCGTAGCCGACCTGCGCGGCCCGGGCGTCGGCGTAGGCGGTGGCGCCGCCCATCGCGCCGCCCTGGCGGTCGAACGTGGCGTACCCACCCTGCCCACCGGGCAGGTTGCGGAACGCCGGGTTGCTGCTGGTGCGCACCTGGGTCCTCCTCGGAAGCGGGTCATGCGTCCGTGCAGTTCAACGAGGGAACACCCTGCGGCGTTCCCTGTTCGGTAAAGATGACTTTACTGCGATTCGGTCACGGCGCGTCCAGTGCGATCCCCGCGTTCTCCAGCGCCGCCTCGGTGAGGAGCCGCGCGAAGGGGCGATCACGGGCGTCCGCGCCGGCGAGCGGGGCGTCGACGGCGACGAGCCGGCAGCATTCGACCAGCGTGTCGTCGTAGGCGGCCTCCACCGCCATGCGCCGCACCTGGGTGCGGTAGCACCCCCGGCGCACCTCGCGGCGCAACCTGCGCAGGTTCGCGACGACGGACTCGAGCGGCGGCCCGGCCGCGGCCTCGCGACGCCTGCGACGCTCGGAACAGGCCATGAGCGCAGCGGGGAGCAGCCGCAGCGCTGCCCAGAACAGGATCGTGGGCGTGGCCGCGACGAGGAGGTAGAGCAGCAGCCCGAGCAGGGCCGGACGGTCGCCCGCCATCGTGGGATGGTAGCCGCTCCCGGACCCGTCATGGGCGGCGTTTCCGCCGGTCGTACGGGGGAACAAGACCGTTTGCACGTGCAACGTCGGGCCGCGGCGAATACGCTCCGGCCCCAGGACACCTGGAGGGGGCCTTCGATGTGGGCGTTCCTGTCCGCGCGGCTGCGGTGGTGGCTGATCCTCGCGATCGGGGCCCCGCTGCTCGGCTGGGTGCTCGGCCGGGTCGGTGACCTGATCGAGTCCCGGCGGGGGCCCAACGCGATCAGCAGGGTGTTGCAGAAGGGCCGAGGCTGGTTGCGGGGGCGCTCGCGCGGGCCACTGGCACCGCGCCGGTCCGGCGACCCCGCGAGCGTCCGCGACGCCGGCGCACCGGCCCGCTGACATGGCGGAGCAGCCCGTCCACAGCTACCGGGCCCTGTGTTCGTGGTCCGGCTCCACGGCAGGTGGCTACCCGGCCTACGAGCGGGCGCACCGCGGGAGTGCTCCGCCCGCCGAGCCCGAGCTCGCGCTCTCGGCCGACCCGGCGTTCCTCGGCGACCCGGCCCGGCTCAACCCCGAGCAGCTCGTGGTCCTCGCCGCGGCGTCCTGCCAGCTGCTGTCCTTCCTCGCCGTCGCCGCCAGGGCCCGGCTCGACGTGCGCGACTACCGCGACGACGCCACCGCCCTGATGCCGGAGGCGCAGCGACCCATCCGGATCACCGAGATCGTGCTGCGCCCGCGGATCACGCTCGTCGAGGGCCCGAGCGAGGAGCGGGTGGGCCACCTCGTCGAGGTGGCCCACCGCGAGTGCTTCGTCGCCAACAGCCTCGCCACGCCGGTGCGCGTCGAGCCGCTGATCGCCTTCGTCGAGGCGGGATGACGCGGGCGGCCGCCGTCGTCGTGCTGCTCGCGGCCGCGACCGTCGCGCTGTGGCTGGTCGCGTTCCCCGCCGACTGGAGCGTCGTGCCCACGGCGGACCCGCAGACGTACGCGTCGCCGCTCACGCCGCGGCACTGGGCCGTGGCCGTGGCGGGCCTCGCCGGGCTGGCCTTCGCGGGCGGGTTCGCCCGCGGCCCGGCGGTGGCCCTGCTGGGCGTCGCCCTGCCGGCCATCGCGCTGTACGGCTGGTTCAGCGCCACGGCCGAGGTCATCGGCGCGAACCTCTGGATCGTCGGGACCCTGCTCCTCGCACCCGCGCTCGCCGCGGGCGTCGCGGTGCTGGCCGCGCTGGGCAACGCGGTGCGCAGGCACCGCGTCCCGGGCTGACCCGCGTCAGCCGACGGCGGTGGCACTGCCCGACGCCACCAGCTCCGCCCTGAGGATCCCGGCCAGCTGCGCGGGCCGGGACAGGAACGGCGCGTGCGACGTGGGCATGCGCAGCACGCGGTCGGCGCGCTCGGCCATCCACTCCTGCGCGACGACGGGGATCGCGGCGTCCCGCTCGCAGACGACGTACGTGCTGGGGATCGTGCGCCACGCCGCACGCGCGAGTGGCTGCTCGGACGCGGCGAGCGACTGGTGACCGAGCCTGGCGACGGCCCCGCGGGCGGTGTGCGGGCGCACGTCGGCGTAGAAGACCTCGAACGGCCGCAGCGCGTCGACGTAGCCCTCCGCCCGGTGGACGTCCCACCAGCTCGGGGGGCTGCCTCCGAGGGAGGAGAGCACCGACTCCCCGACGTCGAGCTGGAACCCGCACAGGTAGACGAGCCCGACGACGTTCGGCATGCCCGCCGCCGCCTCCGTGACCGGCACGCCGCCATAGCCGTGGGCGCACACCACGACGGGCCCGTCCACGACCGCGATCGCGGCCCGCACGGCCTCGGTGTCGGTGCGCAGGTCGCCGAGCGCGGAACGGTCCGGGCCGACGGACGGCAACGAGACCGTGCGGACGTCGAGGTCGGCGAGCTCCTCGACGAGCCGGCGCCACGCCCACACCCCGTGCCACGCGCCATGGACGAGGAGCAGTGTCGGCGCCTGCGTCATGGCGAGCCTCCAGGAATGCGTGCTCCGGAGGAAGGAGCGTCGCGGCGCGGCCGCGAGCCGGGCAACATCACTTCTGCTCAGCGGAAGGATGGTTGCCCGGCCTCGGGAGGCTCGTCATCTCAGGACTTGCGCCCGACCGCCCCGACGATGGTGTACGAGACCGACGGCAACGGCTTCACCCGCGGCCCGTCCGGCCACCAGTCGGCGCACAGCACGAGACCCGGCTCGACGAGTTCGAGCCCGGGGAACATGCTCATGATCTGCTTCCGGGTGCGGAACGAACCGCTACCCATCGGGCTGTGCAGGAATATGTCTTCCATCTTGCGGGCGAGTGCGCTGTACTCGTCGGTCTCGGGGTCGTAGAAGTGGCTCAACGCAACGTACGAACCGGACGGCAGCGCGTCGACGTACTCCTGCATGATCTCGGCGTACCGATCGCCGGTGTAATGGTGCAGGGTTCCGCACTGGTACAGCGCAATGGGCTCGGAGAAATCGATGTGCTTGCGCACGACCTCGTTCTGCAGTACGTCACTCGGCTCGAAGATGTCGGCGCCGACGAGGTGCGTCCGGTCGTTCTCCTCGAGCAGCGCGCGTCCGTGCGCGAGCACGACCGGATCGTTGTCGACGTACACGACCTGGGACTCCGGGTCGATGCGCTGCACGATCTGGTGGGTGTTCTCGGCCGTCGGCAGGCCCGACCCGCAGTCCAGGTACTGCTTGATGCCGGTCTGGCTCGCGATGAACCGGCTGGCCCGAATGAGGAACTCCCGGTTGTCCCACCCGAGTTGAGTGGCCTCCGGCGCCACTTTCTGAATCCGCCGCAGGACCTCGCGGTCGATCTCGTAGTTGTCCTTGCCGTTCAGGAACGCGTCGTAGACGCGCGCGACGCTCGCCTTCGACACGTCGATGTAGGCCGGAACTACCTCTTCCTCGGTACTCGGCACACTCGCCTCACTCGGTAGTCGATCTCGGAACCCCGGGAGTCTACGGCGGCCAGTCGAGTGTAGGGCAAGGACTGATCAGGTTGAACCGCGGACGCGATCCTCCACTTCTCGCTCTCTCCGTGTACGGTCGTCGTCCAGCAGAGTGCCGGCCCTGCTTGTTCTGCCATGAGCGGATGTGGGGTGGGTCCCGTACAACGGAGCCGGAAGTCCGCGAGGAGGAGCCGATGGCTGAGGGTGGCCGCTCCGAGTCGAGCACAGCGCTGCCCGCAGACGCCCGTGGGGTCACGGCACGCCGGATCGTGCTGGGCACACAGCTGCGCAGGCTGCGCGAGAACGCCGGCATCTCCCGCTCCGACGCCGGGTACATGATCAGGGCGTCCGACTCCAAGGTCTCCCGCCTCGAGCTCGGCCGGGTCGCGTTCAAGGAGCGCGACATCGCCGACCTGCTCACGATGTACGGCGTCAGCGACGCCGAGGAGCGCGAGCAGTTCCTCGAGATGGTCCGCAAGGCCAACGAGCCGGGCTGGTGGCGCCGCTTCACCGACGTCATCCCGAGCTGGTTCCAGGAGTTCGTCGGGCTGGAGGAGTCGGCCAGCCGGATCCACACCTACGAGCTGCAGTTCGTGCCCGGCCTCCTCCAGACCGAGGCGTACGTGCGGGCAGTGCTCACCCGGGGCCGCCCCGACTACGCCCCGCCGGACACCGAGAAGCGGATCCACCTGCGCATGCAGCGCCAGGCGCTGATCACCGGCCCGAACCCGCCGCGCTACTGGGCGGTCGTCGACGAGTCGGTGCTGCGGCGACCGATCGGTGGGCGCCGCGTGTTGCGGGAGCAGCTCCAGTTCCTGCTCGACCAGTCGAAGCAGCCGCACATCACGATCCAGATCGTGCCCACGCAGCTCAGCGGCTACGCCGCGGAGGGCCCGTTCCAGCTCCTGCGGTTCGCCGAGCCCGAGCTCCCGGACGTCGTGTACATCGAGCACCTCGGCGGGGCCGTCATGCTCGACGGCGTCGAGGAGATCGAGATCTTCAGCCGCGCCCTCGACCGTCTCACGGTCGACGCCGAGACCCCGGACCGCTCGCGGCAGATGCTGGCGAAGATCATCGCCGAGCTCTGATCACGCCCCGGGAACACCGGCGCCCGGCGTGGAACCCACGCCGGGCGACTGTCTCGGATCCGGGATGACCCCGGCCGTCAGCGAGCCGGACGCTCGCCGAACTCGCCGTGCCAGGCACCCTGGAGGAACGCGGACCACTCCTCGGGAGTGAACACGAGGGCGGGACCCGCCGGCTGGCGCGAGTGGCGCACGGCGACCTCCCCGCCGTCGAGCATCGCGACCTCCACGCAGGCGTGCTGCCCGCTGAACGTGCTCTTGCGCCAGTTCGCACCATCGATCTGTTGCGCCGGCACCACGATGCGATCGTTCGCCATCTTGATCACCTTCCGAGGGTCAACTGAGTGGCGGATGCGATCGACGGTAGCAGCCGTCATCTGCACGTGCATATGCCGTTGGCAGCTGCACTCGTCAGATGACTGCCGAATTCAGCCGATCGTGTGGCCCTGAGCAGGGTGTTTCGGCTTGCACTGCGGGCACCGAACCACCTGTCTCAGTGCGGAAAGATCACCGAATCCGACCGTCGGCTTGCACGTGCATCCCTCAACTGCACGTGCACCGCTGCATTTGCAGCTGCGGGTTGCATCTGCAGCGCGTGACCGGCACACTGCTCTATGTGTCCGGAGTCTCACGCAGGGGAGTTCCGGCGCACCACAGGGAACGGGCGGCAGGAGTCGCCTGATGAGCGCTCCTTGCTCGTCGATCCGGGCCGGCTACGGCATCGGGCGAGCGGCGGCACCGGGAGCACGGAGCGTCCTTCGGCGAGAGGAGCAACGGTGTTGCGGGGAACAGCGAGGGGGAGCTCGCGGGCAGGTCGGCGGAGTAGATGCGCGGCACGGCCCGCGGGTCGTTGCAACCCGCGGCGCTCGTGATGGGGCCGCGTCCGGTGGCCCGGGAGCCGAGCGACCAGATCCACAGCATCGCCGAGGTCCTCGCAGCCACGTTCACCTCGTCGGCGGTGCGCCACATCCTCGCCGAGCACAGCCCTGATGCCACGGGCCACTGCCGCGGCTGCCGCCTCCCGACCACGGTCGCCCCGGTCTGGCCGTGCCGCCTGTGGGAGATCGGCAAAGAGATGGAGCGGCTCCGCGCCGCGGGCGGGCGTCGATAGGCACGCCCCTCAGACCCGGCGGCGGGCGTCCCCAGAGGGTGCGCTCGTCGCCGGCCTCCGGACCCGGCCACCATCGGCTCGGAGGCAGGGCGCTCAGCGGGACCCGCGGACGGCCCAGGCCCGCGCGGACAACGAGATCGACCCGTCCGCAGCCACCGGGAGGCGCCTGCGCAGCAGCGCGTACAGCGCGGCGCGCTGATCGTCGTCGAGCGAGCCGACGTATCCGGGAGCGGGACCCTGACCGCCGAGGAACGGCGACCAGTAGTCGTCGAGGTCCTGGAAGCGGGTCGTCACCTCGATCGGTGCCACGTCGACGTCGGTGAGGCCGGCCCCGACCCAGAGCGCGTGCAGGGGCTCGGGCCGGCACAGCGGGAAGCGCCGGCCTTCGTCCTGCTCCGCCGCAGCGGGGTCGAGCACGGCGGCGGCCTCCCAGCAGCACCGGATCATCTGCATGCCGTCGGCGTAGTCCCAGAGGTAGGCCGCGACCACCCCACCGGGCGCCGCCACCCTGGCCAGCTCCGCGGCCGCGGCGGCGGGATCGGGCACGAAGTTGAGCACCAGCCCGCTCACGACGGCGTCGAAGCGGCCGTCGGGGAACGGGAGCGCGCGGGCGTCGCCCACCGAGAAGCGCGCCCGCTGGTCGGCCACCAGGTCGCGGGCGTGAGCGAGGAAGCCGTCCGACGGGTCGACGCCCTGCACCTCGGCAGGCTCGGTCACCCGGAGGACGGCGGAGGTCAGAGCGCCGGTTCCGCAGCCGACGTCCAGCCACCGCGCGCCGGCCGGGACGTCCAGGCTGCGCACGAACGCCTCGGCGACCCGGCGGCTCCAGCGGCCGACGTAGCGCTCGTACGCGCCGCCGACGTTCCAGACCTCGGGCTCGCTCATGACCGGGAACGTACGCGACCGGAGCCCGTCGGGGTCGGTAGCTGAGCGCCGTCGCCGATCCAGCCGGCAGACCGAGAAGGTGCCCCCTGCGGCGTGTCGGTGGTCCCCGGCGGCACGGCCCATCGGTACCCGCGTTCAGGAGGCTCGCCGGAGGATCGCGTAGCCGTCGCCCTGCGCGATCGGCCGGTAGGCCGGGGCGAGTGCCTGCTGGATACCGGCCAGGTCGGCGGGGCACCCGATCGCCTCCACGTAGGGATGGTCGGCGGCCACGGGCAGGACCGCGCCCGGCACCTCCGCCAGCGTGGGCGCGAGGACGGTCATCCCGCCCGCGGTGGGTCCGTCGGCGCGGACGATGGAGGTCTCCTCGACGTTGATCCTGGCCTGACCAGTCTCGATCGCGTGGTCGACGCCGAACCACTTGAGAACGGGCACGCCGACGGACAACCCGGGCGAGGGTGCGCAGCCGTAGCGGGACGGGATCGTCAGGTACAGCAGTGGCGCACCGGCCGGAACGCTGGCGTCGGTGGCCGCGTCCACCCGTGCGATCCGCTGGCCCACGTCGACGTACTCGACGACGTGCAGCCCGAGGACGGCGACCACGAGGACCCCGGTCACCCCGGTCACGGCAGGCCGGACGGCGCGGTACGGGACCGCCGCGACGGCCAGCAGCAGCGCCGGCAGCACGAACCGCTCATCGGGCTTGATCAGGTCGTTGACCATGCTGATGGGCAGCACCAGCGCGATCCCGAGGAGCAGGCCCGCGAGCCAGAGCACCGGTCGGCTCTCGAGGGCGGCACGCAGGGCGGAGCGGTCGACCTGGAACACGACGAGCGCCGCGAAGACCAACGCGAGCACCAGGTTGACCCAGAAGATGGGAAGGGCCGGCGGGAACGGGTCGAGCCGTAGGAAGAACTGGAGCGTCTCGGTGAGGGAGATCGCCTTGTCGAACCAGGACGAGTAGAGGACCACACCGGGCCCGCCGCGTTCGGCGGCCGTGTACCACGCAGCCAGGGCGACGCCCGGGACGAACGTGGCGACCAGCAGCAGGGCTCGGCGGCCGCGCCCCGTGCGCGCGAGCACGAGCGCGTGCAGGAGAACGGCGAGCGCACCGATCCCCCACGCCAGCAGGTGCGACAGGTAGAGCACGACGCCGAGGAAGCCCAGCAGCACCAGGCTCGTGCGGCCCGGGCCGCGCGGGGCGGCGACCGCCCGGTGCAGCACCGCGACGAGGACGAACACGATGGCGAGCCCCACGGTGAAGCTGAGGTAGCCCTTGTAGAGGTAGAAGCCGGGGGCCCAGAGGAAGCCGAGGTACTCGATGGCGGTCGGCCTGCGCTGCAGGGTTCGAACGAGGTAGCCGAACGAGATAGCGAACCCGAGCACGGTGAGGACGACGAACAGCTGCCCTGCGGCCTCGATGGGCAGGAACACGTTGAGCACGCCGATGCCGAGCGGCGCGGCGAGGTTGGGCACCGGCACCGGGTCGAGCGAGTAGGCGCCGGAGTAGCCGGAGGAGCCGCCGTCCGTCCCGAACAACAGGTCCGACACGACATGCCCCTGGAAGAGCCACTGGTAGTAGTCGTAGAAGGGGAGGAAGTGCGAGCTGTAGAGCGTGGCGACCGTGGCGGCGGACAGGACGAGCCAGACCACCGCACCGTCGGAACGGACGCGCGAGCGGACGGACACCGGCATCCCGGCATGGTCCGCGCGGCTCGCTGTGGTTTCGCTGAACCGTCACCCGGACGGAGTCAGCCGAGGACGAACGGGAGCCTCCCGGCGAGGTCGCCCATCGCGGCCCGCTCCGCGTCGGACGGCGCGCGTCGTCCGGTGCCGATCCGCAGCGCGTCCGCGTCCGAGAGCGCGGCGGGGAACCGGGTCCCGGCGATCGACTCCAGCGCCGCGCGAGCCGCCGTCAGGGTGTCGGCGGGCGGCCCCGCGGCCGACGGCAGGTGGGCGATCAGGTCCAGGTGGTGCAGGGTCCACTCGAGCACGTACGCCGACAGGTAATCGCCCGCCGTCAGCACCCTGTCCTTCGTGCGCACGCGGAGGGCGGGATCGGCGAGCCCGGCGGCGCGGCCCGCGGCGGACCCGACGTCGTCGAGGTGGAACTCGAGCCACCGCGGCTCGCCGTACGCGGCGGCCAGCCGGGGGATCAGCGCGTCGAGCGGATCCTCGCCGGTCGGGGGTTCGACGAGGTCCCAGTAGGTGACGGCGTCCGCGGTGGGCTCGGTGCCGGCCGGCGTGACCAGGGTGATCAGCACGTCCTGGGCGTCGATGACCAGGTGGCACACCAGGTCCCGCACGAGCCACCCGGCGCATCCCGACGGCCGCTCGAAGTCCTCGTCCGGGGTGGCGGCGACGGCCGCGCGCAGCGCCGACCACGAGCGGGAGAAGAGATCCACGGTGGGACGGTAGTACCCCGTCGTGCAGCGGGGCGGCTGCCTCGTGCGGGTGGCTGCCGGCACGTTCCGGAACGCACCGGATGGGCCGTGTACGCGACGACCGATGAGGATCGACGCCGGCCGCGGTCTCCACACCACCCGGTTGGACGCGACGACGAGGAGGCACGCGATGGTTGGACCGCTCGACTCCGCGCAGGCCATCACCAAGCTGCCCGCGCAGGACCTGGACCGAGCACGGCGGTTCTACCGCGACCGCCTCGGTCTCGAGGCCGTGGAGGAGCGTGAGGGTGGGCTCCGCTACGTGTGCGGGACGACGGAGTTCCACCTCTTCCGTTCGTCCGGGCAACCCTCCGGCGCGTCGACGCAGATCGGCTTCGAGGTGGAGGACATCGACGAGGTCGTGGCCGAACTGCGGGCCCGCGGGGTGCAGTTCGAGGCGTTCGACATCGCGGGCTTCGACGTCCGGAACGACATCGTCACCGTCCCCGACAACTATCCCAGCAAGGGAAGGGGCGAGCGTGGCGCGTTCTTCCGCGACAGCGAGGGCAACCTCTTGGCGCTCGGGCAGGCGACCCCTTGACGGGTACCGGCGGCACCCTCCGGAAGGAATTCGGTACCCGGCGATCAGCCACGCTCAGCAGACGGCGCTCTGGAGGATCTCGACCACCGATCACCGATCACCGATCACGCTCGGCACACCCGGTAGTGCGCCCTACCTCGGTGCCTGGAAGCCGCCGATCCTCTGCTCGAGCAGTTCGGCCAGCCGCAGCGGGGTGCGGTCCTCGAACATCGGACCGATGAGCTGCACTCCCACCGGCAGGCCCTCGGAGGGCCGGCCCGCTGGTACGGCGGTCGCGGGCAGGCCGGGCATGGTGGCCAGACCAGCCCAGACGAGCTGGTCGAAGAACGGGCACTCGACTCCGTCGATGTCGATCCGGCGTTCCAACAGATCGGGGTTGTGGTCGTGCGGGAATGCGGGAGTCGGCGTGATCGGGCACACCACGGCGTCGAACTCGGCGAAGAGCTGCCGCCAGCCGTGACGGTGGAGCTCGCGACGGTTGTTCGCCTCGATCCAGTCGCGGTGGCTGAACACCATCCCGCGCAGCCGCGCCGCGTCGAGACTCTGGTCGTCCGCGCTCAGGCCGGCGGCGCGGGTCCGCAGCTGCTCGTACGCTTCGACGGGGAATCGCGCAACGGAGCCCGAGAACAGCAACTGCGTGTAGAGCGTCGCGGCTTCGGCCAGGTCGGGCAGCAGCGGGCTGTGCCGTTCGACGCGGGCGCCGCCGTCGACGAGCGCGTCGGCCACCCGGTTCACGCCGGCCTGCACAGCGGACCCGGTCGGGATGAGCGGATGCTCGTCGAGGACCAGGACCCGGAAGTCGCTCAGCCGCTGGTGGCGTGCGGGCGGCAAGGTCAACTCGTACGCCACGCCGAGCGTCAGCGGATCCGGCCCGGCCATGACGTCGAGCAGGAGCGTGAGGTCGCGGGCGGTGCGCGCCATCGGGCCGACGACGGCGAGGTCGAGGTCGACCGGCAACACCGGCGTGGCTGGCGGGACCATGCCCCGGTTCGCCACCAGCCCGAGCGTCGGCTTGTGGGCGTAGACACCGCAGAAGTGCGCGGGGGTACGCAGCGAACCGCCGATGTCGGAGCCGAGGGACAACGCACCGAATCCGGATGCCAGGGCCGCCGCTGATCCGCCGGAGGACCCGCCCGGCGTACGATCGTGGTCCCACGGGTTGTTGGTGGTGCCGTAGATCTCGTTGAAGCTCTGCAGATCTTGCAGCCCCAAGGGCACATTGGTCTTGCCGAGCACCACCGCCCCGGCCGCCTTGATCCGCGATACCTGTACCGCATCCTCGGCCGGCACATAGTCCCGGTACAGCGACATGCCCCAGGTCGTGGGCAGCCCGGCGATGTTGTAGGACTCCTTGACCGTCACCGGAACACCGAGCAGTGGCCGGTCCTCGCCGCGGGCGCGCGCCTGGTCGGCATGGTGCGCGGCGGCCCGCGCACGGTCGAAGTCCGGCACGCAGATCGCGTTGATCGCCTTGTCGTCCCGCTCGATACGAGCGATTGCCTCGTCGGTCAGCTCCACCGATGTCACTTCACCGGCACGCAAAGCGGCCACGAGTTCTTCGGCCGTCGAAAAATTCCACTCCATGAATCCGACCGTATCGACCTCTGGACGAAGCCATAAAATGCCGATTCGCACAACGGGATAGATGTCTCAGCCTGGATCCACCGTTGATCTTGCGTCGCGAGCCAATGCGGCGGCGCGGATGAGGTCGAACGCACCGTTGGGCCATCGCTGAGACGAAGCTCGAGGAGAGGTACGCCTGCGCGGGAGTGATTGGCCCAGGTCGCTGGTCATGTCGGCCAAAGGGCCAGCCGGCCGGCGAGGGGAGCCGGCCGGTCTTCTTCGGGTTGGTCAAGACGCACATGACGACTTCCTCGAACATGCCCGCGGCGCGGCGCGGCACGTCGAGGTGTCCCTGCGTGGCTGGGTCGAAGGAGCCGGGAAACACGGCGCGCACGACGTGCCACGCCAACGATCGATCGTTGCCGCGCCGACCGCGACCACCATCCGCGCCACAAGCGGGGCAAGGGCCGCCGGGTCCGCCGCCCGCGGTGGCTCGCCGCGGGTGGCTCGGCGATCACGCGGCGTTCAGGGGACCAGCACCAGCTTCCCGCGGACGTGGCCGCCCTGGCTGATGCGGAACGCCTCGACCGCGCGCTCGAAGGGGAACGTCTGGACCTTGATCACGAGCTTGCCCCGCGCGAGCAGTTCGGCGACCTCCGTCAGGGCCTCGGTGGGTCTGCTGTCCGCACCGCCGGTGCTGACCCGGGCCCCCGCTCCCCCGGCCGCGAAGTTGGCGATGGACACCACCTGGGACGGCTCGGCGACGAGGCTCGTCAACTCTCCGACCGGAGTCCGGCCCGCGACGTCGAAGACCCCATCGACCTGCCCACCCGCTGCGGCCCGGACGCGATCGGCCACGCCCTCCCCGTAGCGCACGGGAACCGCCCCGATCTCCCGCAGGTAGTCCTGGTTCGCCTCACCGGCCGACGCGATCACGTTCGCTCCCCGCGCGATGGCGATCTGCACGGCGACAGCACCCACGCCGCCCGCGCCACCATCGATGAAGATCGTGTCGCCTTGCGAAACGCCGAGCAGGCGGAGAACGCGGTCACTGGTCTCCCCGGCCACCCCGGCGGCCGCGGCCACGGCCCAGTCGACCGACGGCGGCTTGGGCACCCAGGACCCGAGCACCGCGTACTCCGCCTGCGTGTTGCGGCCACGGCCGAACACCTCGTCGCCCACGGCGACCCCGGTGACGCCTTCACCCACCTCGTCGACGACGCCGGCCGCGTCGTAGCCCAGGTACTGCGGCTCCCCCGGGACCCGGCCCTCGGACATCGCCCCCGAGAGGATCTTCCAGTCGAGCGGGTTCACGCTGGCCGCACGCACCGCGATGCGGATCTCACCGGCGCCCGCGTGTGGATCGGGCGCCTCGGCCCAGCTCAGAACCTCCGGGCCGCCGTAAGCGGTGAACTGCAGCGCTCGCACACGGCTGAGGCTACGCGTGATCGTGCTCGCGCGGTCCGCGGGAAACGGGTGCGGTGCCGGCGGCGACTTCATGATCCCGAGTCCGTAGGTCGGGAAAGGCGAGTTGGACGCTCTCGTCGGTGTGGATCCTGCACTTCATCTGGTCGAGCTCGGTCGGCCGGAGTCGACGGTTGCCGAGCAGGGCCGGTAGGAACCGCTGGATCGGCTCACCGTGCCCCCGGTGGGATTCGAACCCATTCTTCGCTGGTTGACGGGCCGACCCACTGCTTGACCGGCTGACGAGCTGCGGAGGAAGCCGTGACGAACGCGGGCGGCGGCAGTGCACCGACACCTGCCCCAACCCCCACGCCCCCGCCTGCGCCGCCATGGCCACGTGCGCTCCACCCCCTCGTCGAGAAGCTAGGCGTCCCCGTGCTGGTGGCAGTTATTGCACTTTCTGGAACATTCGTCGGCTATCAAGCTTCAGTACAGACGCTCAATGCTCAGGTTGCTGCACAACAAGGTGCCGAGCAACGCGGCAAGAAGCCCGATGCCTACTTCGCGTTCCTCGCCGCAAATTACTCATACATGGACCTGAACTACGGCAGTCCCCGATCTTGGTCAGGTCGGCAGCGGCACGAGTTCGCCGGCTTGTGAAGCGGCGTCGGCGGCGTTCAGGAAGGCGGTCTGCCAAGAGAGGTGCCGGTCGCACCGCGTGCGAGCTGCTGAGGACTAGTCGACGCCCTGCGGATGAAGGCCGGGTAGCCGGGACGCCGGCCGCCCCGGGCCGGAGGTAGAGGGTTGGTCGGCGGGCCGGTGGCCGGCCTTGATCTCATAGGGCGGATTCGGCAGCAGAGCAGTGACGGCGGACAACCGACATCAGGCGAACCAGGGTTCCCGCTGCGCGAGCAGCTCCGGGAACTCGGGTGGTGGTGTCGAGCGCCTCGTGCAGGGAGTCGGCGGGTGACCGGTCAGACGACGGAGCCGGCCGTCCCCGCCAGCACCGTGACGCCTGCCGTCGCGAAGTTGGCCAGGTCGGCCCGGGTCGCCCGGCCCTCCGGTCCCGCCATGCCCGCGCCGTAGGCCGCCTCGGACTCGTACTCCATCACCGCCACCAGGTAGTACGGGGGCAACGTGCCGTCCGGGCCCGGTCCGGGCCTCGTCACCGTGTAGCGCCGCAGGCCGGGGATCGTGGCGGCGAGCGACGCGTGGACCCCGTCGTAGTGTTCGTCGAACCGGGCGGGATCCTCGGGGTGGTTGTAGAGCACCGTGACCTGGAACACGAGACCTCCTCGCCGCGGGGGCAGGAGCCATTTTTTAGCGGATCGATGACGCCCCGGGACAGGCGCCCCCATGGTGTGGGACCGAAGGGCAGGAGTGTGGGATGCCCCTTCTCGGGCGGGAACCCGAGCTGAAGGAGCCGCCTTGCGGATCGGGTCGGGCAGGCCCGTGTACGTCGACGGGTTGCTCCGGCGCGAGCCGCGGATCGCGCCCTGGTCGACCACCACCACACCATCCCGGCCCGCCACCGAGCCGTGGATCAGCGAGCTCTTGCCCGAGCCCGGCACAGACGATCGGTGTGGGCCGGTGCCGGCCGGACAGCACCGGACACGGCGCGATCAGTAGGCGACGACGATTTGCCTGCTCAACGGCGGGTTCTGCGGCTCGTGGCGGGGTGCCCCCGGTGGGATTCGAACCCACACTGTGACCCTTTTAAGGGGCCTGCCTCTGCCGGTTGGGCCACGGGGGCGCGCGCCAAGCCTACGGACCGGCGCCCGCCCCCGCCCTCAGCCGCTCTTCGAGGAGGTGGAGACCGGCTCGGGGGCCTTCGCGGGCGCGGCCTGGGCCGGACCCGGGCGGGCGACCCGGCTGAACTCGGCCTTCGGGTCCATGATCTGGCCGAGCGCCACGACCTCGCGGCCCAGGAACAGGGCGCCCGTCCAGTCGAAGACGATGCGGATGCGCCGGTTCCACGTGGGCATCCGGCTCACGTGGTACGTGCGGTGCATGAACCACGCGATCGGGCCGCGCAGCTTGACGCCGTAGATCTCGGCCACGCCCTTGTACAGCCCGAGGCTGGCCACGGACCCGGCGTAGCTGTGCTCGTACTTCTTCAACTGCCGCCCCCGCAGGTACGCCACGATGTTGTCGGCGAGCACCTTGGCCTGCCGGACCGCGTGCTGCGCCGAAGGGCTGGTGCGGGCGTCGGGGTCGTCCTTCGACAGGTCGGGCACCGACGCGCAGTCGCCCGCGCTGAACACGTCGGGCATGCCGACGACCTGCAGTTCCGCGGTGCAGTCGATGCGGCCGCGCGCGTCGCGGGGCAGGTCGGTGTGCTCGAGCATCGGGTTCGGCTTGACCCCCGCGGTCCACACGATCGTCTCGGTCTCGAACTCGGTGCCGTCGTCGAGGACGACGTGCCCGCCCTCCATGGACTTGACACGGGTGTCGAGGAAGACTTCAATGCCGGCTTCGATCAAGCGCTCGACGGTGTAGCGACCCATCCGCGGCCCGACCTCGGGCATGATCCGCCCGGCGGCCTCGACGAGCACCCAGCGCAGGTCCTCCGGCGCGATGTTCTCGTAGTAGCGGGTGGCGTAGCGGGCCATGTCCTGCAGCTCGGCGAGCGCCTCGATCCCGGCGTAGCCCCCGCCGACCACGAGGAACGTGAGCAGGCGACGGCGCAGCTCGGGGTCGACCGTGGTGGCAGCCGCGTCGAGCTGGGACAGCACGTGGTTGCGCAGGTAGATGGCCTCGCCCACGGTCTTGAACGCGATGCCCCGCTCGGCGAGCCCCGGAACGGGCAGCGTGCGCGCGACCGACCCCGGTGCCACGACGAGCACGTCGTAACCGAGGGTGGTGACGTTCCCGGAGACGAGCTCGGCCGTGACCTCGCGGGCGGCGTGGTTGATCGATGTGACCCGACCGGTGAGGTGGTGGCACTTGCGCAGCACCTTGCGCAGCGGCACCACGACGTGACGCGGCTCGATCGAGCCGGCCGCCGCCTCGGGCAGGAACGGCTGGTAGGTCATGTGCGGCTGCGGGTCGATCACGGTGACCTCGGCCTCACCGCGCCGCAGCTTCTTCTGCAGCCGCAGTGCGGTGTACATGCCGACGTAGCCGCCACCGACGACGACGATCCGCGTGTTGCGCGCCATGACATCCATGTTCCCACCCTCAGGTGGTGGACACCTCCGTCCGGGAGGTGAGCCTGGCTACCTCCGCCGCCCGGCGCAGCACGTCCTCGAGCATCGCGGGCGTCAGGCGCCCGGTGAACGTGTTCTGCTGGCTGACGTGGTAGCACCCGAACAGGTGCAGCGGTCCCCGCTCGCCTGCCAGCTCGACGTGCGCGCCGTGGGCGAAGCGCGGCCGCGGCCGGGGGACCGCCCAGCCCGCGTCGGCGAGCACCGGTAGCAGCGCCTGCCAGCCGAACGCCCCCAGCACCACCACCGCCCGCGGCCGCAGCAGCGCCAGCTCGGCGCGCAGCCACGCACCGCACCGCTCCCGCTCATCCGGCGTCGGCTTGTTGTCCGGCGGCGCGCAGTGCACCGGCGCCGTGATCCGGGTGTCGATCAGCTCGAGCCCGTCACCGGCGTGCACAGCAGTGGGCTGGTTGGCCAGGCCCACCGCGTGCATCGCCGCGTACAGCACGTCACCCGAGCGGTCGCCGGTGAACATCCGGCCGGTCCGGTTCGCGCCGTGGGCCGCCGGGGCGAGGCCGACGATCAGCAGCGGCGCGTCGGTCGGGCCGAACCCGGGCACCGGCCTGCCCCAGTACTCCTGGTCGCGGAAGGCGGCGCGCTTGTCGCGCGCCACCTGCTCGCGCCATGCGACCAGGCGCGGGCAGGCGCGGCAGTCGACGAGGGCCGCGTCGAGCTCGGCGACACTGGTGGAGGTCGTGCCCATGTCCGACACGCTACGCAGGCCGAGCGCGCTACCGGGTGATCCCGGTGTGGCCGAGGGAGTACCGGCCGGGCTGCGGCCAGACGCAGAGCCCGTGCGGGCCGTTGCCGACCGCGATCTTCTGGATGAGGTGCCCGTCGTCCGTCGAGAGCACGTAGACGGACCGGTCGTAGCGGCCGGAGAGCCACAGCTGGGAGC